>JAWVGM010000098.1:0-10996 GCA_033855075.1 Solirubrobacteraceae bacterium | reverse complement strand
GTTCAATTGGGACCGCCACGAGGCGGGCATCGACGAGTACACCAGGCACGGCAATCCGTTCCCCGATGCCACGCTTCAGTCGCTGAAGAGCACCGGGGTCGGGATCAAGGGGCCGACGACGACGCCGGTGGGTTCAGGCTTTCGCTCGATCAACGTGCTGCTGCGCAAGGAGCTCGACCTCTACGCCTGCGTGCGGCCCTGCAAGGCCTTTGAAGGCGTGCGCACCCGCTTCCCCGAGACCGACCTCGTCATCGTGCGCGAGAACACCGAGGATCTCTACGCGGGGATCGAGTTCGAGCGCGGCACCGAGGAGAACGCCCGCCTGCGCGAGGTGCTCGCCGAGCTCGGCTCTACCGTCCGCGACGACGCCGGCATCTCCATCAAGCCGATCAGCGTGTTCGGCTCCGAGCGGATCGTCCGGCACGCGTTCGAGTACGCCGTGACCCACGGTTACAAGAAGGTCGTCGCCGCACATAAGGCCAACATCATGAAGTTCTCCGACGGCCTGTTCCTCGAGGTCGCGCGCGCGGTCGCCGCGGACTACCCGGCGATCGAGTTCCAAGACTGCATCATCGACAACCTCTGCAACCAGCTGATCACGTATCCCGAGGACTTCGAGGTCATCGTGCTGCCCAACCTCTACGGAGACATCGTCTCTGACCTGTGCGCCGCGATGATCGGCGGACTCGGCGTGGCGGGCGGCGCGAACATCGGCACGCAGGCCGCCGTATTCGAGGCGACGCACGGGTCCTCGCCGACGTACGCGGGGACCAATCGCATGAACCCGACGGCGATCATGCTGTCGGGCGTCTACATGCTCGACCACCTGAAGGAGCATGCCGCGGCGCGCGCGCTCCAGAACGCGATCGCAGGGGTCATACGCAAAGGCGACAAGGTCACATACGATCTGAAGCTCATTCGTACGGACCCCACCGCAGTCGGCACACGCGAGTTCGCCGACGCCGTAATCGAGGAGATGAATGCATGATCGGGATCGCCCCTGTGAACGTGGCCGTTACCGGCGCGGCCGGCCAGATCGGCTATGCGCTGTTGTTCCGGATCGCCTCCGGCCAGTTGCTGGGTCCCGATACCCCTGTGGCGTTGAAGCTGCTCGAGATCCCGCCGGCCATCAAGGCCGCTGAGGGCACGAAGCTCGAGCTCACCGACTGCGCGTTCCCGCTGCTGGCGTCGGTGGACATCTACGACGACCCGGCCGCCGCGTTCGACGGGGTCAACATCGCGCTGCTCGTCGGCGCACGGCCGCGCACGAAGGGCATGGAGCGCGCCGACCTGCTCGAGGCCAACGGCGCGATCTTCAAGCCGCAGGGCGAGGCGCTCAACGCCGGCGCGGCCGATGACGTCAAGGTGCTCGTGGTCGGCAACCCGGCGAACACGAACGCGCTGATTCTCGCGTCCAACGCCCCCGACATCCCGGCCGAGCGCATCACGGCGATGACGCGCCTGGATCAGAACCGCGCCGTCGCGCTGCTCGCCGAGAAGCTCGGAGTGGGCGTCGACGAGGTCTCAGATCTCGTCGTCTGGGGCAATCACTCACCGTCGATGTTCCCCGACCTGTTCAACGCAACCGTGAATGGTGAAAAAGCGGTCGATTGCGTCGATATGGATTGGTATGAGAACACCTACATCCCGCGCGTGGGCAAGCGCGGGGCGGAGGTCATCGAGGCGCGCGGCGCGTCCTCGGCGGCATCGGCAGCCAACGCGGCGATCGATCACGTGCGCGACTGGGTCCTGGGCGCCGAGGGCCTGCGCTCGATGGCCGTCGCGTCCGACGGCTCCTACGGCGTGAGCGAGGGAATCATCTCGAGCTTCCCCGTGCGCGTGAGCGGCGGCGAGTACGAGATCGTGCAGGGCCTCGACATCGGCGAGTTCGCCCAGTCCAAGCTCGACGCGACGGTTGCCGAGCTCGATGGCGAGCGGGCGGCTGTGACGGAGCTCGGGCTGGTGTGAGTCGGGTCGGACGAAAAGGCGAATCCCGAAATAGGTCTACGCCGGAACGTCCAACCTCTCACCACAACGGGGTCCCGCCTCCGCCGGCCACACGGCCGGCTCCCGCACCGCTGGGCTAAGCGGCATCCTTGGGATGCCAGCCGCGCCCGTCCTTCTTGACGTGTCCGTCCTCGGCCAGGCCGGGGAGCACTCGGTACAGGTAGTTCTGCTTGATGCCCATCTTGTCGGCGAGCTCCGGGATCGTGATCCCGGGGTGTGCCTTGACGAGCGCGAGCGCCTCGTTGCCACGGGTGCCGCTGCCCTTCGGACGGCCACGCCGCTTGCCTGTCGCGCCGCGCCGGCGTGACGGTGCCGCCTTCGTCGAGCGCGCGGACTTCGTCGAGCGCGTCGGCGCCGTCCGCGTGCCGGCAGATGACCCGTTCGTCGAGACGCCATCAAGCGCGGCGACCGCCGCCTCGAGCCGCGTGTACTCGTCGACGAGCGGCTTGAGCTCCTTCAGTCGCGCGCCGATCTCATTTCGCTTCTCATCTAGAAAGTCTGCCATATCCCTTTCCCCGATTTGGTACCTCGTCCAATTACCATGACGAGCGTACCAGTTGGCTGTCCTCGACCGTTCAATTTGAGAGTTTCCCCGCGCCAGCAGGGAGTTCGCGCCGTTAGGACTCGCGTTCCAGAATCTCCTTGAGATGGCGCAGCGAGGCGTTCGCCTCCTTCTCGGGAATCCCTCCCACGAAGGCGCGCGAAGCGACTGCACCGATCGGGCCGAGCGGAGTACGAAATTCGTTCTGGTAGTGAAAACGACTTACGCCGTCGCGCTCGCTGAGCCGGTCCTCGATCACCGCGCGCGAGCGGGCCGGGCCCCGGCCCTCCCAGCGTGCGTAGTTCGGCGCGTCGAGTTGCACGAGCGTCCAATGCACCTTGAAGCTGATCCCGCGGATGCACAGCGTCTGATCCATGCGGTAACCGGTGCGAATCGGGCCGCGGTCGACGTGATCGATGCTCTGCACGATCGTCACCCACTCGTGGATGCGGTCGGGATCCATGATGTATTCCCAGACCGTCTCCTGCGGCGCAGCGATATCGATGCTGGCGATGACGACGGACATGGGGCAGGGACCCTAGATGGTCGGTCGCTGCGCCCGCCGTCAGCGCGCGCGCAGCTGCTCGGTGGATTCCCACTCGCGCAGCGCGCTCTCGACGGCTCGGTCGTACGGGTGCAGGCGCACGCCGAGCAGCGCGGCGGCGCGGTCGTCGCGTGGTAACAGATCGG
The DNA here is from genome assembly GCA_033855075.1 of Solirubrobacteraceae bacterium. Lineage (GTDB taxonomy): Bacteria > Actinomycetota > Thermoleophilia > Solirubrobacterales > Solirubrobacteraceae > CADCVQ01. Next base: position 7,758 of record JAWVGM010000098.1, on the reverse strand, counting down.
TCGAGAGGCTCTCCATGAGCGGTGCGATGAACGCGGGGTCCTCGCCCGCGATCGCCGCGGCGACCGGCGCCACGATGGGCGTCGAGTCGCGGCCGAAGCGCAGCGCCGAGCGCCGAACGATCATGAGATCGGCGATGCGGTCGATCATCGCTTCGTAGGTGAGGACGTCGGGTCCGGCGATGTCGAGTGACAGTCCGCCCACCGCATGCGGGGTGCTCGCCGCCGACAGAAGGAAGGCGACGACGTCGCGCACGTCGATCGGCTGCGTGCGGTGCACGCGCCAGCGCGGCAGGGGCAGCACGCCCATGCGCTCGACGAGGTGCACGAGAAACCGAAACGACCGCGACTGCGCGCCGATGACGATCGACGCGCGCAGCGCGACGGCCTCGGGCACGCCGGTGAGGAGGATGCGTTCGACCTCGAGCCGGCTGGCGAGATGGCGGGACGGGCGTCCCTCGGGCACGATGCCGCCGAGGTAGACGACGCGCTGCAGGCCGGCGCGCCCGGCGGCCGCGACGAACGTCTCGGCGGCGCCGCGCTCGCGCTCCTCGAAGCCGGCGCTCCCCTCCATCGAGTGGATGAGGAAGTACGCGACGTCGATGCCGTCGAGCGCCTCATCCAGCCCCGTGCCGTCGATCGCGTCGCCTCGCACCACCGGCACGTCGGTGCGCACGCGCGCCGTGTCGCGGGCGAAGCCGCGCACCTCGTGACCCGCGCGAGTGAGTGCGGGCTCGAGCGCCGAGCCGATCGAGCCGCTGATGCCGGTGAGGAGGATGCGCATCCGAAAGTTCTCTACGCAGATAGCGGAAACCGCGCTGCATGAGGGGGCGAAGTTTGCATATCCGCAACCTCGTGGGGGGAGGGACTGGGTTTCGTCCGCCATTTGCGGGCTGCCCGAATCCAAAACCTCGTCACGAGCGGAAAACGGCTTCCCTGACCCCTTGCGTGGGCCCGCTCGCTCATGGTCGAATGGCGACCGTGAGCATCAAGCAACGGGGAACGGGAGCAGCGAGCATGGCGAGGACCAAGACGGCGAAGAAGGTGACGTGCGAGGGCTGCTTCTTTCGCGCCAACCTTCTTTGTGCGCTCGATCTCGACGAGCCGTGTGCGACGTTCCGGCCGAACTCCCCGGAGGGGTTGAGTCCGCCGCAGCAGCTGCGGTTCAACTTCCGCAACGAGCGCCGCGCGCAGGTGGCGTGGGCGTTTCCCAGCGCGCAGGAGCAGGCGTCGATGCACGGGGTCTGCGCCGGCTGACCAGCCGAGCCGCGCCCGGCGCGCGGCGGCTGCGGCGATAATGTCGCTCGATGCGAGTGACGGTGCTGGGAAAGTCGCCTTCGTGGCCGGACGCCGATGGGGCGTGCAGCGGGTACCTCGTGCAGGACGAGGGGACGACCGCGCTCATCGACTGCGGAAGCGGGGTCTTCGCGAAGCTGCGCACCGTGTGTAACTACGCGGCAGTCGACGCCGTCGCGATCTCCCACATGCACGCCGATCACTTCATGGATCTCGTGCCGTTCGGCTGCGCGATCATGTACGGCCCGCGCAGCGCCGGGCGTCCGCGCCTGCTCCTGCCCCCGGACGGCACCGGCCCGCTGCGGATGCTCGCCAGCGGCGGCGGGCACGACAACCTGATGGACAAGGCGTTCGCGATCACCGAGTACGAGCCCGCACAGCCGGTCTCGGTGAACACCCTCGCGTTCAGGTTCGTCCCGGTTCCACATTTCGTCCCCTGCAACGCCGTCCAGGTCACGTCACAGGAGGGCGACGGCCGCTTCACGTTCGGCGCCGATCACCGCTACACCGATGTACTGGATGACGTCGCGCAGGACACCGAGCTGCTCATCCTCGAGGCCACGCTGCCCGAGCCCGACCCCGACTCATCCCAGGGGCACATGACCGCCGCCGAAGCGGGCCAGGTGGCGACGGCCTGCAACGCGCGGCGTCTCGTGCTCACCCATCTCTCGGACGAGTGCGACGACGAGCATGCGCTCGCCGAGGCCCAGCGCACATATTCCGGTCCTGTGGAGGTCGCGCGCGAAGGCGCCGTGTACGACGTGTGAGCCGCGTCGGTAAGGGGGTACTGTGCGCCGTTGATGGCACCCCGTGAGCGAGACCTCTTCGCCAACTTCGAGCGCATGCGCCGTGAGATGGACGAGCTCTTCGGCGACGTCTTCGGCAGCGCCGGGCTGGCGACGCGCCGCACCGGCTTCTCTCCGGCCGTCGATGTCTTCTACGCCGACGATCCCCCGCGGGCGATCGTGCACGCCGAGCTCGCCGGCATCGACTCCGGCGATCTGGGCCTCGAGATCCGGGGCCGCGAGCTGACGCTCACCGGCCACCGGCGCGGCGCATCGGACTCCGAGGGCCGCGTCTACCAGCAGCTCGAAATCGAGCACGGCCCGTTCCGTCGCACCATCGCGCTCGGCGCCGATGTCATCGCCGAGCAGGCGCGGGCGACCTACCAGGACGGCATCCTGCGGGTGGAGCTACCGCTCGCGGACGACGACGAGCGCAAGCGCTCCGTGCCGATCGAACACGGCCGCAGCAGCTCGCCGCCCAGGATCACCGAGTCGTGATCGACGTCATCACCGACACCAGCGAGGCCCGCGAGATCGAGGTGGGCATGCGCCAGGAGCTGCCCGAGACGGTGCCGGTCCTGCCGCTGCGCGAGACCGTGCCGTTCCCCGACACGCTCACGCCGCTCGCGGTCGGCCAGGAGCGCTCCGTGCAGCTCGTCAACGACGTGCTCGCAGGCAACCGGATGATCGTCATGGTCGCCAGCCGCGACGGCGACGCCGAGGAGCCCTCGCCCGACCAGCTCTACGACGTCGGCGTCGTCGGGGTCATCGCGCGGATGATGCGCGTGCCCGATGGGACGCTGCGGCTGCTCGTGCAGAGCGCGCAGCGGGTGCGCATCGACAACTGGGTGCGCGAGACGCCCTACCTCGTCGCCGAGATCTCCGAGCTGCCCGACGTCGTCGAGGAGAGCCCCGAGCTGACGGCGCTCATGCGCTCGGTCCAGCAGACGTTCTCGCAGATCGTCGAGGCCGTGCCGTACCTCCCTGAGGAGCTGCAGGTCGCGGTCGCCAACGTCGACGAGCCCAACGCGCTCAGCCATCTCATCTCGGGCTCCCTGCGCCTGCCGACCGAGCAGAAGCAGGAGCTGCTCGAGGAGACCAACGTCGCCAAACGCCTGCGCCGTCTCACCGAGCTGCTCGCGCGTGAGCTCGAGGTCATCTCGATCGGCACGGAGATCCAGAGCCAGGTCCAGAGCGAGATGGACCGCACGCAGCGCGAGTTCGTCCTGCGCCAGCAGCTCAAGGCGATCCAGGAGGAGCTCGGCGAGTTCGACGAGTCGGCGGCCGAGGCCAACGAGCTGCGCGAGCAGCTCGCGGCGATCGATCTCCCCGAGGACGTGCGCAAGCAGGCTGACCGCGAGCTCGGCCGCCTGGAGAACCTGCCGCCGGCGGCCGCCGAGCACGGCGTCATCCGCACGTACCTCGAGTGGATCGCGTCCCTGCCGTGGGACAAGTCGACCGAGGACAACCTCGACCTCGGCCACGCCCGCCAGGTGCTCGACGAAGACCACTACGGCCTCGAGCAGGTCAAAGAACGCATCCTCGAGTTCCTCGCCGTGCGCAAGCTGGCGGGTGGGCGGGACACGGGTTCGCGTGGCTCGATCATCTCCCTCGTCGGGCCGCCGGGCGTCGGCAAGACCTCGCTGGGCAAGTCGATCGCCCGTGCACTCGGCCGCGAGTTCGAGCGCATCAGCGCCGGCGGCGTGCGCGACGAGGCGGAGATCCGCGGCCACCGCCGCACCTACATCGGCGCGATGCCCGGCACGATCATCCGCGCGCTCCGCGACGCCGGCTCCAACAACCCGCTCTTCGTGATCGACGAGATCGACAAGATGGGCTCGGACTTCCGCGGCGATCCCGCCAGCGCGATGCTCGAGGTCCTCGATCCCGAGCAGAACCAGAACTTCCGCGATCACTACCTCGACCTGCCCTTCGACCTGTCCAAGGTCATGTTCATCACGACGGGGAACACGCTCGACACGATCCCGGGGCCGCTGCGCGACCGGATGGAGATCATCGAGATCGCGGGCTACACGGCCGACGAGAAGCTCCAGATCGCCAAGCGCTACCTGCTGCCGCGACAGGCCGAGCGCAACGGGCTGAAGAAGACGCAGCTGCGGATCACCGACGCGGCGCTGCGCGCGATCATCGCCGACTACACGCGCGAGGCCGGCGTGCGCGAGCTCGAGCGCCAGATCGGCGCGGTCGCGCGCAAGATCGCCCGCAAGGTCGCCGACGGGAACAAGCCGAAGGGCTCGATCTCCGAGGCTCGCGCACGCGAGCTGCTCGGCCGCCAGCCCTACCACTCGGAGGCCAAGCGGCGCACCCGCCAGCCCGGCGTCGCGACCGGCCTGGCCTGGACCCCGGTCGGCGGCGACGTCCTGTTCATCGAGGCCACCGCGTACGAGGGCGACGGCGAGCTGCTGATCACCGGACAGCTCGGCGACGTCATGAAGGAGTCCGCCCAGGCCGCGCTGTCCTACGTGCGCGTCCACCTGCGCGAGCTCGCGCCCAATCTGCCCGACGACTGGTTCGCCAAGCACGATCTCCACATCCACGTGCCGGCGGGCGCGATCCCGAAGGACGGGCCGAGCGCCGGCATCACGATGGCGACCGCGCTGGTGTCGCTGCTCTCCGAGCGACAGATCCGCGACGACGTCGCGATGACCGGCGAGATCACGCTCACGGGGCAGGTGCTGCCCATCGGCGGCCTGAAGGACAAGGCGCTCGCCGCGCAGCGCAACGGCATCACGACGATCATCGCCCCGGACCTCAACGAGGCCGACATCGAGGAGATCCCCGAGCACCTGCGCAAGAAGCTCGCCTTCCACTTCGTCAGCCAGATCGACGAGGTGCTCGCGCTCGCGCTGGAGCCCGCGCCGCCCGAGGTCGCCACCCGGCGCAACGGTGCAAAAGCTGCTGATCGCTCAGGTGACCGGGTATATGCTCAAGAGCACGCTGAGACGCAAGCGACCTGAGGTGAGTGAAGATGGGTGCAAAGGACAAGGCCGGCGCCGCCGCGGCGGCCGCGAAGAGCGCGGGGAGAAACCCGTACCTGCAGAAGATCGTGCAGGACGCGGAGCTGCGCGACAACGTCGTCGTCGCCGTCGAGGCGGCCCGCAACGCGTACTCGCGGCTCAACAACGGCAAGGCGCCGACGAAGGCCCTCCTCGAGGACAAGAAGCTTCATAAGGACCTCAAGCGCTCCGCCGACGCGCTGCGCGACGCGACGCACGCCCTGCGCGATGCCCCGAAGTCGAGCAAGCCGGCCAAGCGCAAGGGCGGAATCGGCAAGCTGCTGCTCATCTCGATCGTCGGCGGTGCTATCGCGCTGGCCGTGAGCGAGGGTCTGCGTAACAAGCTCCTCGACGCGCTGTTCGGCGCCGAGGAGGAGTTCGACTACACGTCGAACACGGCCCCCGCCGCACCGGAGACGCAGCCCGTCAGCTGACGCGGCGTCCCACCCGAGCTGCGCTTCGAAGGCGCCCCTCCGGGGCGCCTTCGTCGTTGCTGGCCACGGGGCTGGCCTGTGCGCCGGCCACATGGCCGGCTCCGCCACGCCTGGCCTGGCGGATACGCTCCCGCGCAGCATGGAAGCGGCAACGCGGACCGAGCGTCAGCTGGCCGGCGAAAAGGCCGGGCGCATCGTCGACGCGATGCGCTCTGCCGTGGCCGAACGCGGCGCGGCCGGCGCGACGTTCGACCACGTCGCGCGCGCGGCGGGCGTCTCGCGCGGGCTGCTGCACTACTACTTCGGCACGAAGGAGCGCCTGCTCGTCGAGGTCGTGCGCCGCGACTGCGACGTGCGCATGGAGGCGCTCGACGCGCGCCTCGGCCAGGCCCGGACGGCCGACGACTTCATCGCCGGGCTCGTGGCGAGCCTCGACGACATGGTCCGGGAAGACCCGGGCTTCGTCATCGTCGTCTTCGAGCTCTTCACGCTCTCGCGCCGCCACGAGGACATCGCGGCCGAGTTCGCCGAGTTGCTGCGCCGCGTCCGCGCGCAGGTCGCCGACCTGCTGCGCGCCAAGGAGGCCGAGGGCGTGCTGCATCTCCGCGGCGAGCCCGAGGCGGTCGTCGACGTGATCTTCTCGCTGGGGGACGGCCTCGCGATGCGGATGCTCTCCGAGCGCGAGCGCGACTACACCCAGACGATCGCGGCGGGAGTCACCGCGGTGCGGGCGCTGCTGGAGGATCCCTCGTAGTCGCTTCGTCAGCCGGCGTCGGCGCCGGCACCGGGCATCGACTCGGCGGCGAAGATGCGCGCCTTCGAGGCGAGCGGACCGAAGAGCCCCGGGTCGACGAAGACGTCGCCGACGAGGTGCCAGCGCGGCGTGACGCCGCCGCCTTCGAGCGCGACCGCGACGTGGACGGTGTTGATGCCGTCGTGCCTGACGTCGAGCTTCATCTTCCCCATGTGGGACTCCCAGTGGCGGACGTCCTCCCAGCCACGGATGTTGTCGTAGAGCTCGTCGAAGAACTCGGCGAGCGTCTGGTCGGCGGACTCCGACTCGGGGCACACCGCGCTGGCCTCGATGCCGGCCGCGGTCAGCTTCGCCTCCCACGCCGGCACGACCGCGAAGTCGCCGTCGAACGGATGCTTCACCGGCGTCAGCTCGAGGATGACGCCGTCGTAGCGGGAGGGCAGGACCAGGGAACCCATGCGGCGCGAGAGGCTAGATGATCAGGCGACGCCCGAGGCGCCAGTCTTGAATCGAGTCCCGATGGTGACGAGCAGGTGCGCGACCCCGAGCAGGATGAAGAACGCGGTGGGCGCGGTCTCGCCGGAGAAGCCGAACAGAAACGGTGACGCGACGAGCACGCCGGCCAGGCCGAAGTCGAGCAGCACGTGCACGGAGAGCGGGATCGACGCGATCATCCCCGTCGGCCCTTCGGTGCTCGCCGCGACGGCGAGCACGACGATGCCGGCCACAAGCGACACCGCCTTCGCGGCGCCGGAATCGAAGCTCAGGAGAAAGGGCGCGGCGATGAGCAGCGCGCCGGCCAGGTATTCGATGACGCCGTGAAGCAGGCGCGAGATGGGTCCCTGTCGGAGCATCGCCGGCGACGTTACTCAAAAAGGCGCTGCAGCTTCAGCAGCACGCGCGGGTCGCCCCACGGGCGCAGCTTGCCCTTGACCACGAGCATCGGCGGGGCCGAGCGCTTGGAGACCACCTCGGCGAAGTCGTCGAAGCGCATCCGCAATCGCACGCTCGGCTTCGCGAGCCGCCCCTGGACAGCGACCTTGCGTGACCCGTTGAGCTCCAGGTACCACGGGTCGGCGTCACGGAAGTCCCACTGGATCGTGGTGCCGTCGGGCACCTCCTCGCCGCGCGCGTTGACGGCGAGCAGGTCGAACAGGATCTGCAGCGTCGCGGGGTCGCGCCCGATCGCGCCGTTGCGCTGGCCCAGCAGCCCGGCCCTCAGCAGCACGAGCGCGCGGCGGGCGCGCTCGCGCGGGGAGACGTCCATCGGGAAGGGGAAGTGCGCGATCTGATCGAGCGGCAACCCGACCGCGCGCAGCTTGGACTCGTTGGAGATCGCGCCCTGCTCGTAGAGGTCGAGCATCGAGTAGCCGAAGCACTCGGTGTAGGACTCGTCCCAGCCGGGTGGGATCGGCACGCTCAGCGTGTACTGCAGGACCTCGCGGATGATGTCGACGATCGCGTCCTGCGTTCCC
>JAWVGM010000097.1:0-26372 GCA_033855075.1 Solirubrobacteraceae bacterium | reverse complement strand
CCCGATGATGATGTGCGCGACGTCCTCGTCGTGCAGGAACCGCAGCAGCGGCTCGGGGTCAAGCGCCTCGGGAGCGCTCATGCCGGCGTGCGGCCTCGGCGGCCGCCGCGACCTTGTTGGCAAACCGCGCCAGCGCCGCGGACTCCTTCAGGTTCGCTTCGGGCCCGCGGGCCCGCGCCCGCGCGATCCGGGCTCTGGCCGCCGCCTGCTCGCGCGCGATCTCCTCGGGCGTCCACTTCCCCGCGGGTCTGGCCGTTGGTTTCCGACGATCGCTCATCGACAGCGTCATCGTAGATCCTCCTTTCGCTGGCGTGGGCGCGGTCGCCGTATCGCGACATGGCGCCCACCACGGTCAGCGGCAACCGGGTGTCCACTCTCCTGCTGGTCTGCAATGTGGCCCTCCTCGGGCGTGTGGGATCCGCGAAGCCGTCGCGGGGAGGTAAACGAAAGGCCCGCCCCCGCGCAGCGGCGGAGACGGGCCTCGGATTGCAGCTATCGGTGGTACCGCGCCCGGCGCTCAGGCGTTTCGAGCGGGAGGCTCGAGTGCAGCGGCGCAACGGAGGACCGGCTTCCCCTTCTGCCTCGAAGCAGCATCCCTGCGCATCGGGCAGCTCAGGTCAGAGCAGGGCGCATCAGGGTCGCCTTCGTGCTCAAATTCGAAGTGGAAGCAGACCCTTCCTGCGTCATCCGCTGCTGCGACGACGATCTGCCATCGCACCGGGCGAACGCCGAACCCGCCTCCGCTCCCGATGCCGTTCGGCGCCCCGCGGCCCTGATCGAGCGCCGGAACGGGCTAATCCAGCTTCAGCTCCGACAGCTTCGCCCAGCGCGGGTCCGGCGCCTTCTCGTGAGCGTGGTCGGGCCCGGCCTCGTTGAGGTTCTCCCCGCACACCGGGCACAGCCCGGCGCAGTCCTCGCGGCACAGCAGCTGCGCCGGCAGCGCGAGCGCCAGCGCGTCTCGCGCCCATGCGCGCAGATCGACCTCCTGGTCGGACACGTACGGGCTTGAGAGCTCGTCGCCGCCGCCGGGCTGATCGACCTCGCGGGCCTCGACGGCGATCTGTGGCTCCGCGGGCTCCAGGCAGCGCATACACGGCCCCTGCAGCGAAGCGTCGAACTGCAGGCGCAGCGCGTAGCCGCCGCGGGTCATGCACGAGATGTCGAGCGCGGCGGGCACCACGCCGGGCGTCACCGCGTACGTCTCACCGCCGAACGACAGCGGGTCAAGCGCGACCTCGAGCTCGAAGCGGCGACCCTCCCCTGAGGTCAGCCGCAGAGCCCCGAGATCGAAGCTGTCGGTGCGGGACGGCATGGCCCGTTCAGGCTAGCGAGACCATCCACGCGGGCCCGCGTGCACCGGCCATCTGGCCGGATCCGGCACATCCGCTAGTACACGTGGCCGGAAGTTCTGCGCGTGGACTAGAGCTCGCGCTTGACGACCTTGCCCGTGGCGTTGCGCGGCAGCTCGGGGAGAAAGACGACGTCGCGCGGCACCTTGTAGCGCGCGAGGTTCGCCTTGACGTGGTTCTTGACGTCGGCCTCGCCGAGCTTCGCGCGCGGCGCCGCGACGACGAACGCCTTCAGGCGCTGGCCGAACTGCGGGTCGTCGACGCCGATCACGGCGACGTCCTCGACGCCGTCCAGGCAGGCGATCGTGTCCTCGACCTCGCGCGGGAAGACGTTCTCGCCGCCCGAGACGATCATCTCGTCGTCGCGGCCGTCGACGAACAGGCGCCCCGCCTCGTCGAAGTGGCCCACGTCGCCCGAGGACAAGAGGCCGTTGACGATCGCCTTGCCGCCGCCGCCCGTGTAGCCGTCGAAGACGAGCTCGTTGCCGACGAAGATCCGGCCGGTTGCGCCGGGGGCGACCTCGCGCTCCTGCTCGTCGTACAGGCGCACGATCGTGCCGCGCGGCGGGCGGCCCGCGGTGCCGGGCGCGGTGCGCAGGTCCGCGGGCGTCGCGACGGTCGCCCAGGCGACCTCGGTCGACCCGTAGAGGTTGTAGAGGACGTCGCCGAACGTGTTCATGACGTTCGTGGCGAGCTCGCCGGGCAGCGCGGAGCCACTCGCCGAGATGACCTTCAGGCGACTGTGGTCGTAGCCCGCGATGACGTCGTCGCCGAGCTCGAGCATCCGCTGGAGCATCACCGGCACCACGATGAGCCCCGTGCAACGGTGCTCATCGAGCGCCTGCAGGGTGTCGCGCGGATCAAAGCGGCGGCGCAGGACGAGCGTCGACGCCAGGCCGATCCCCAGGATGAAGTTCGCCAGGCCCCACGAGTGGAACATCGGCGCGGCGATGAGCGTGCGCTCGCGCCCGCGCAGCGGGATCTTCGACAGCAGCCCGGCGACGGGATCCAGCGACTCCGGCTGCTTGCGGTTGGCGCCCTTCGGCGAGCCGGTCGTCCCGCTCGTGAGGATCACGACGCGGCCCTTGTGCGCGGGCGGGACCGGGTCGCTGCGGTCGCCGCGCGCGATGAGATCGTCGAGCAGCGTCGCCCCCGCGACCTCGTCGCTGTCGGCCCAGGCGACGTAGCGCTTCAGATCGCGCGCGGCCTCGGCGATCAGCCCGGCGAACTCCTCGTCGTAGACGATCGCCGCGGGCTGCTCGCGTGCGCAGACCTCCGCGATCTGCGGGCCCGCGAAGGCGGTGTTGAGAAACAGGGCGTGAGCGCCGAGCTTCGAGCACGCGACGGTCGCGTCGACGAAGCCGCGGTGGTTGCGGCACAGGATCGCCACGGAGTCGCCCTCCCCCAGGCCCTCGTCGCTCCACGCGGCGGCGAGCGCGTTCGTGCGCTCGTGGACCGCACGGAACGTCAGCGACCCGAGCTCGTCGATGATCGCCAGGTCGTCCGGATAGCGGATCGCGTCGGCGAAGTAGCCGGCGGCAGGCGTGGGTCCCCAGCGCCTGAAGGCGGCGAGCGCGCGAACGAGCCTGTCGGGCCGCGTGGGCGCGAAGAAGCGCGATTCGAGCAGCTGGCGAATCGTGAAGATCTTGGTTGAGAGGGTGTTCACGTTCATCTGAGCGCCAATCTATGGCAGGCGCAGGTCCGTCGGAACCTCGCCACGCTCGATGAGCGCGCGGATGTCGGCCACGCGGCGCGAGTTCAGGAACACGTGACGCTGGCCGACGCTCGGCTTCTCGCTGAGCAGCCCGGCTTCGAGCAGCGCCTCGCCCACCGCGTCGGCGAGCGCGCGATCGTTGCCGGCGAAGCCCCGCGCGAGATGGCGAAAGTCGGTGTGGTAGCCGCCCCACTTCCCCATGCCGTCCAGGCGCTGGAGGATCCGCCGCGCGATCCGCCGCGCCGGCTCGGGGTCGTCGTGCGGGCGCGCCGCCTCGCCGCCGCCCGCTTCGAGCAACGCGAGAACGGCGTCCTCGTGTTCGGCGATCGAGGCCGGGTCGGCGGGCTGGCCGCCGAGCCGCGCAACCGTCTCGGCGCTGCGCATCGCCTGGGCGAGCGGGACCCGCCAGTCGCTCGTCTCGGCGGCCACCACGTGCGCCGGCAGCGCAAGCGCCTGCGAGCGCAGGCGCGCGACGGCCGCGACGTTCTCCTCGTAGGCGACGCAGGCGAGCTCGGCATCGTCCTCGCCGTCGGTCGGCACCCGCAGCGCGAGATAGTCCTCGAACGCGCCCGCCTCGAGCGCGAGGTCGGACGGGCTCGACGGCGCCGGCAGCGAGGCGATCTGCACGAGCGCGCCGATCGCCGCCGCGGTGACGAGCCATGCCCGCTCGGCCGCGGCGTCGGAGTCGACGCGCACGGCGGGCACGACGGGCACGACGGCGAGCAGCGCGTCGGAGGCGGCGGCGAACGCGACGAGGACGGGACGCTCGCGCCCCGACCGAACCAGGCCGAGCTCGCGCCGGGAGCGATCGAGCTCGTCGCGCAGGAGCCCGCGCAGCTGCGCCCCGCGCTCGCGCGGCGCCGCGGTTCCTCCGGCTTCGGCGAGCGCATCGGCGAGCGCGGACACCCGGCGAGCGTATTCGCGCGACGCTCTACATTGCGTCGGCGATGTCTGACTGGTTCGAGCATTTCGGCTACGGCGAGGTCTCCGAGGATCTGCTCGTCGGCGCCTATCCGCAGGACGCCGACGATGTGGCGGTGCTCAGCGAGGAGGGCGTCACCCGCATCTTCAACCTCGTCTCGGACACCGAGTACGAGAAAGGCGCGCGCGACGCCTGCGCGGCGGCGCTGGCCCAAGCGGGGATCGAGGAGCGCCGCCTGGAGCTCGTCGACTACGGCGGGCTGCTGCCCGGACAGATCGAGCTCGGCGTGCGCACGGTGCTGCCGTGGCTGCAGGAAGGCGAGCGCGTGTACCTGCATTGCCGCGCCGGCTGGCAGCGCTCGGCCGCGGTCGCCGCCGCGATCGTCACGGTGCGCGACGACATCCGGCCCGAGGCGGCGCTCGATCTCATCCGCGAGCGCAAGCCGACGGCCAACCCGCTGCCCCACCAGCGCGAAGACCTCTTCCGCTGGTGGTCCAAGCGCCTCGCGCAGCAGTCCTGACCAGTTCCGTCAGGCACGGGGCGTACGGTGCGACCCAGCAATCATGGAAGCTGCCACCTCTCTCCCCTTCGCCAGGGTCCACGCCGGCAACGGCAGGCTCGCGATCGACTTCCTCGTCGTCGAGGACGAAACCGCCGCCCGGCTTGCTGAAGAGCGCGAGGATCCCGCGCGCTTCGTCGTCGAGGCGATCGAGATCGGCGCCCGGGTGCTCGACCGCGAGCAGACCGGCGCGAACGCGGAGTTCGTCCGCGCGGAGTTCGAGAAGACGGCACGCCAGCTCGACGGCGAGTTCGTGGAACGGGCTCGGGTGATCGCCGAGCGCCTGGACCAGAAGGTCGACGAAGTCTTCGGCCCCGAGCACGGCCACGTCACCCGCGCACTCGCACGGCACTTCGGCGACGACTCGTCGGTCGCGGTGCAGAACCGGGTCAAGGCGGTCCTCGGCGAGGTCGCCGCGCAGATGCGCGAGGACCTGCGCAAGCAGTTCTCCGCCGACAGCGACAGCAACCCGCTTGCGGTGTTCCAGCGCACGCACCTCGCGGCGACGCGGCAGATCGCCGGCGAGCAGTCCGAGCACCTGCGTGCGATGAACGCGCGCCTGGAGGCGATGCGGGTCGAGATCGCCGAGCTGCGATCCGAGAAGGAGAAGCTCGCGCAGATCGCCGCGGTGCAGGAGAAGGGCACGGCCAAGGGCCGCGACTACGAGGAGGCGGTCGCCGAGGCGGTCGCCGATCTCGCCGCCGCTCGCGGCGATGACTGCGACGCCGTCGGCGACGTGCGCGGCGAGGGCGGTCGCAAGGGCGACGTCGTCGTCGCGATCGACGCCTGCTCGGGACCGGCCCGCGGCAAGATCGTCTTCGAGGCCAAGAACTCCAAGCTCTCCAAGAACGAGGCGCTCGCCGAGCTGGATGGCGCACTGGAGACCCGCGCGGCGGACTACGCCGTGCTCGTCGTCTCCTCCGAGGCCAAGCTGCCGGCGCGGACCAACCCGCTGCGCGAGTTCAACGGCGACAAGCTCTTCGTCACGTTCGATCCCGAGGCGGGCTCGACGCTCGCGCTCGAGGTCGCCTACGGCCTCGCCCGCGCCCGCGTGCTGATGGCCCGCGCCGCGGATGACGGCATCGACACGGCGGCGCTCGGCGTCGAGGTCGAGCGCGCGCAGGGCGCGATGGAGAACGTGCGCCGGATCAAGTCGCAGCTCACGAACGCGACGACGAACATCGAGGACGCCCGCAAGATCCTCGACGCCATGGCCGCCGGGGTTCGCGGGCACCTCAGCGCGATCGAGACGCTGCTCGCGGCGGCCGGTCAGGTCGCCGTCGAGCCGGCCAGCGCCGACTGACTGCCGTTCTCCAGGCGGGCTACCAGCAGCTCCGCCCCGCACGCCGACGCGGCGCGCAGCCCGCGCTGGGACAGCCGCCGCGCGCGATCGGTCGTGCCGGTGGCGCGACCGGCGCGGATCGCCTCCGCGAAGTCCGCGCAGGTGCGGGCCTCGAGCGCGGGAGCGCCGAGCGCGGCGTGCCGGCGCAGCGCCTCGCCGAAGTGCGCGGCCGCGTCGTCGGGGCGCCCGAGCTGGCCGGCGAGCAGCCCGAGCACGCGGTGCACGCTGCCGAACGATCCGTTGAAGGCGAGCTGGGCGCAGTGATCGCCGTAGGGGGCGAGGAGCTCGTAGAGCTCGCTTGCGTATGCGTCGTCGCGCAGGTCCGCGGTCGCCTGCGCGAACAGCACGAGCGTCGGCAGCCAGAAGAGGTCGCGGCGCAGCTGCGACGGCCGCTCGACGGGCATGTCCGCGAGCGCGCGTGCCGCGCCGTCGCGGTCGCCGCGCGCCAGCTCGCAGACGGCGAGCGCCGGCGCCCACAGCGCTCGCGGTGAGCCGGCGAGCGGGCGCACCGCGGGCCACATCTCATCCAGCCCGCCGCGGTCGATGCCGATGACGAGCAGCTGGACGGCGTAGTAGGCCCGCGCGTCGTACGCCGAGGCGCCGTCCGCGAGAGCAAGCGCCTGGGCGGCGAGCTGCTCGACGCGGTCATAGCGACCCGCGAGCTGCTCGAGCACGCCGCGCCACACGAGCGAGGAGTGGCGATACAGCGGCTGGCGCAGCTCCGCGGCGAGCCGCTCGAGGTCGGCGAGGACCTCCTCGGCGCGCGGGAGATCGCCCAGCTCGAGCAGGTCATACAGCAGCCAATGGCGCCCGAGCGCCTCGAGGTCGCGCTGGTGCTGGCGGCGCGCGGTCGCCACGACCTCGTCGCCGACCCGCACCCGCTCGGCGAGGTGCTCAGGATGCAGCAGGGCCGCATGGCGGCTCAGCAGGGCGGCGACGCGCGCATCGTCGTTCCCGAGCCGGTCGGCCATCGCGACGGCCTCGCCGCTGAGCAGCTCGGCCCGCGCGCCATCGGCGAGCAGCAGGTTCTCGGCGAGCCTGGCGAGCAGGCGCGCCCGCAGCAGGCTGTCGCCGGCATCGAGGCCGGCCAGCGCCTCCTCGAGGACCGCCAGCGTCCGCGGGTTGAAACGCACCTGGGCGTAGAAGCGCCCGCCGAAGCTGAGCGCCGCCGCGGCGAGCGGCGCGCCGCCACCCACGGCGCGGGCGGCTTCGACGGCCTGTTCGGAGATCGCCCGCGCGTCGGGCACGCTGGCCTGCCAGGCGACGGCGCTGAGCTCGAGCAGCGTCTCGCAGCGCGCGTCGAGCTGCTGCGGGCGGTAGCGCTCGAGCGTGCTCAGCGCGTTGCGCCCGTGGCGCGCGGCCTCCTCGTAGGCGTGCGCCTGCAGCGAGCGGACCGCGGCTTCCCGCGAGTACGCGACCGCCTGGCCGGCGAGATCGGCCTGGCCGGCCTGGACGAAGTGGTGCGCGAGCTCGGCGGCCTCGACGCCCAACGGCCCGCGGCGCGCTTCGAGGGCGAGCGCAACGCGGCGGTGCAGCCGCGCCCGGCGCCCGCGGCTCATCCCGCGGTAGATGCTGTCGCGCACGAGCGCGTGGCTGAAGGCGTAGCGCTCCCCGTGCCCGGGGTCCTCGACCAGCAGGCGCGCGCCGAGCGCCTCGTCGACAGCGGCGAGCGCGGCGTTGTCCTCGTCGCCGAGCGCCGCCTCGAGCGCGTCGACGCGGAAGTCGCGGCCCAGGACGGCGGCGGCGGCGAGCGCCTCGACGCTCGGCCCGCTCAGGCGCGACAGGCGGCGGCGGATGACGTCGATGACTCCCTCGGGGATCTCGAGCTGCTCGAGCTCGTCGGCGTCGAGCTCGCTCAGGGAGATCTCTGCCTCGCGCGCGCTGCGCACGATCTCCTCCATGAACAGCGGGTTGCCCGACGTGTGGTCACGCAGGCGGCGGACGAGCTGCGGCGACGGCGTCTGCTCGGCTTCGTGCAGAAGCGTGGCGATCTCCTCCTCGTCGAAGCCGCGCAGCGGGATGCGCGCGATGTCGTTCTCCCGGCGCAGATCGACGACGAGCGGCATGAGCGGCGTCGCGGGGTCCATCTCGGCGTCGCGGTAGGTGAGCAGGACGAGCACGCGCGAAGGCTGCATCTCGCGCATGACGTGGCGCAACATGAGCAGAGTCCCGGCGTCAGACCAGTGCAGGTCCTCCAGGACGAGCAGCATCGGGCCGCGGGACGCGGCGTGCGCGAGCATCGCTGCCGCAGCCTGGAAGAGGTGCAGGCGGCGCAGGTCCGCGTCGCCGCTGCCGCGCGGCGCGCTGCGGGCATCGGCGAGCTCGGGAATGAGCGAGCCGAGCTCGGGCAGGTGCGGGCCGAGCGCGTCCTCGAGCGCGGCGCGCGGCGTGTGGACGACGTAGTGGCGCAGCGATTCGACGAACGCCGAGTACGGGACGACGGCCTCCTCGTCGGCGCGGCCGTAGAGCACGGTCGCGCCCTCCGCGTGGACGTCGTGGGCGAAGCGGGCCGCGAGCATCGTCTTGCCGATCCCCGCCTCGCCGATGAGCGAGGTGATGCGGGCGCCCGCCGCGCTCGCCTCCCACTGCTCGTGCAGAAGATCGAGGTCGGAGCTGCGTCCGACCCACGCCTTGCCGGCGTTGCGGGCCAGCACCGGTGGCAGCGCCGGTGCGCTCGCGGGACCGCCCGCCGGGGCGGGGGCGCCCCGGAGCAGCTGCTCGTGGAGGTTCACGACGTCCGCCGACGGCAGCGCGCCCAGCTCGTCCATGAGCGTCGCGCGCAGGTCCTCGAACGTGCGCAGCGCCTCGGCGACGTCCCCCCGCGCCGACAGCGCCTGCATGAGCAGCCCGTGGCCGGACTCCCGGAACGGCTGGCGCTCGACCATGCGCCGCGCGGCACGCTCGGCCTCCGCGAGCCGGGGCCCGCCGGCGCGGATCCCCGCGACCGCGACGAGCTCGAGGAGCTGGGAGGTGAGCTCGTCGGCCTGCTCGCGCGCCTGGCGTGCCCACTGCGCGTCGAACTCCGGCACGGGCGGCGCGCTGAGCAGCGCAAGCCCCGCGAGCGCGTGATCCTGGCCCTCGCCGCCCCCGCCGCCCTCGCCGTCCGCGAGCGCGGTCTCGGCGCGATCGGCCGCCACGTGGGCCTCCTCGACGTCGATCCACGTGCCCGGCGGCAGGCTCAGCGTGAGCTGTGCGCGACCGCTGAGCAGATGGGCGCCGAGCGCGCGGCGCAGGCGGGCCAGGACGGTGCTGAGCCCCGCCTCCGGTGACCGCGGAGCGCGATCGGGCCAGAGGACCCCGAGCAGCTCGTCGCGGCTGACCGGCCGGTCGCGGTGCACGACGAGGTAGGCGAACAGCTCGCGGCCCTGCCGGCCGGGCAGCTCCTCCTCGATGCGGGCGCCGCCAAGCTCCACGGCGAGCCCGCCGCAAAGCGAGATCCTCAGTTCGTCCTGCGGTTCCCCCATTACCTGTATGAGCGTGACAAGGCGCGGAACACCGTTCAAGCCCCCGAGACCGCGGCCGCAGCCGCGGCCCGCCGGTCGATCCCAAGCGGCCCCGCCGCGTCGCCGAGCCTCACGCGGCAACGGATAGCCTCAGAGCGATGACCCGCGCCGTGATCTTCGACTGCGACGGCGTGCTCGTGGACACCGAGCACATCGCCAATCGGGTCCTCGCGGGCCTGCTGACCGAAGCCGGTATCGAGACGACGTTCGACGACTGCATGCGCGAGTACCGGGGCCGAGCCATGTCCTCGGTTCTGGCGTCGGCGACCGAGCGCCTCGGCGCCCCGCTGCCCTTCGACCTCGGCGCTCGGTACTACACCGAGGTCAAGGAGATCTTCGCCCGCGAGCTGGAGCCGGTGCCGGGCGTCATCGCCGCGCTGGACCGTATCTCGCTTCCGTCGTGCGTCGCCTCGAGCGGCCCGCACCACAAGATGGAGGTGACGCTGCGGCGCACCGGCCTGTGGGACCGCTTCGAGGGCGCCATCTTCAGCGCCAGCGAAGTCGGTGCCGGGAAGCCCGCGCCCGACCTGTTCCTGCACGCTGCCCGCGAGATGGGCTTCGACCCGGCCACGACCGCCGTCGTCGAGGACAGCCTCTACGGGGTCCAGGCCGCGGTCGCCGCCGGCATGCGCGCGCTGGCCTTCGCCCGCCACACCGATCCCGAGGTCCTCGCGGCCGCGGGCGGCGAGCCGTTTCTCGACATGTCCGAGCTGCCGGGCCTGCTCGCCGCGTGAGCGAGCCGATCGCAATGAACGGCAGCGGGTCGGCTGAGGAGGCGATCCGGCGATGCATGAGTGGTTCGGGCGTGCAGGGACAGTGCTTTGCACAGACCTGCACGCACGGGCCGCTCAGGCGCGCCGGGCGGGAGTCGGCTGAGGAGGCGATCCGGCGATGCATGAGTGGTTCGGGCGTGCAGGGACAGTGCTTTGCACGGACCTGCACGCACGGGCCGCTCAGGCGCGCCGGGCGCCCCTCAGGCGGCTCCCGCTAGGCGACTTCGGCAGGCTCGTCCTTGCCCTGCAACCGCTCGCGACCGCGACGGACCGCCGCGATGAACTTCGTGAGGTTGACCTCGAGCGTGTTGAGGATCTCGTCGGCGTAGTCCTCGGCGCCGAGGCGGATCTCGCGCTCGCGGGCGCGGGCGTCCTCGATGATGTCCTCGGCGGCCCGCTCGGCCTGCTTGGTGACCTCCTGCTCGCCGACGAGCACGTTCTGGCGCTCCCGCGCCTCCTTGACGATCCGCTCGGACTCGCGCTTGGCCTCGGCGAGCATCTCCTGGCGCTCCTTGACGATCCAGCGCGCCTGCTTGATCTCTTCGGGGATCGTCGCGCGCATCTGGTCGAGGATGTCGTAGATCTCGTCCTTGTCGACGCGGACCTGCCCGGTCATCGGGACGAGCTTGGCGTTGTGGACCAAGTCATCCAGCTTGTCTATGAGCACGAGGACGTCCATAGCACCCTTCAGTTCGCTAGTGCCCGAGCTCTTCCTTCAAGCGCGCGGCCACCCGCTCGGGAACGAGCTCTTCGATCGTCCCTCCGAACATGGCCAGCTCCTTGATACCGCTCGAACTGAGGAAACTGTACTGCGGGCTCGCCATCAGGTAGAGGGTGTCGATGTCCGGCCCCTGCAGGCGGTTGAGCTGTTGCATCTCGAACTCGTACTCGAAATCGGAGATCGCGCGCAGCCCCTTGACGATCGAGCGGGCTCCCTGCTGGCGCGCGAACTCGACGACGAGGTTGGAGAACTGCATGACGCGCACGTTGGGAAGGTGCGCCGTCGCCTCCTCGATGAAGCCGAGCCGCTCGTCGATCGAAAACAGCGTCTGCCCCTTGCGCGTCGGCAGATGGACGACGCTGACGACGACCGCGTCGAACAGCTCCGCGGTCCGCGTGATGATGTCGAGATGCCCGTACGTGACCGGGTCATATGAGCCCGGGCAGATCGCGATGCGGGGATCAGGTGTCATGGATGCGGATGACCGTATCGCCGTAGCGACGCTCGTCGGTGAGTGGGAGATCCAGCTCGAGGGGCTCGCGGCGGTCGCTCTCGCTCACGACGCGCGCGCCCGGTGCGAGCACCGCGGGCAGCGCCTCGGAGAGCTCCCGTCCGAGTCCGGCTGCGTGCCGGTACGGAGGGTCGAGGAACACGAGATCGTATGCCTCACCGCGAGCGGATGCGGTCCGCAGCGCCGTGCGGGCCTCCATCCGGCGCACGTCGGCCTCGACGCCGAGCGCCTCGGCGTTGGCGGCAACGGCCGCGATCGCCTTGGGCGCGCGGTCGACGAACACCGCGCTCGCGGCCCCGCGCGACAGCGCTTCGAGGCCCAGCGCGCCCGATCCGGCGTAGAGATCGAGCACCCGCGCGCCCTCCACGCCGGCACCGAGCACGCTGAAGAGCGCCTCGCGCACGCGGTCGCTCGTCGGGCGCGTGGCATCGCCCGGCGGGGCGACGAGGCGACGCCCGCCGAACTGTCCGGCAACGATCCGCATTGCTAGGCGGGGAGCGGCTGCAGCTCGGCCTCGCCGTAGGCGACGGCGAGCGCGTCGGCGAGCAGGGCGTGCTCGGGTTCGACCAGGTCCGGGTCGGCGTCGAGGAGGCCCTCCGCGTAGGTCTTGGCGACCTCGGCGAGCGCCTCGTCCTCGGGCAGCCGCGCGACCTTGAACTGCGCCAGACCCGACTGACGCGTCCCCGCGAGCTCGCCCTCCCCGCGCAGCTCGAGATCGATCTGGGCGAGCTTGAAGCCGTCGGAGTGCTCCTCGAGCGCGCGCAGGCGCGCAGCGTTCTTCGGCCCGAAGAGCAGGCACAGCGACGCGTGCTCGCCGCGCCCGATCCGCCCGCGCAGCTGGTGCAGCTGGCTGATCCCGTAGCGCTCGGCCCCCTCGACGAGCATCACCGTCGCATTGGGCACGTCAACGCCGACCTCGATCACCGTCGTCGCGACGAGCACGTCGGCGGCGCCGGCCGCGAACGCCGCCATCGCCGCCTGCTTGTCACGGGAGCGCATCTGGCCGTGCAACAGCTGGACCCGGTATCCGCGGAGTTCCCCAGTGCTGAGGCGCTCGAATTCCGCCGTCGCCGCCTTGGCCTGCAGCACCTCGGACTCCTCGACGAGCGGGCAGACGACGAACGCCTGGCGCCCCGCGTTGAGCTCTGACCGGATGCGCTCGTACGCGCGGTCGCGCTCGGCGTCGGTCGACGCGACGTGCGTCGCGACCGGCTTGCGACCGCTCGGCAGCTCGTGCAGCGCGGTGACGTCGAGGTCGCCGTAGCGCAGGAGCGCCATCGTGCGCGGGATCGGCGTCGCGGTCATGTGCAGGACGTGCGGCACGAGCCCATCCGCCGCCTTCGCGTCGAGCGCCGCTCGCTGGCGCACGCCGAAGCGGTGCTGCTCGTCGACGACGACGACCGCGAGACGGTCGAAGCGCACGTCCTCCTCGACGAGCGCGTGCGTCCCCACGACGAACGACAGCTCGCCGGTCGCGAGCTTGCCGAGGATGTCCGCGCGCCGCGCGGCGGTCGTCGACCCGGTGAGCAGGGCGGCGCGCACGGCCTCGCCGGGCATCAGGCGCTGGAGCGTCGCGAAGTGCTGCTCGGCGAGCACTTCCGTCGGCGCCATGAACGCGGCCTGATGGTCGTGCTCGACCGCCCGCAGGATCGCGTGCAGGGCGACGACCGTCTTGCCCGAGCCGACCTCGCCCATGAGCAGCCGCTGCATCGGGCGCGGTTGGGCGAGCTCTGAATCGAGCACGGCGATCGCCCTGACCTGGTCTCCGGTGAGCTCGAAGGGCAGGAGCTCCTCGCGCCAGCGGCGCGACAGGCCGGGCGGCCCGTCGAGCGCCGGAGCGCTGGCGGCCGCGCGACGCTGGGCGCGGCGGCGCAGCAGCGAGAGCTGGGCCAGCAGCAGCTCGTCGAAGGCCAGGCGCTGCCGGCCGGCTTCGAGGTTTCCGGCGTGAGCGGCCACGAGCGCCGCAGCGCGGTCCGGCATCCGACCTCGCGCGCGCAGCCGGGCGGGCAGCGGCTCGATCGCGTGCTCGGCGGCCGCGAGGTGCGCGCGGACGAGGGCGAGGATCTGTGTCGAGGAGAGGCCCTCGGTCGCGGGATAGTGCGCGACCTCCTGCGCCGAGCCGGTCTGTTCGTCGGTCGGCGCGTGGCTCGTGACGCGAAAGGCGTTGCGTGCGGCGTACTTGCCGTGCAGGACGAGGCGGGTGCCCGGCGGGTACTTGCGCTGCAGCCAGGGCTGGTTGAAGAAGGTCGCCTTCATGACCCCGGTCTCGTCGGCCACCGTGGCCTCGACGAGCGGCTTCATCCCGCGCCGGCGCACCGGCCGGCTCGTGATCGAGCGCACCTCGACGACGACCGTCGCGCTCTCACCGGGGGCGAGCGCGCCGACGGTGCGCGACTCGCGCCGGTCGCGCGGCAGGTGCTCGAGCAGGTCGCCGACCGTGTGCAGCCCGAGCTGCTCCGCCGCCTCGGCGGCCTTCGTGTGCTCGACCTTCAGGGGCGCGCCGAGCATCGACGGCCGCGGCCAGCGCACCGGCGCCGACAGCAGCGTGGCGCGGTCGAGCTCCTCGGTGCCGGCGAAGGCGGTGGGCACATCAGTGATTGTGCCCTGCGCTCCGGCGGGGGCAGGGTGCGATCGACCCCTACTCGGCCGCGAGCAGCCACCAGTAGCTCGGCTGACCGCCGATCTCGTACTCGAGCTCGACCGCCTCGGGAGCGAGCGCGCGCACGTCCTGCTCGTTGAGCGGCGCGCCGTAACCGGCGATGCAGGTCAGGAGCTCCGCGTCGCCCGCGAGCGATTCGAGCACGGTGCGCAGCGTGGCCTGCGGCTCTCCCCACGCGACGATCTGATCGTCGACGAACCCGACGGCGTCGCCGGTGGCAAAGCGCCCGTCGAGATCGTCGCGCGCGGCGCGGGCCACCGCGCCCGTTCGCAAGTGTTCGAGGGCCGCGTCGAACGCTGCGACGTTGTCGGCCGCCGGTCGTTCGGGATCGAGCGCGAGGGCGGCGGCGAGCCCCGCCTGCTGGGAGCGCGCTGCGCTCACCCGCACGGTCTTCTCCGACAACGCGGCGGCGTGCTCGGCGGCCATGACGACGTTCGGCGAGTTCGGCAGCACGACGACCTGCTCGGCGCGGACCTCGTGGATGCCGGCGAGCAGCTCGTAGGTCGACGGGTTCAGCGTTAGGCCGCCATCGAGGCAGGCGACGCCGAGGCTCTCGTAGAGGGCGCGCATCCCGTCGCCCGCGACGACGGCGAGCGCGCCGCAGCGCTTCTGCGCCGGCGCCTGCCCAGTGGCCGCCCGGGCGAGACGCTCGGACCGCTCGGCGACCTGCGCGTGCATGTCGGCGACATCGAGGCGCGAGACCTCGCCGATGCCATCGAAGAGCGCCGTCGCGGACTCGGGCTCATCGGTGTGGACGTGGATCTTCAGCGTCACCGCGTCGCCGACGACGAGCACCGAGTCGCCGAGCGCCTCGAGCGGATCCATCCACCGGCCGGGATCGAGCTCCTGGCCGGTCACCGCGAAGTTCGTGCAGTAACGAAACGTCGAGGAAGAGTGATGCGGATGGCTGACCCGCGCCGGCGGGGACTGCACGGCGAGCTCCGGCGCCTCGCTGCCACGCAACGCGGCGATCATGCCCGCGACGATGATCGTCAGCGCGTGCCCGCCGGCGTCGACCACCCCGCTCTCGCGCAGTACCGCGAGCATCTCGGGACCGCGCCGGACCGAGTCCTCGCCGGCCCGCAGCGCGCGCTCGAGGATGTCGGCGATGAGCTCGTTCTGGGCCGCGGGATCGCTCTCTGAGCCCAGGCGGATGTCGCCCATGTGCGCGAGCTCGGTGGCGACGCTCGTCGCCATCTCGCGCATGACCGTGAGGATCGTGCCCTCGGCCGGCGCGCGCACCGAGCCGTAGGCGCGCTGCGCGGCGCGCGCCATCGCGGCGCCGATCAGCACAGGGTCGACGAGCTCGCCCGGGCGGCTGATGAGCTCCTCCGCGGCTCCGCGGATGAGCTGGGAGAGGATGACCCCGCTGTTGCCGCGCGCCCCGAGCAGCGCCGCCCGCGCGACGGAGTCGACGATCTCCTCGCGCCCGATCTCGTCCAGGCGGCCCTCGTCGGCGGCGAGGCGATCGACCTCCGTGAGCACGGCGCGGAGCGTCAGCGCCATGTTGTCGCCCGTGTCGCCATCGGCGACCGGGAACACGTTCAGATCGTTGATCTCCTGCCGGCGAGATTCGAGATGTGCCAGAGCGCCCTGAACGACGGCGCGAAACCTGACGAGTGAAGGGTCAGACATGAGATCGATTTCGCTCTACGGTCGCCCGAACCGGCGACCTGCGGGCGACGTCACAACTCCTGCGGTCGCCAACCGGCGACCGCCGGGCGACGTCACCTAGGCAGCCTTCGTGACCTTGCCGGCCTTGAGGCAGCGCGTGCAGACGTACTCGCGCTGCATCGTCTTGCCCACCATGATCCGGACCTTCTGGAGGTTCGGGTTGAAGCGCCGCTTCGTGGCGACCATGGAGTGGCTCCGGCTCTGACCGAACGCCGGACCTTTCTTGCAGCTGTAACAGACCTTGGCCATCGCGACGGAGAAGTGTAGATGGTCGGAAGGGACGGGGTTGAGCAGGGCGGATTGCGGGGAACCTGCTGCGCAGATGCCTTCGGCCTCTGAGATCGAGCTGCCGGAGCGCTACCGCGTGGCGCGTCATATCGCCAGTGGCGGAATGGCCTCGGTGTGGGAAGCCGAGGATCAGCTGCTCGGCCGGATCGTCGCGGTCAAGGTGCTCGGCTCCAACTTCGCCGCCGAGCGCGGCGGCCGCATCCGCTTCCAGCGCGAGGCGCGCACGGCCGCGCAGGTTTCAGACCAGCCACACGTCGTGACGATCTACGACGTCGGCGAGCACGGCGAACAGGCGTACATCGTCATGGAGCACTTCGGCGGCGGGACCGTCGCCGACCGCATGCGCGCGGCCCGCGCGGCCGGGGAGACGCTGCCGCGCGAGCTCGTCATGCGCTGGTTGCGCGAGGCGGCCGCCGGCCTGGACGTGGCGCACGAAGCCGGCATCGTCCACCGCGACGTGAAGCCCGGCAACCTCATGCTCGACGACCAAGATCGCCTCGCCGTCGGCGACTTCGGCATCGCCCGCCTCGCCGACGACACGCACATGACCCAGGCGGGCCAGGTCCTCGGCACCGCCGCCTACCTCTCGCCCGAGCAGGCGCTCGGCCGGCCCGCGACAGCCGCCAGCGACCGCTACGCGCTTGCCGTCGTGGCCTACGAGCTCCTCACCGGCGAGCGCCCGTTCAGCGGCGGGCCGCCGACCGCGACGGCGCGCCAGCACGTCGAGGCCCCGCCGCCGCGCGCCTCAGACGCGGCGCGAGACCTGCCGCCGGCGGTCGACTCGGTCCTGGCCCGCGGGCTCGCGAAGGAGCCCTCGGACCGGCCACCGACCGCGACGGCATTCGTCGACGAGCTCGATCATGCATTGCGAGGCACCACCGGGCCGACGTCGGTGCTCCCCGGCCGTCGCGAGCGTGTGCGTGCTCGCCGGTTCGGCCTGACCGCCGAGCTCGGGCTCGCGGCGGCGCTCGTGACCGCGGTCTTGGCGATCGTCCTGATCGGGAGCGGCGGCGGCGACACGCCGAGCCGCCGTTCGCCCGCACGCGCCTCCTCGAGCCCGGGCTCCGCCGCGAAGCGCGGTGCGGCCGCCAAGCCGGCAGCCCCCGCGGCAGAGTCCACGCCGCCGCCGGCGTCCTCCGCGACGGCGTCGGGCACCGATCCCGCGGCGCTCGACGCACGCGGCTTCGGGCTCATCCGGCAGGGGTCCTACGCAGCGGCGGTCCCGTTCGAGCGTCAGGCCGTTGCCGGGTTCCAGGCGCGCGGTGACCGCAGCAGCCCCGGCTACGCCTACGCGCTGTACAACCTCGGCACCGCCCTGAACCGGTCAGGCAGCTCCCGTGCGGCGATCCCGTACCTCCAGGAACGCCTCGCGATCAGCAACGACCGCCGCGGCGTCGTCGAGCAGGAGCTGCGCCGCGCCCAGCAGGCGGTGGGCGGGACGGCGCCGCCCAGCAAGGCGCCCAAGGCCCACGGCAAGAAGCCCAAGAAGAACTAGTAGCCCGGCCGCATGAGCGCGCGGATCGCCGCCTCGTCGGTGTACGGGATGTAGCGCTCGTCCGGGGGAGCTTTCACGAAGAGGTAGTTCGAGCGACCGTCCGGGATCCCGCGCAGCGTCTGGACCCGCAGGACGCCGCGCTCGCCGATCGCGAAGAACGCGTAGCCGTGCGACCCCATCAGCGCCTCGACCTGCTCGCCGTCGGCCGGGATCCGCCCCTTGAGCTCGGGCCAGTTTCCCGTGAGGACGTCGTGGTCGAACACCTCGGCCAGCACCACCGGAGCGAACGTCGCGAGCGTTTCCTGTGCACCCTCCAGCACCGGCAGCTCAAAACACTCGACGTCGAGCTTGATCAGGTCGACGTGGTCGAGCCGGTGGTCGGCCACGAGCTGATCGACCGTGGTCTGCACGACCGTGACCGTCGTGTAGTCGATGCCCCAGTGGGCACGCGCGAAGGCGTCGACCGGACTGGCCACATCGGAGATTGCGCCGTCGGCGGGAACCGTCAGCGCGAGTGTGCCCTGCGCCGACCCCACGGCCGCCTCGACCGTCGTGACCCGATCGTCCCCCCCGTTGAGCCGCAGGTTGGTGCGCAGTCGCTCCGCGTTGGCCGGACCGGGTTCGACGGCGATCACCCGGACGTCCGGCGACGCACGCGTCGACATGAGCGTGTAGACGCCGGTGTTGGCGCCCAGATCCAGCACCACGGCCGCGTCCTGCACGAGCATCGCAAACAATCGGGTCTCCGCGGCCTCCCACTCGAAGCCGTAGTACAGGGCGTCGAGCACCTGGTCGTCGCTGCGGCCGAGCATGCGAAAGCTCGTGCCGTGCAGCGGGATCGTCGGCGCCCCGTTCACGCGCCACTTGCCGGCGATCTGCTCCACCACGCCGGCCCCTCGCAGGAGCGCGCGCAGGGCCCGTCGCACCAGTGCGTTGGCGCTGCGTGATGCGCGCGCACGCTTGGCTAACCCGACGGCATCCACGGTGGACGGCGCCGCTCAGTCGCGCGGGCGCGACGGGGCGGGCGCCGGGACCGGATGCTCCGGCCGGCGCGGCGTGCGCGGGTAGCCGTCGGCGATCCGGGCGTCTTCGCGCAGGCGCACCCGGCTTGATGCGGCGTCCGCGACCGGCAGCGCGCGCTCCCCGCCGCCCGGCGGGTCCGGATCCCGCGGCGGGTCGTCCCCGTCGTCGCCGCGCCTCCACCAGCGCCACCACGGCCCGGCTCCCTCGTCGCCGAGGATGCCCCAGACGAGCATGATCCCGCCGATGATGTGCACCACGAAGACGATGCCGAGCGCCAGGATCTCCTCAATCTGACCGTCTGGCATCGGCTCAGCCTACCCCGCCTCGGGTGGCTCCCCGCCACGCTCTGACAGCTCGGACCGGACGCGGGCGAGCGCGAGGACGGCCGCCGCCGCGTCGACGCCCTGATCGCGCTTGTCGCCGCCGGCGCGCGCGAGCGCCTGATCCATGGTGTCCACGGTCAGCAAGCCGAAGCCGCACGGTACGCCGGTGCTCAGCGCGACGTCCTGGATCCCGCGCGCGGCCTCGGCGCAGACGTGGTCGTAGTGCGACGTCTCTCCACGGATGACCGCGCCGAGACACGCGATGCCGTCGTAGCGCCCGGTCTTCGCGGCCATCTGCGCTGCGAGCGGCAGCTCGAACGCGCCCGGCACGCCGAAGACGTCGACCGCGTCGGCACCGGCCTGCTCGAAGACCTTCGTCGCGCTGCCCACAAGCCGCTCCGCGACCTCCTCGTAGAAGCGACCGACGACGATCGCGAACCTCATCGCTGACTGTCCCGCCGCTCGCGCTCGTCGCGCTCGCTCTCGTCGTGGAGCATCTCCTGGTCGATGTCGACGCCCTGGTGGTGCAGCGTGTGCCCCATCCGGTCGCGCTTGGCCCGCAGGTAGGCCTCGTTGTGGGGGTTGGGCATGTGCTCGATCGGCAGCTGCTCCGCCACCGACAGGCCGTAGCCCTCGAGGCCGCGGATCTTCTTCGGGTTGTTCGTCAGGATGCGGATCGAGCTGAGCCCGAGGTCGACGAGGATCTGCGCGCCGATCCCGTAGTCGCGCAGGTCGGCCGGCAGCCCGAGCTTCAGGTTGGCCTCGACCGTGTCCATGCCGCCCTCCTGCAGCTTGTAGGCGCGCAGCTTGTTGAGCAGCCCGATCCCGCGCCCCTCCTGGGAGAGGTAGAGCAGGACGCCGCGGCCCTCGCGCTCGATCATCGCCAGCGCGGACTCGAGCTGCTCGCCGCAGTCGCAGCGCAGCGAGTGGAAGACGTCGCCGGTCAGGCACTCCGAGTGCACCCGGACGAGCACGTCGCTCTCGCCGTCGACGTCGCCCTTGACGAGCGCGACGTGGTGCTTGCCACCGACGAGCTCGCGGTAGCCCACGGCCTCGAAGTCGCCGAAGCCGGTCGGCAGCTTCGTCGACACCACGCGCTCGATGAGCTTGTCGTGGCGCCGGCGGTAGGCGATGAGGTCGGCGACCGTGATCATCTTCAGGCCGTGGCGCTCGCAGTAGCCGACGAGGTCGTCGACCCGCGCCATCGTGCCGTCGTCGTTCATGACCTCGCAGATGACGCCGGCGGGGTTCAGCCCGGCCAGGCGGGCGAGATCGACGGCGGCCTCGGTCTGCCCGGCGCGCTCGAGCACACCGCCCCCGCGGCTTTTCAGAGGGAAGACGTGCCCCGGCTGGACGACGTCGCGCGGCGAGCTCTCGGGGTCGATTGCGACCTGGATCGTGCGCGCGCGGTCGGGCGCCGAGATGCCCGTCGTGACACCCTCGCGCGCCTCGATGGAGACGGTGAACGGCGTCTCGAACGGCGACTCGTTCTTCGCGGCCATGAGGTCGAGGCCGAGCTCGTCGCAGCGCTCCGGCGTGAGCGACAGGCAGATCAGCCCGCGGCCGTGTGTGGCCATGAAGTTGACGGCCTCGGGGGTCGCGAACTGGGCGGCCATCGTGAGGTCGCCCTCGTTCTCGCGGTCCTCGTCGTCGCAGACGACGATCATCTTGCCCTCGCGGATGTCCTCCAGCGCCTCGGCGATCGTCGCGAACGGGCTCTTCGTCTTCGGCGTCACGCGGTTGCTCCCACGATCTTCTCGACGTACTTGGCGAGCACGTCGACCTCGAGGTTCACGGCGGCGCCGGGCGCGGCGGACCCGAGCGTCGTGCGCGCGAGCGTCTCGGGGATGAGCGAGACGTCGAAGCTGTCTGGGTCGACGCGGGTCACGGTCAGCGACACCCCGTCGATCGCGATCGAGCCCTTCACGACGAGGTAGCGCAGCACCTCCGCCGGCGCGTCGATCGTCACGACCCGCGCGAAGCCGTCCTCACGCACGTCGGCGACCGTGCCGACGCCGTCGACGTGCCCCTGGACGATGTGGCCGCCGAGGCGGTCCGAGGCGCGCAGCGCGAGCTCGACATTGATCCGATCGCCCGCAGTCACACTGCCGAGCGTCGAGCGATCGAGCGTCTCGTGCATGATGTCCGCGCCGAAGCCCCCGGCGCTCACGCCGACGGCGGTCAGGCAGACGCCGTTGACGGCGACGGACTCCCCCTCGCGCACCTCCGCTGCCAGCGGCGTGGAGACCGTCAGGCGCACGCCGTCGTCCGTCGCCTCGACGGCGGCGACGGTGCCGAGATCTGCGACCAAGCCGGTGAACATTTACCTCCGACGGGGCCTCCGGCCCCGCGTTCTGAAATCTTGCTCGACATCACGTCTCGCGAGCATCACCATTCTCGCAGCCGCGCGGAGATCAACAGGTCATCCGCGACGCGCTCGCAGTCGAGCGTCAGCGCGCGCAGGGCTTCCGAGATCTGCTCGACGCCCTCTCCTTCCAGCGGGTCGCGCGCCGCGCGGCCGCCCAGGAGCAGGGGCGCCAGGAACAGGCGCACCTCGTCGATCTCGCCCGCATCCAGGAACGCGCCGGCGAGATGGGGACCGCCCTCGAGCAGGATCGACGTCACGCCGCTCGCGCCGAGCTGATCCAGCGCCGAGCGCACGCGCGCGGGCTCGTTCTCCCCGGTCGCCACGACGACGTCGGCGCCGGCGCGCTCCAGCGACTCGGTCGCCGAGCGGTGCGCGGCCCGCGAGACGACGACGGTGAGCGGGAGCTCCGGGGCGGAGGCCACGAGGTTCGAGTCCAGCGGCAGCCGGGCGGTCGCGTCGAACACGACGTGGCGCGGCTGGCGATGGACGCCCTCGACGCGCGAGGTCAGCCGCGGATCGTCGGCGAGCGCCGTGCCGATCCCGACCGCGACGGCGTCGACGCTCGCGCGCCAGCGGTGCGCGCGGGCGCGGCTTGACTCATCCGAGATCCACTGCGAGTCGCCGGTGCGCGTCGCGACCTTGCCGTCAAGCGTCATCGCGGACTTGAAGAGCACCCACGGCCGCCCGGTCCGCGCGTGCTTGCGAAAGGCCTGATTGATGAGGCGGGCCCGGGTCGCGATCTCGCCCTCGGCGAGCTGGACCGCGATGCCCTCGTCGCGCAGGATGCCGAGGCCGCGGCCCGAGGCCTTCGAGCTCGGGTCATCCGAGGCGATGACCACGCGGGAGATGCCGGCGGCGACGATCGCGTCGGTGCACGGAGGCGTCTTGCCGTGGTGACAGCACGGCTCCATCGAGACGTAGAGCGTCGCTCCCGCGACGCCGCCGTCATCCACGGAGTTGAGCATCGCGTTGACCTCCGCGTGCGGGCCACCGTGCTCGTCGTGCCAGCCCTCGCCCAGCACGACGCCGTCGCGCACGACGAGCGCCCCGACCATCGGGTTCGGATGCACCCGGCCCAGACCGTGCTCAGCGAGCTCGATCGCGCGCTTGAGGTGATCTGAGTCCGCTGTGCTCAGCAGCGCCACAACCCCAGCTTAGGGCGTGCCCAAGGTCAGCGACTGGTCGGGCGCGCGCACTCGCCCCCGCGCAGCCGGTAGATCGTGATCGCCGGCCCGGGCCGGTGGAAGGCGCGGGGGTAGTAGTCGAAGGTCCAGTCGAAGTTGAACTTCACCGGGCCCTGTCCCTTGCTGTAGGGCGAGACGGTGTGCACGACGTCGGCGCGGCGCGCAAGCTCCTTGTAGTAGGCGATCGCCTGCGGCACCTGCTGGGCGTCGGCCTCGGCGCGGCCACGCTGCGTCGAGCCGACGACGACGTGGCAGAACCCGCCGCGCTCGTAGGAGTCGATGAGCGCGGGGCGCAGGATGCGCTCGTAGTCCTCGATGTTGACGATGACGCCCGTCTTCCCGAGCTTGCCGGTGCGCGGGTCGATGAGCGACTTGCTCGTCGGGAACTTGACCCAGCGGTTGCCGTTGTCGGTGTACGGCGACGGGTTGCCGATGTCCTGTGCCCACGCGTCGGGCACGACCGGCTCGACGACGATCCGGTCGCCGAGTGGGACGTTGGCGACCATCCAGTCGCGGGCAAGGTTGCGAGTGTCCGCGCGCGACGTCACGAGGCCCGAGTGGATCGAGTACACGAAGCCCTGCGCGCACACCGCGACGGCGGCGAGCGCGATGAACGTCGGTCGCAGCGCGGGCAGGTGGCGCCCGCCGAGCGAGGCCAGCTCGAGCGCCGCGTACGCCGCGAGGATGCACACGAACGGAAAGACCGGCATGAGCCAGCGGCCGAAGTAGCGCTCCTGCGAGCCCATGAAGACCACGAACAGCACGACCGGCGCTACGAGGAACCAGAACAGCCGCCGCTCGTCGAACCATAGGCGCACGGCGCCGCCGACGGCGAAGATGAGCGGAATCCAGCCGAGGCCCCAGCCGAACGACCACAGGTAGTAGACGTAGCCGCTTTCCTGGGTGAGCCCGAGCTTGCCCGACGAGTCGCCCGACGCGTCGGACTGGTGCGTGAGCCCGTCCCAGAACGCCTGCGTGTCAAGGAGCGCGTACGGGTTGCAGATGAGGAACGCCGCGACACCCGCGCCCGCCGCGATGGCCAGGCCGCGCAGCGCCGTCGGCCGGCCGCCGGGGGCGGTGAACTGCGCGACCGCGGCAGCGACGATCGGGACGAGCACGATCCCGCCCGTGTACTTCGTCGCGCACGCGATCCCGAGGCCGGCCCCCGCGGCGATGTAGTCGCGCTTGCGCCCGTTGCGCAGCACGCCGGCCGCACCCCACAGCGCGATGCCCACACCGAACAGCGTCGGCACGTCGTTGAGCGCGAGCTTGGAGTAGAAGACCGGCAGGAACGCGACCGCGTAGATCGCGCACGAGAGCAGCGCGACGCGGCGGTCGAGCAGCCGCGCCGCGGCGAGGTACAGCAGCCACACGGCGAGCGTGCCGAGCACGCCCGCGAGCACCCGGGTGATGATCCACACGTCGGTCGGATCGGCGGCGAAGGAGTTCGACACACCCTGGCGGCCGCCGAACCAGAGGCCGAGCAGGATGTGCGCCATGTACGTGAACAGCGGCGGGTTGACGAAGTAGTCGGGGTTCCAGTCGTGGCCGAACAGGCCGATCGAGCGCGTGACGAAGTGCGCGTTCTCGTCGGCGTTGTAGGCGTAGGGCAGGCCCTGCTTGACGCCCCACAGACGCAGGCCGAGCGCGAGCACGAGGACCGCGCCGACCGCGATCCCCCAGCGCAGTCGCGTCGATCCCAGTAGGTCAGCAGCGCGCATAGGCGGCGTAATAGTTGCTCGTGGCGATGCGGTCGAAGCCTGGCGGAGGGAGGTTCTGCTCGGGCCGGTCCAGCACCGTCACGAGCGCCTGGCGGTGGATCGCCAGGCGATCGTGGACGACGATGACGAGGCCGCGCTTCGGAGTGAGGACCGGGGCGTCCGCGGGCACGTCCGAGCGCGCGATGACCCCCGACTGCGGCCGGTGCGTCGTCCAGCGCACGTCGGGGATGAGCTTGTGGTTGGGCACGTAGATGTTGCCGCAGCGCTCCGCGGCCTTCACCGCCGGATCATGCAGGATCTTGCTGAGCGCGACGTGCGCGTCGCTGCGGAAGCGCAGCTCGACATCCAGTGCGCTGAGATCCACGCGGGTCACCGTGAACCCGATCCCGAAGAGGACGACCCCGACGCCCGCCGTCGCCCAGACCTTGCGCTGCCACGTGCCCTCGGTGAGCATCGTCCAGCCGGCGATGAACAGGCCCGCGAAGATCATGAGCGCGAGCGAGGCGATGAGCAGGTAGCGGTCGATGACCGACAGGCCGGCCAGGCCCACGGCGGCGAACGTGCCCACCCCGCTGGCAAAGAGCGCGAACGGCATGACCGACCGCCGCGGGGTGAGCACGATCGCGAGCAGGATGCCCGCGATCCCGGCGAGGAAGATCGGGAACTTCGTCAGCGTGATGAGAAACGTGTAGAGCGCGTCGGGGACCTCGCCGATGCCCTTGGCCCGCCCGAGCGAGCTCGCCAGCTCGCCCGTCGCCGTGAGCGAGTACTTCGGGTCGCCGGTCACCGCGTAGTCCACGCCCGCCCACACGAGGGGACCGATCGCCGCCACCGCCGCGTAGCGCACGCGCTGCGGCCACGACGCCCTGGGGAACAGCCACAGCCAGTACAGGCCGGCCAGCAGCCACGCCTCCGGGCGCATGAGCCCCGCGGCCGCCAGCAGACCGAGCACGACGAGCGGATGTCGTCGCGGGGCGCGCGCCTCGACCACCGCGGCGACCATGACCACCGCGAGGTAGGAGATGTCGATGTAGCCGCGCGCGGCGAGGAACGGAAAGTCAAAGCGCGTGAGCACGAGCACTGCGGCGGCGAAACCCACGAGCGGGGTGAACGCGGTCTTGCCCAGCAGGTAGGAGGCGATCACGAGCACGACGAACGACAGGACCGAGAACGCGATCATCACGCGATCGGCACTGTCGCCGAGCGGGTTCAGCAGCGCGCCGAATGCGATCGCCAGGGGGTGCTCGGTCGGCGCCCGGTAGGCCTCGAACGAGAGCTTGTCGACGTGCACGAGCTCGCGCCCCCACAGCAGCGAATAGACCGAGTCGTAGTTCGGATAGGTCGGATAGGCGACGAAGCCGACGAGCGCGCCGAGCCCGAGCACGGCGAGCGCCGCCCGCTCCCATGCCCGGGTCGTGATCCCGCGCAGCCAGCGTCGCGCCGAGGAGACCCCGGCGGGTGGCATGGAAGAGGCGGCTGCCGGACTCTTGGCGCTGGGCACGGATGACGTCGCGATGGCGGGTAGGATTCCATGCCGACCCGCTGCATGAAGCTGATCATCCAGATCCCCTGCTTCAACGAGGAGCAGACGCTGCCCCTTGTCCTCGCCGATCTTCCGCGGCAGGTCGAGGGTTTTGACGCGGTCGAATGGCTGATCATCGACGACGGGTCGACCGACAAGACGATAGAAGTCGCGCGCGCCGGGGGCGTCGACCACATCGTCCGCCTCACGAACAACAAGGGTCTCGCCGCGGGCTTCCAGGCGGGCCTCGATGCGTGCCTGAAGCTCGGCGCGGACGTCATCGTCAACACCGACGGCGACAACCAGTACGACGGGCACGACATCCCCAAGCTCGTCGCGCCGATCCGCGCCGGCAAGGCCGACATGGTCGTCGGCGACCGCGAGGTCGGCACGATCGATCACTTCTCGCCGTTGAAGAAGACGCTTCAGCGTCTCGGCTCGTGGGTCGTGCGCCAGGCGTCGTCCACCGAGGTGCCCGACACGACCTCGGGCTTCCGCGCCTACAACCGCGAGGCCGCGATCCAGATGGCCGTCGTCTCGAAGTTCACCTACACGCTCGAGACGATCATCCAGGCGGGCAAGCTGCTCGTGGCGGTCGACCACGTCGCGATCCGGACGAACCCCAAGACGCGCGAGTCGCGCCTGTTTCCGTCGATGTGGGCTTACGTGCGCCGCAACACCGTCTCGATCTTCCGCATCTATGCGCAGTACGAGCCGCTGA
>JAWVGM010000096.1:0-37058 GCA_033855075.1 Solirubrobacteraceae bacterium | reverse complement strand
CTCATAATCCGTCAGACGTAGGTTCGAGTCCTACCCGGCCCACTCAGCCAGGCAGCGGCGCCGCGTGATCCGTCTCGCCCTGCGACCAGGTGATCTGCGTGCTCGTGACGCGCAGGTGATCGATCGGGCCGTCGGCGAGCTTCGTGAACGTGCCGGCGGCGTCGAAGGCCTGCAGCGTCGTCGTGTTCGTCTCGAAGTCGTCGAGCTCGATCGCGCCCGCACCGGTGCGGGCGAGGCCGACCTCGCTGAAGTCCGTGCCCGTCGAGCAGGAGCCCGGGCTGCCGAGCGGGATCTGGCACCCGTAGCCGCTCAGCCCGAACGGCGTTCCGTGGCGTGCGTCGTGGCGCGTGAGCACGCGGCTCAGGCCGCCGTACTGGTCGCCCCACCTCTCGCTGACGAGCACCCAGGTCCCCGCGGTGGCGACGACGGCGGCGCTCTGGCGGCCGAGGCCGTCGTCCCACGAGGTCAGCGTGCGCACCTTGCCCCGCGGCAGGACGCAGGCGCTGATGGCGCCCGTCTCGTCGTTGCCGCGCACGACCGTCACGAGCTTCCTGCTCGTGGCGATGTCCGCGTAGCGCTTGGCGAGCTTCTGGCACTTGGACGCGTGGCGGTTCTTCGCGACCGCCGCGGACGGCCCGCAGAACAGCAGTGCAAGTCCGATCAGGCAGGCGGCCGCGGGTCGCATCATGGGGCCAAGACGGGACTCGGCGTGAAAAGTTACGAAGGCCGCGATTGGCGTCAGCCTGCCGCGTGCATACTCCCTGCATGGCCGATGCATCCGAGCGCGGGGACCTGACCGAGGAGATCACGCGGCAGCTGCAGGTGCTGTTTCCGGCTGACCGGATGCAGCGGATCCTCGAGCGGCTGGGGCTGGAGGAGACCGAGGAGCACCTCGAGTACATCGCGGATCTCATCAGCGCCGTGTTCACGCGGGGGATCGAGTTCGGGGCGGTCGAGGTGACGGCGCAGGAAATCGAGGCGGGACGCCAGATGCAGTCTGAGATCAGCATCGCGCACGTCGACCTGCCATGACCGTGCGACTCTCGCTAGCTTTTGCGACGGACTGCGACCTGGGGACCTGAATGCCTGATCTGCTGAAGAAGATGATGCGAGCCGACCCGGCCGAGATGCCGGAGGACAAGATCGAGCTCGTTGCCGAGGGAGCGCTGATGATGCAGGAGCAACTGTGTCGCGACCTGATCTCGCTCGCGGAGGAATCCATGGTCCGCAAGTCCGACGCCCGTGTGAAGCGGGCCCGAGCGATCTTCGAGAAGCTGAAGTAGGTCATGGGTTACTACTTCCGCCGGTTCATGGGCAAGGACTACGACGGGATGTCCAAGGAGGAGCTCATCAAGATCGCCGAGGACGCGCTCGAGATGCAGCTCTCGCTCGCGCGTGACGTCATGGAGATCGCCGAGCTGTTCCCGGCGCCACCCGAGCACAAGGTCTGGGACCAGCGCATCGTCCGCGCTCGAGAGACGCTGAGGCTGGCCGAATAGGACGGCACCGGGCGGCGCGTCGCGCCGCCGCCCTCGTGACGATCGCGCTTGCCGGCTGCGGCACCGGCGGATCAGATGCGCCGACGGCGCGCACGCAGACCGCGCCGCGCCCGGTGCGCGGCCCCGCGCTCTGCGGGCGCCTGCGTGCGACGGTGACCGGGCGCGTCGACACCGACGCGGCGACCGAGCTCTCCGGACTCGTCCGCTCGCGCGTGCAGCCGGGCGTCCTGTGGACGCACAACGATTCGGGCGACTCGGCGCGCGTGTTCGCGATCAGCACCACCGGCCACCTGCGCGCCGAACTGAGCGTCCCCGGGGCCGAGAACATCGACTGGGAGGACATCGCGATCGGCCGCGCGACGGGCGGGGGATGGGCGCTGTTCCTCGCCGACATCGGCGACAACGCCGAGGCGCGGCCCGAGATCGTCGTCTACAGCGCGCCCGAGCCGCGGCTGGGACAGGGGTCGGCCGCGACGCGCGCAACCACCGCCCCCGCGCAGCGCTTCGCCCTGCGCTACCCCGACGGCCCGCACGATGCCGAGACGCTGCTCGTCGATCCGAGCACCGGCGCGCTGGTCATCGTCACGAAGGATTTCAACGGCACGGCCCGCGTCTACACCGCGCCCCGCCGCGCCCCGGGCGCCAGCACGACGCTCGGCAGGCGCGTGACCATGTCGCTCGGTCCGGGCGAGGCGATCACCGCGGGAGACGTCTCGGCGGACGGGCGCACGGTGGCTCTGCGCAGCTATGACCGCGCATACGTGTTCCAGAGGCATGGCGGCGACTCCCTGGCACGCACGCTGGCTCACCGGCCGTGCGTCGCCGGTGCGGATCTCATCGGCGAGGGCCAGGGGGAGGGGCTCGCGCTCGCGCAGGACGGGCGGGCGTTCTCCACGGTGCCGGAGGGTCGCCACCCCGAGCTGCGTCGCTACGCGCCGGCCGGCTGACGCGGCGGGTTGTCATAACCTGGCGCACCCGATCACGTTTGCCTCATCGAGAGCCGGGAACCCCTTAGATAGGACAAATCGCCGGGAGGCGGATCGGCCACATATCCCCCGCCCCCATCTCTCGGCCGCGCGCCCGGTGCCCCCCACCGGGCGTGCCCCGTTAAGGGCCGGTTGCGGCCCCCGGAAAAGGAACGCGGGCGGACCCGTCGAAACAGGGTCTCGCCCATGAAGCGCTCCGCTACGCCGACCACGACTCCCGAGTCGCTCTCCACGTACATCCAGGCGCGCTTCGACGACTTCTCGCGTTCGCAGAAGGACGTGGCGCAGTACATCGTCGACCATCTCGACGAGGTCGCCTTCCAGACGGCGGAGGAGCTCGCCCGCCGCGCGAACACGTCCTCGAGCACCGTCGTGCGCTTCTCGCAGGCGCTCGGCTTCGAGGGCTACCCCGAGTTGCAGCAGTCCGCGCGCGAGGAGTACCGCCGCAGACATGCCACCGCACCGGCCTCGGCCGGCCCCGGGCCGATCGCGCCGTTGTTCTCCCTGGACCAGAACGAGTTCGAGACGCTGCTTGCCGCCGACCACGTCAACGTGGAGGACACCGCGCGCAAGGTGTCTCGCAGCGAGGTCGAGGCGGCGATCGAGGCGATCGCGACGACGCCGCGCCTGCTCGTCGCCGGGACCGACCAGATGGCGTTCTTCGCCTCCTACCTGCGTCACCTGCTCATGCTGCTCGACCTGCGCGCCGAGATCGTCGCCAGCCCGTCGCAGGAGGCCCTCGGGCGCCTGAGCCGCATCGACGACCAGACGCTCGTCATCGGGCTGTCCGCCGGCCGCCCGCACCCGCTCGTCGTGCGTGCGATGAAGCTCGCGCGCCACCGCAAGGCGCAGACGATCGCGATCACCGACGCGACGCTCTCCGAGGTCGCCAAGCTCGCGAAGATCCGCCTGTACTACTCGTCCAACAGCCCGGCCTACGTGCGCTCGCACACGGCGCTGCTGAGCATGGTCCAGGCGCTCGCCTACGGTGTATACGCCCGCGATGCCGACGGCTACGCCGACCGCATCAAGGCCTTCAAGCTGAAGTAGGGAGGACGTGCTCCGCGGGTCATCCTGACCCGCGTTCAGAGAACCCGCTGGGCCTCCGGCCGCATCGAGACCGTGGGCCTGCGGCCCGCTTATCCCTGGCTGCGCCGCGCTCTTCCCTAAACTCGATTCCGTGCGTGACGAAGCCACATTCCGCGTCAAGGCCGGGCTGGCCGAGATGCTCAAGGGCGGCGTCATCATGGACGTCGTCGACGCCGAGCAGGCGCGGATCGCCGAGGCTGCCGGTGCCGCAGCGGTCATGGCGCTCGAGCGCGTGCCCGCAGACATCCGCCGCGACGGAGGTGTCGCGCGCATGTCCGACCCGATCATGATCAAGGGCATCCAGGAGGCGGTGACGATCCCGGTCATGGCCAAGGCGCGCATCGGGCACATCGCCGAGGCGCAGGTGCTCGAGGCGCTCGAGGTCGACTACATCGACGAGTCCGAGGTGCTCACGCCGGCCGACGAGCACAACCACATCGACAAGTGGAACTTCCAGGTGCCGTTCGTCTGCGGCGCGACGAACCTCGGCGAGGCGCTGCGGCGCATCGGCGAGGGCGCCGCGATGATCCGCTCCAAGGGCGAGGCCGGAACCGGCGATATCGTCGAGGCGGTGCGCCACATGCGCGCGATCACCGGCGAGATCCGCCGGCTGGCCACGCTCGGCGACGCCGAGCTCGCGACCGCCGCCAAGGAGCTGGGGGCGCCGCTCGACCTCGTCCGCGAGGTCGCGCTCGCCGGTAGGCTCCCCGTCGTCCTGTTCTGCGCGGGCGGTATCGCGACCCCGGCGGACGCGTCGCTCATGATGCAGCTCGGGGCCGAGGGCGTGTTCGTGGGCTCGGGCATCTTCAAGTCCCAGGACCCGGAGATGCGCGCGCGGGCGATCGTGGAGGCGACGACACACTTCGCCGACCCGGTGCGGGTTGCCCGGGCGTCCGAGGGACTCGGGTCGCCGATGGACTCCACGGAGTCACGCTCGCTCCAGCCCGAGCAGCTGCTCGCCCAGCGCGGCTGGTAGCTCCTTGCCCTTGATCGGCGTGCTCGCCCTGCAGGGCGGCTTCGCGGCACACAAGCGAACGCTGCGCGGGCTCGGCGTCGATGTCCGCGAGGTGCGCGTCCCGGTGGACCTGGAGGGCATCGACGGGCTCGTCATCCCCGGCGGGGAGTCCACGACGATGACGCTCGGCATCGCGCGCGAGGGCCTAGCCAATCCGGTGCGCGAGCTCGCCGCCGCAGGTACGCCGATCCTCGGCACCTGCGCCGGCCTGATCATGCTCGACCGCGCACACCTCGGCCTCATGGACATGGAAGCCCAGCGCAACGCGTTCGGTCGCCAGGTGCGCTCGTTCGAGGCCGACCTCGAGTTCGCCGGATTCGACGGACCGCCGCTCCGCGCGGTGTTCATCCGCGCGCCGTGGATCGCCGAGCACGGCCCCGGCGTCGAGATCCTCGCCGAGCTCGAGGGCCACCCGGTCGCCGCGCGGCAGGGTCCGCTGCTCGCGGTCGCCTTCCATCCCGAGCTCGGCCACGACGACCGCGTGCACGAGGCGTTCCTCGCCGGCGTGCGGTCGTAGCGAAATCTGGACGCCGGCCCCACAAGCTCGCCGAAAACGTGTACCGCGCCCGACCGACGGCCGGGCCCCGTGCCGGCGCGCGCTCAGGCGCCGGCGGGCACGGGCGTTCGGCCGCCGCGCACGTAGCCGACGGCCTCGCGGATGAGGTCGCGCTCGAGCGCCCAGGTCGCGGCCACGAAGACGATCAGGTAGGCGACGATCTCGACGGCGGCGGTGGCCGCGCTGCGGGGGCCGGATTCGATCAGCCGCGCGAGGAGCACGACGCCGATCGCCGGGACGGCGGGAGCCAGCGCCCGCAGTGCGAGGCGGCCGAGCGGCCGGCCGGGGAACAGGCGCGCGAGGTACCAGACCCGGACGGCGAACCCCGCCGCGACGGCGACGGTGATGCTGATCGCGAGGCCTTCCAGGCCGTCGGAGTACGTCAACGGGAACAGCAACGCGACGAAGACGACCGCGGTGACGGCCGCCGCGACCGCCAGCGGCGTCGTGTCCCCGCGCGCGCGGAAGTAGGCCGCCCAGTTGAAGCCGAGGTGACCGAAGGCGGCGATCGCGCCGAAGACCTGCAGGAGGCCGGCCGCCGCGTGCCACTTCTCGCCGAGCGCGAAGCGGACGAGGTCGGGGGCGAAGAGCGTCAACCCGAGCCCGAACGGCATCGCCCACATGAGCGCCAGGCGGTTGGACTTCACGAAGGACTCGTAGAGCAGGTCGGTCTTGTCGCGCACGGCGCACACCGCCGGGTAGAGCGTGGCCGTGATGATCTCGTCAACCCGGTTGGTGAGGATCGAGACGCTCGCCGCGAGCGCCGCCGCGCCGGCGGCCGCGAGCCCGACGGCCGCCTCGGTGACGATGAGCGAGCTCTGGGCGATGATGATCCCGCTCACGGAGGCGATGAGCAGCGGGGCGGAGAAGCCGATGTATTTGCGCGCCGTGGCGCGGTCGAACCGCAGGCGCAGGGGGTAGGGAGGGGCGACGAGGATCACGAGCGCTGCCGCCCACGCACCGGCGACCGCGCCGATGACGAGCGACCAGAAGCCGGCGCCGGTGGCGGCCAGCGCGATCGTCACCACGAAACCGGTGACCGGCTCGATCGCCTGCAGCGTGCGCTGGCGGGCGAAGCGCAGCCGCCGGTAGAGGATCCAGATCGGCGCCTGAAGCGTCATCGCCGGCAGGACGAGCATGAGCGCGAAGCCAGGCGCGAGCAGCTGGTGCTGGCCGTAGATGAACGCGAGCAGCACGACGAGCAGCGCGAGCACCCCGACGAGCACGACGTTGACGATGAGCTCGAGCGTGAACGCCTTCTGGAAGGCGAGCTCCTGATCCTCCTCGTCCTGCTGGATGTACTTGTCGCCCACGCCCGACGCCTTGAGGGACTGGATCGTCGACAGCGCGGTCGCGAGGATGCCCCACACACCGAACTGCGACGGGGTCAGAAGCGCGGCGACGATGAAGCCGCGCAGGAAGCCGAGGAACGTGATCCCCGTCGTGAACGCGCCGTTGATGATGACGCCGCGGGCCGCGTGACCCCGGAGGCTGCGGCCGCCTAGATCGAAGCGGCCAGTCGCCTCGGGCGCCGCTGTGGGGAGCGTCTCGGTCATGCCTCCTCCGGGCTGAACCTAGCAGTACGGCAGGCGCGCTCAGGCCGCCTCAGCGGCCCTGCGCCGGGCTCCCGGCCTGTGCGATCCTCGCGGCGTGGATCGCGAGCGGACGGACGCAAGCGGCGCCGAGGCGCCCGGGCTGACGGCGACCGAATGGTCGCTCGTGCGGTGGGTCGCGCAGGCGTCGGTCGGGGAGCCGCTGCCTGAGCCCTGGCGCTGGGCGCGCAGCCCGATGGAGTCGGTCATCCGCACGCTCGTGGAGATCGGCGTCATGGATCCTCCGCCGGCGAACGTCGAGTGGGGCGCCGTCGCCGGCGAGGCCGCGGCGGCCGCCCGGCGATGGCGTGCCGAGCACGCCGGCGACGAGGACCGTGCCGGATAGCCCCGCCCCGCGGACCGGGGTCATCGTCGCCGTGCACGGCTGGGCGCCACTGCTCGCCGAGACGCTCGACGGCATCCTCGGCCAGGACCCGCGGCCCGAGGAGATCGTCGTCGTCGACGACGGTTCGGCCGAGCCGCTCGTGCTGCTGGATGAACACGCCCCGCACTGCCGTCTCGTGCGGCACCCCGAGAACCGAGGCCTGGCGGCCGCGCGCGCGACCGGCCTCGCCGAGCTCGATACCGAGCTCGTCGCCCTGTGCGACGACGACGACGCGTGGGAGCCCGGCAAGCACGCCGCGCAGCTCGCGGCCCTCACCGCTCACCCCGAGGCGGCCGCGTGCTTCGGGCACGCGCGCATCGTCGGGCTCGACGGCCGCCCGACCGGCGAGGTGTGGGACGAGCTGGCGCCGGGCCTGCACGCCGCGGCCGACCTGCTCCCGCTCATGTACGAGCGAGACCCGCTGTGCGTGTCGAGCGCGCTGCTGCGCCGGCAGGCGGTGATCGACGTGGGCGGCATGGAGTATCCGCTGCCGCGGACCGAGGACTGGGACCTGTGGCTGCGCCTGCTCACGGCGGGGCACGCGTTCGTCATGGAACCGCGCGCCGTCGTGCGCTACCGGCGCGCCCCCGGCGCGCTGACGGCCGACATCGCGGGCCTCGCGAGCGCCGGGATGCACGTGCACGCCACGCACGCCGCGCTCGTCGACGAGGGCGTGCGCCGCCGCGTCGAGGCAGCCGACCGCGTCGCCCTGTCGCGCGGGCTCATCCGCAATCGCGACTACCGGGCGGCGCGGGCGGAGCTTCGCCGGGCGGCGCAGCTCGAGCCGCTCGGGCTGCGGGAGCGGGCGATGGCGGGTTTGCTCCGCGTGCCGGGTGCGCGGGCCGCGCTGGGGCGGAGGGATCCCTATGTGCGCCGGCGGTTGACGAAACTGCATCGATGAAGTCAGTAGGGAAGGACCTCGCGATCGTCCCGCGGCCGCTCCAGAATTCAGTCGATCGGAGTTGTGCCGCATATATCGGCTCAACCCCGCACGCTTAGCACGCTGCAATCCGGTGCGACCGCGTTCTGGGGCCTCCCCGCGACCCGTCGCGGCGGCTCGCACCCTCCTCCGTTAGCGCTGCTGTTTTGACCCTCCGCGGCGCGCGAGTAGCTCCTCGTACAGCGCCTCGTGCTCCGCCGCGCAACGTCCGACCGACAGCTCCTCCGCCCGCGCCCGGCACGCGTCCTCGGGCGCCGCCAGATCGAGCGCCTCCACGATCGCGGCGGCAACCGCCTCGGCCGACGGCTCCTCGAACAGCGCGCCGATTCCCGGACGATCGACGATCTCCGGCCCGGCGGCGTCTGCGCTCGCCACGACCGGCGTCCCGCAGGCCAGCGACTCGACGAGCACGAGCCCGAACGCCTCTGCCTCGGAGGTCAGCACCGTGACCGATGCGGCGCTGTACCAGCCCCCGAGCGCGGCCTCGTCGTCGACGTCGACGAGCTCCACGCCCGGCGCCGTCAGCCGCGCGGCGGCCTCCGGAGCGCGGGGACGAGAGAGGATGAGCCGGGCGTCGCCGCGCGACCCGCGCACGGCGGCGAAGGCATCAAGCAGCAGCTCGGGGCGCTTGCGCGGGTCGTCGAGCGCCGACGGGCAGAACAGCACCGGCCCGGGTGCGCGCCCTCCACCGCGGCGAAACACCGCGACGTCGGTGCCCGGATGGATCACGCGGCCGCCGCGTCCCAGCCAGCGCTGCGCCGCCGCCTGCGCGGCCGCGCTGATCGTCACGAGCTCATCGGACCCGAACACCGCGCGCTCGAGCGCCTGCGGGCGCAGCCAGCGGTTGGCGAGCGCCTGCGGGCGTGGCAGCCCGACGAGCGTGAGCACCGCGGGCCGCCCTGAGCGCAGCGCGATCAGCGCGTCGCTGGGGTGAAAGGCGTGCACGACGTCGAAGTGCTCGCGGGCGAGCGTGCGGGCCACGAACGGCAGGTGCGTGAGGTGGTCCTGGAGCGCGCGGCGGCGCAGCAGCGCGTCCGGCAGGCGGCGATGGCGCACGACGGTGATCGCCCCCTCGGCCGAGCGGGCGGTCGGGCCGGGGTGGCTCGTGAGCACCCACGGCTCGTGTCCGCGCGCGGCGAGGCCCTGCGCCACGTCGTGCACGAGCCGCTCGGCGCCGCGACGCACCTCCGGCCAGTACGTCGGGTGCAGGAGCGCGACCCGCAGCGGCGCGCTCACAGGAAGAAGGTGCGGTGGCGCACGCTGCCGCGCACCATCACGGCGATCTCGGCGGCGTCCTCGGCCGCGCGCGCGGGCAGCTTGGCGACGGCGCGCACGAGGCCGCGCGGCGTGCGGCCCGATCCCGGCCACGCGGCGCGCGCCCACGGCAGGGCAAGGACCCACCAGACG
Organism: Solirubrobacteraceae bacterium; assembly: GCA_033855075.1. GTDB lineage: Bacteria > Actinomycetota > Thermoleophilia > Solirubrobacterales > Solirubrobacteraceae > CADCVQ01. Next base: position 27,589 of record JAWVGM010000096.1, on the reverse strand, counting down.
CGATGCCCCCGCCGCGCTACCGTCGCGCCCGCGACGCCGAGCAACAGGCGCGCGTGGCGTTCCTTCCAGAACAGGCCCCGGTAGGGCAGCCGTCGTCGCAGCCGCGGGTGGCGCTGGACGACCGCCGGGATGTCGGCCCAGCGGCTCAGCGAGCGCAGATACTGGGCGAGGGTCATCGGGTGCACGGCGTGGTAGACGCGCGCCTCGGGGACCGCCACGAGCCGCGCGCCCGCGTCCTCGGCGCGCGCCCACAGGTCCGTGTCCTCGCCGCCCGGACCGCGGATGCGCTCGTCGAAGCCGTCCAGGCGGGTCAGCAGCTCGCGCGGGAACGCGATGTTCGCCGTCGGCGCGTGCCAGTTCGGCGGGTCGACCTGCAGCGTCCGCGCCCACGGCACGCGCGCGAGCACCTCGGCCTCGTCGGGCTCACTGCGGACGGAGCCCTGGAGCACGTCGCCCGGTGCGCCCTCAGCGGCAGCGGCGAGGCGCGCCAGCCAGTGCGGATCGGGCCGGCAGTCGTCGTCGGTGAACGCGACGAGCCGTCCACGTGCCGCCCGCCAGCCGTCGTTGCGCAGCGCGGGGGCCGGTCCCGTGCCCGGCACGCGCTCGATGGGGTGCAGCGTGCCGCGCCGCGTGAGCGGGTGCTCGGCGAGCAGCCGCTGCGTCGTCGGCGGTCGTGAATCGTAGGCGACGACGACCTCCCAGCGTTCGGCGTCGAGCGTCTGCACCTCCAGCGCGTTGAGCAGCCAGAGCAGCCGAAGCGGCCGGTCATGGGAGGCGACCACGACCGAGATGTCTAACGGCGTCGCCATTCCCGGCATCTATCTCGTGGCGTGGTGCACGACGTGTGGCACCTTCCAGCCGCCCGTCGCCACGAGCCGGAAACGGGTGTGCTCTGAGACGTCGTCGAACCCGGCGGTCCACAGCATGCGCCGCCACGTCTTGCGAGACGGCAGCCAGAACACGACCGCCTTGTCACGGTCGGCGAGGTAGCGCGACGCCGCGAACGGCAGCAGATCGAGCCTCGGCTCGTACTCCTCGGCGCTGATGAACATGCCGCCCGGCTTGACGAGCCCGGCGATCCGCTCGAGCGCGAGAAACTGATCGCGCACGTGGATGAGCACGGACCCGCAGAAGACGAGATCGAACTGACCGAGCTCCTCCGCCCTGGCGTCGTAGACGTTGCGCACCACCCGCTCGACCGATGAGCCGAGCGCCTGGCGCGCGAGCTTGAAGCCCTCGCCGCGCGGCTTGTCCGAGAACGGCTGGGGTGGGCGCCGCGGCGGGACGTCGAGCTCGCGCTCGTCGTCGAGATCCAGGCAGACGACGTCGGCCCCGCGACGCTCCATCTCGAAGGCCCAGAAGCCGTCCCACGTGCCGATGTCGAGCGCGCGCTTGCCGCTGAGGTCGTCGGGCAGCCCGTAGTGACGCACGAACGGCCGGATGTCGAACATTCCCTTCGTCTCGACCCCGCCGCCGAGGTTGAGCGTGTGGTACCAGTCGAGCGCGGCGGCGTCGTCGGCGAGGCTCATCGGCGCAGCAGGTTACCGGTCGGCATCGAGGCGATCATCGACCGCACGGCCGAGTGGGACCGCCGCCATCCGCAGGCGCTCGAACCGCTCAGAGCGACGTCTCGGTCAGCTTCGTCGTGATGACGAACTCGGGCGTCTCATAGCCCTTCACGGTGTACGTCGCGAGGCGATAGCGGGAGCCCGCGGGCACGATCGCGGTGAGCTGCCCGCCCGAGCCGATCCGTGCGCCCTCGCCGGCCTCGTGGCGCGTCGCGAGCGCCCCGACGATGTGCTCCGGCGGATCCTGCGGCCCGACGCGCAGCTCGAGGTGGCCGTTCTGGCCCGGCCCGGCGATGACCCCGCCCGACACCTGCACGAGCGCCGGGCGGCGCGGGTTGCGGGGCCGGTAGGTGACGTCGAGCTCGGGCGCGAAGACGTGGGCGTCGGCCACGCCGCCAGGTGCCTGGAGCGACTGGAGTCGCCGCAGCCCCGCGCCGATGCGCCCCAGCGCGCCCATCAGATGACCAGGCTCCGGGAGGCCGCGCTGCCGCGCGCGAGCGCCGCCGCCGCCGCGCCGTCGGCCGCGATCCGGATGGCAGCCGCGCGCCGGCCGGACGTGCGCATGTCGCGGTGCACGAGCCGCGCGTAGGGCACGAGCGCGACCAGCGCCAGCGGACGGCGCAGCGCGAGCGCGACCAGCAGTCCCGTGGCCGCGAGATCGAAGCGCGCGGTGCGGCGGTTGAGAAACCAGCGCGCGTAGAGGAAGTGGCGGCGCAGCTCGGGCACCTCGCGGGCGAGCCGCGGAAACAGCCCGAGGCGGCGGCGCTCGGCGAGGTACTCGCGCGTCCCGCGCGGCCGGACGGCGTGGCGGACGCGAGCCTGCGGGCAGAAGGAGACGCGCGCCCCGCTGCGCACGGCCATCCAGCCGAACATGACGTCCTCGCCGAACGGCGGTTCGCCCGGCGTCTCAAAGCCCTGTGGGAATCCGCCGACGCGGTCGAAGACCGCGCGCCGGACGACGAGGTTCGCGGTCTCGAACAGGCCCGTATGGGCACCGACGTGCAGCGTGCGATCCAGCGGTCCCGGCGCGCTCACCGGGTCGACGGGCCCGAGCACGAGGTCGGCGCCGGTGGTGAGCGCCAGCAGGGCTGCGCGCAGCCAGCCCGGCTCGGGCTCGCAGTCGGCGTCGGTGAAGGCGAGGACCGGCGCGGTCGCTGCCGCCGCACCGGCGTTGCGCGCCGGCCCGGCGCCCTCGCTGCGCTCCTGGCGCAGCACACGCGCGCCGCGCGCCTCGGCGAGCGCCGCGGTGCCGTCGCGCGAGGCATCGTCGATCACGATGACCTCCACTTCGCCGTCGAGATCCTGCCGGTGCAGCGCGTCGAGCGTCAGGCCGAGCAGGCTCTCCGCGTCACGCGCCGGGATGACGACCGAGACGTCGGGCACGCGCCAACGCTACCGGTGGACGACCGCGACGAGGTCGAGCGCCGCCTCGAGCGGGCCGTCGGCGAGCGAGAAGTCCTCGACGCCGATCTCCCGCGCCGCGGGGTCGACCTTCTTGCGGGCCAGGCGCAGACTCGTGTCGTAGAGGCGCTGGCGCGCGAAGCGCGGCACGAAGCGGCGCACCCGCAGCGGGTCCAGGCGCAGCAGCGCGTTCAGGCGGCGGTGCTCGCGCTCGACGAACTCCAGCTGGCGCTCAGAGCCGAAGATGCCGAGGACCTGCACCTCCTTGAACCAGGCCATCATGAGGCTGCGCAGCTGCTCGGGGTCGTACTCGACGTAGTGGTAGGGGTCGATGATCTCGTCCGGGCGCCCGAAGGTCAGCCGGTTCGGCGTGACGAAGATCGCGGTCCCGTTGAGCTCGATGACGCGGCGAACCTGCCCGAGCACGCGTTCGGGATCGGGTACGTGCTCGATCGACTGCACCGAGAGCACGGCCTGAAACGACGAGTCCTCGAACGGCAGCGTGCGCATGTCGCCGGCGACCGTCTCGCGGTCCTGGCCCTCGAGCGCCTGCGGGTCGGCGTCGAAGCCGACGGTCTCGCGCGGATCGAGCAGGTGGAAGGAGTGCCCGACGCCGCAGCCGAGGTCGAGCACCCGCGCATCCTCGGGGATGAGGTCCGCGCACAGCTTGTAGGCCGCGACGTGGCGCTGCCATGTCGGGTTGAAGCCGTCCTCCGACGTGCTGACGCGCTCTCCGGTGACGCTCACGGCTGGAACTTCCGGTTGCGCCAGATCTTGTTGCGGTGCAGCACGAGCTTGCCCGCCGCGGTGAGCGTGCGCAGGCCGTAGATGACCGACGCGCCGAAGCCGATCGACGAGGCGTCCTCGTCGTAGATCGTCCGTGCCGGGACCTCGGCGATCGTGAAGCCGAAGTGCGACGCCTGCATGAGCACCTCCGAGTCGAAGGAGAAGTCGATGGCGTTGCGCAGGAAGGGGATGCTCATGAGCAGCTTGCGCGAGTACGCCCGGTAGCCGGTGTGGAACTCGGACAGGTGGGTGCCGAGGATCCGGTTCTCGATCGCCGTGAGGGAGCGGTTGGCGACGTACTTCCAGTACGGCATCCCGCCGCGCAGTGCCGCCTTGGGGTCGACGAGGCGCGAGCCGAGCACGAGGTCGGCCTCGCCGCGGATGATCGGCTCGATCATGTGGGGGATGAGGTCGGGCTCGTACTGCCCGTCGGGATGGAGCATCACGACGATGTCCGCCCCGCGCTGGAGGGCCTCGAGGTAGCAGGTCTTCTGGTTCCCGCCGTAGCCCACGTTGTGTGGGTGCCAGATGAGATGCAGCGGCAGCTGGCGGGCGAGCTCGACGGTCATGTCCGTCGATGCGTCGTCGACGAGGATGATCTCGTCGACCACGTCGCGCGGGATCCCGGCGAAGGTGCGCTCGAGCGTGCGGGCCGCGTTGCGCGCCGGCATGACGACGATGACCTTCGGGTTCTCAGGCACGGCGGGCCTCGATGTAGATGCTCCCGCCGCGCTTGAGCGCGATCTCCAGTGCCGACGCGAGCGCCGCCACCGGCGTCAGCAGTGCGCCCGCCGCGAGGGTCGCCAGGCGCGCCTGCGGCGAGAGCGGCCGGCTGCGGGCCGCCGGGCGGCGGATCGCGTCGTAGAGGTCCGGCTGGCCGGGCAGCGCGGAGACCAGTCCGTGCAACCAGCCGAACAGCACCTGGCCGCCGCGCCAGTGGCTCTCGCGCTCGATCCGCAGACCCGCGGCGACGAGACGCGCGCGCAGCGCCCGTGACGGGATGTGGGTGAGGTGGCGCGGCAGGTCGAGCGCCAGCCAGCGCGACCCGAAGGCGCGGGCCTGCAGGCTCGACGCGTTCGGGACCGCGATCGCCACGACGCCGCCGGGCACGAGCGCAGCCGCGGCCGTGTCGACGGCCGCGCCCGGGGCGCGCAGGTGCTCCAGCGCGTGCCACATGACGATCGCCGCCCACGGGCCGCCGGCCTCGCCGATCTCGACCGAGAGCGTGTCGGGGCGATCCGATCCGCGCTCGAGTCCGGTCGCCTCCCGTCCGACGGCGTGCAGCGCATCGAGCAGCGTGCCGTCGCCCGAGCCGACGTCGAGGATCGGCCCGGGGGGCGCGAGCGTGTCCAGCCGGCCCGCGAGACGCGCGCGCGAGCGGCGCAGGATCACATCGCCGGGCCCGGAGAAGCGCCCGGACGCCGGGCGGTAGAAGCCCGAGTACGCGGCGTCGAGCTCGGCGTCCGTCGGCCAGGGCGTCGTGCTCGTCACCCCGCAGGCGTCGCAGACCGTGCCGCCGGGGGCACGGCGGGCGGCGGGCGCGAGCGGTTGCGCGCACCACGGGCAGCTCTTCGGCGGCGCGGCCGCCATTTCCCCGGGCGCGCCTTGGACTTCGGCGGCGAGCACGCGCTGATCCTAGATGGCCGTCTTGTGCGGAGCCGCGTGGGCCGCTCAGCCCGCGCTCCACCGGCGTCCGTCCCGCAGGACGACAGAAAGTCCGGAGGGCGCCAGTCCGCGCACGCTCACGAGCGGGTGATGAAGTGGATGCCGTCGAGCCCTTCGAGCGAAAAGCCGGACGCCGGGCCCGGGGCGACGTCGAGCACGAAGCGAGGGTGCTTCCAGCGCGCGTCCTGTTCTGCATCGATGTAGACGGCCATCCCGCCAAGGTTCCCGAGCTGGTGGTCGTTGGGACCGAGCAACAGCTCGCCCTCCGGCAGGCACAGCGGCGCGCTGCCGTCGCAGCACCCGCCGGACTGAAACAGCATCAGCGCGCCGTGCTTGACGGTGAGGCGCTCGATCGCGTCGAGCGCCTCAGCCGTCGCGGTGATCCGATCAGCAGACTGCATGCCGGGCGGCCTAGAAGAAGCCCAGCGGGTTCTCGTCGTAGCTGACCAGCAGGCATTTCGTCTGCGAGTAGTGGTCGAGCATCATCTTGTGGTTCTCGCGGCCGACACCGGAGAACTTGTAGCCGCCGAACGCCGCGTGGGCCGGGTACTGGTGGTAGCAGTTGGTCCAAACGCGCCCGGCCTTGATCGCGCGGCCCATGCGATAGGCGCGGTTCATATCGCGCGTCCAGACGCCGGCCCCGAGCCCGTAGAGCGTGTCGTTGGCGATCTCGAGCGCCTCGGCGTCGTCGGCGAACGTCGTGACTGCAAGCACCGGGCCGAAGATCTCCTCCTGGAAGATCCGCATCGAGTTGTCGCCCTTGAAGACGGTCGGCTCGAAGTAATAGCCGCCGTCCAGCTCACCGCCAAGCTCCGCTGCGCTGCCGCCGATCAGCAGCTCGGCACCCTCGTCGAGGCCGATCTGGCAGTAGCTGGCGATCTTCTCCATCTGCGAGGTCGAGACCTGCGCGCCGAGCATCGTCGCCGGGTCGAGCGGGTGGCCGTGCCGGATCTGGCGGATCCGGTCCAGGCAGCGCTCCATGAACGCGTCATAGATCGACTCGTGGATGAGCGCCCGAGACGGCGCGGTGCAGACCTCGCCCTTGTTGAACGCGAACAGCACGAGGCCCTCGATCGCCTTGTCGAAGAACGCGTCGTCCTTCTCCATCACGTCGGCGAAGAAGATGTTCGGCGACTTGCCGCCGAGCTCGGTCGTCGACGGGATGAGGTTCTGCGCGGCGTACTGCATGATGAGCCGGCCGGTCGCGGTCTCGCCGGTGAAGGCGATCTTCGCGATCCGCTTGTTCGTGGCCAGCGCCTTGCCGATCTCGGCCCCGGGGCCGTTGACGACGTTGATCACCCCGGGCGGGACGATGTCCTCGATCAGCTCGCAGAACTTCAGGATCGACCACGGCGTCGGGCTCGCGGGCTTGATCACCGTGCAGTTGCCGGCGGCGATCGCCGGCGCCATCTTCCACGCCGCCATGAGCAGCGGGAAGTTGAACGGGATGATCTGGCCGACCACGCCCAGCGGCTCGCGGAAGTGATAGGCGATCGTGTCGCCGTCGATCTCGGAGATCGCGCCCTCCTCGGCGCGGATCACCGACGCGAAGTAGCGGAAGTGATCGGCCGCCAGCGGGACGTCGGCCGCGCGCGTCTCACGGATCGGCTTGCCGTTGTCGTAGCTCTCGGCGATCGCCAGCATCTCGAGGTTCTCTTCGATCGCGTCGGCGATGCGATGCAGCACCCTGGCGCGCTCGGTCGTCGAGGTCGCCGCCCACGCGTCCTTGGCGCCATGCGCGGCGTCGAGCGCGAGCTCGATGTCGGCGATCCCGGAGTACGCGATCTGCGTGAACGCCTCGCCGGTCGCGGGGGCCAGGTTGTCGCGGTATTCGCCGGTCGTCGGCGCGATCCATGCGCCGCCGATGAAGTTCTCGTAGCGGTCCTTGATGCCGGCTGACGCCGGGTCGATCAGGCTGGTCTGGTGGATCGTTGCCATGGGGTGTCTCCTGTCCTTGAAGGGGTTACGGCGTCAGGACGACGCGGGCGGCGACTCGGCCGGCCTCGACGTCGGCGATCGCGTCGTTGACGTCGGCCAGCGGGCGCGTCTCGCGGATGACGGTGGTCTTGCCGGCGGCGTGCAGCGCGAACACGTCGCGCAGCTCGGCGCGCGTGCCGACGATCGAGCCGACGATCGTGATCCCGTTGAGGACCGTCTCGAAGATCGGCAACTTGACCTCGTTGTCTGCCGGCAGCGCGACGAAGACGAGCGTGCCGCCGCGCCGCAGCGAACCGTAGGCCTGCTCGAACGCCTTCGGCGCGACTGCGAGCGCGATCGCCTGGTCGGCGCCGCCGAGCTTCTGAATCGCCTCGATCGGATCCTCGTTGAGCGCGTTGATCGTGAACTCGGCGCCCAGCTCGCGCGCGAGCGTGAGCTTGTCGTCGTGGATGTCGACTGCGATGACGCGGCCCCCGGCGATCGCGGCGTACTGGATCGCGAGGTGGCCGAGGCCGCCCACGCCGAAGACCGCGACGAGATCCGACGAGCGCGTACCGGCGACCTTGACGGCCTTGTACGTCGTCACGCCCGCGCACGTCAGCGGCGCCGCATCGAAGGGGTCGACACCCTCGGGGACCTTCACGACGTAGCGGGCGTAGGCCGTCGCGTATTCGCCGAACGTCCCGTCAAACGAGTAGCCCATGTTCTTCTGTTCGAGACAGAGCGTCTCCCAGCCGGACACGCAGTGATCGCAGGTGCCGCAGGCGTAGCCGAGCCACGGCATCGCGACGCGATCGCCGACCGCGACCTCGGTGACGCCGGGGGCGAGCTCGACGACGATGCCGACGCCCTCGTGGCCGGGGATGAACGGAGGCGACGGCTTGACCGGCCAGTCTCCGTGGGCGGCGTGGATGTCGGTGTGGCACAGGCCCGTGGCCTCGACCCGCACCCTCACCTGACCGGTCGTCAGGTCCGCAGCGGGCACCATCTCGACGCTCAGCGGACTGCCGAACTCGTGCACGACCGCGGCGCGATAGGACGTCAGCGATCCTGCGGGTGAATCGGGCTGGACGATCGTGGTCGACATCTGTCAGCTCCTTGCGTAGTGGTCCGCCCGGCGGCGGAGGTGAGCGAGCGCCTCGCTGCGCCCAACGGCGCGCGGCAGCGCCCTGCAGCTCCCGATCCTCTGATGGGATTCGGCGCGCGAGAGGAGGAGGGAACGAGTCCCGGTAACGCGTCGTCGAGCTGGCGGTGCGGGTCTCGATCATGCGCCTCGGCTCCCCTCCTCGGCGCGTTCAGCGCGTCGGTGGCGTTCGGGCCTGAGGCTGAAGTCCCGCTCGCAGGGCCAGCTCGACCACCGAGGGTACTCGGTTGCCCCGCAGGCAGCGGGAGCCAGCGGCCTGCGACCGGGGGTGGGTGGCGTAGCCTGCCCCTCCGTGGCCACGACGCTGACCGAACGCGCCGACCCGGGGGGAGCGGGCGACAAGCCAGAGAAGGAGCCCGCTTCTGCGATCGCCCAGGCCGGCGAGCAGCGCTCCAAGCGCCTGGAGTCCGTGCGGGCGCTCGCGGCCATCGGAGTCGTCACGGCGCACATCCTGACCCTGGGACTCGCCTACAAGGGACTCGTCGACACGTACCCCAAGCGGGTGCTCTTCGGCGGCGGCCAGCAGGGCCTGCAGCTGTTCTTCACGATGTCGGGCTTCCTGCTGTTCCTGCCGTTCGTGCGCCACCAGGTGGGGCTGTCGAAGCGCCCGATCGATCTGCGCAGGTACGCGCGCAACCGGATGCTGCGGATCCTGCCGCTGTATTTCACGATGGTCACGGTGCTCATCGCGATCGGCGCCTACGGCATCCACCGCGGCGACATGTGGCGCTACTACCTGTTCATCCAGGAGTACGACGGGGCCAGCCACGCGCGCCTGAACGCGCCGATGTGGTCGGTCGCCGTCGAGGTCCAGTTCTACATCCTGCTTCCGCTCATCGCGCTCGCGATCGCGAAGGTCTGTCGGCGCTCGCTCGGCCGGACCGCGCTGGTGCTCGTCGCGGCGGGCATCGTGAGCTTTGCGCTGCGCTCCACGCAGGTCCTCCACACGAGCCACCCGAACATCATCGGGCCGGTGACCGGCAAGTACGCCCTGTCGACGCTCTTCTACTTCTTCGCGGGCGGCATGCTGCTCGCCGTCCTGCACGTCGCGTGGAGCGTGCGCGGGGCGCCGGCCTGGACGTCCCGCCGCGTGCTGGGGTCCTCGACGGCCTGGATCGCCGCCGGGGTCGTCGTGTTCTTCGTCACGTGCTGGGACGTGTCCTGGCAAGAGCCGTGGACGCAGCTGTCGGTCTTCCCGATCGTCGCCGCGTGCGTGCTGCCGCTGCGCGCGGGCTGGGCGACCCGCCTGCTCGAATGGCGCTGGCTCGCCGCGTTCGGCCTGACGACGTTCAGCGTCTACCTGTGGCACTGGCCGCTGCTTCAGGCCATCACGGGCGTGCACCTCACGGAGAACGCGAGCCACGTGCTCACGCTCGTGGGGGACCCGATGGGCTTCGGGACGCTGTGGATCATCGCGATGCCGGTCTGCGCCGGGGTCGGGATCGTCAGCTACTTCGTGATCGAAAGGCCGTTCCTGAGCAAGCGACGCGGATGGGGCGCAACCGCGGCGACGCAGGACGCGACCAAGGGCGACACGCCGCCGGCCGCGCCCGCCGGCGCCGCGGCCGCCTGAGCGGTGGTCCTGGCGCACCACGTCCTGCTCGTCGCCTCGGTGCTCGCGCTCGGGGCGGCCGCGCTGCGCGCGGCGAGCGCCCTGGCGCCCGGCGGACTGGAGCGCGTCCTCGTGGCGGCCGTCCTCGCCGCCACCGCGATGGTGGGAGAAGCGCTGCTGCTCGGGCTCGCCGGGCTGGGAGCAAGCCCGGTCGCGCTCGCGCTCGCCGCGGGTGTGACATGGCTGGTCGCCCGCGTGGCGCTGCCCGCTCCGGCCGTCCCCCCACTCGACGAGCTCGCCGCACAGGCCGGGGCGGCATCGGCGCCGATGCGACTGGCGATCGCCGCTGCCGGCGGGGTGCTGGCGGTCCTCGTCGTGGTCTTCCTGCGCCACCCGGCGGTCGGGATCGACGGCACCGCGTACCACCTCCCCGAGATCGTCAACTGGATCCACAGCGGCCACGTCGGTGCCGAGGTGCGCCCGAGCGAGGACTTCCCGACCGGCGCCTATCCGCTCACCCACGAGGTGCTCATCGCGTGGTCGATGGGGCTGTCGCGCAGCTTCGTGCCGGTCGCCGTGTGGCCCTCGGCGATGCTCGCGCTGTTTGCCTGCGCCTCGTGGCTGGGCCTGCGGCGCCTTGGGGTCGGGGCCGCGGTCGCGGCGCTGGCGATCGTCGCCGTGGCCGTGAGCCCGCCGCTCGTCGGTGGCCTGAACGCGCCGAAGAACGACCTCGCCGCGCTGACGTGGCTCGTCGCCGCCGCTGCGCTGTGCGTCGCGGCGATCCGCCGCCCGCCGCTGCTAGCGGTCGCGGTGCTCGCTGGCGGGCTCTCCGTGGGGACGAAGACGACGACCGCGCCGCTCGTGGCCCTCGTGCTCGGCGCCGCGCTGTATCTCTCGTGGCGGCGGCGGACGCCACCGCTGCCCGCGCGGTCATTGCTCTTCGGGGCGCTCGCACTGGCGGCCGGCGTCGGAGGGGTCTGGTACGTGCGCAACCTCATCGTCCACGGGTCGCCGCTGTGGCCGCTCATCACGACGCCGTGGGGAGACGACGTCCCGCCCGCGATCGCCCGCCTGGACCCGAGCTTCATCGACCGCCCGGCCGCGAGCCTCGACGGGCGCACCCACACGTACGTCGACGGTCTGGCCGGCGGGCTCGTGCTCATGGCGGGCGGCATGCTCGCGTGGACGCTCTCGCGCCGGCGCGCCGTCCTCGTCGCGAGCGCGGCCACCGCGTTCGCGGTGTTCACCTGGGCGCGGGCGCCGTTCACCGGGATCGCCGACGACCGCTACGTCGACCTGTCGCTGTTCGTCATCCGCTACCTCCTGCCGGCGATCGCGGTGGGGGCGATGACGCTCGCGCTCGCCGCCCGCGGGCGCGGCGTGCGTGCCTGGGCCGCGGTCGCCCTGCTCGGCGCCGCGACGGTCTGGTCGGTGCTGCAGAGCCGCGACATCGGGTATCCGCTCGTGCCGAGCGGAAAGATCGTCGTCGCCGGCGCGCTCGCGGGCGCGGTGGCCGGGCTGGGCGCGATGTGGGTGTTCGCGCGCGGCCGCGGGCTCATGCGCGCGACGGGAGCCGTTGTCGCCGTGGCCGTCGCCGTCGGGCTCGCGGCCTCGGCGCCGGGCTACGTCCAGCGCCATGCCGACACGCACGCGACGTTCGCCGCGCCGGTCATCGAATGGTTCGCCGGTCAGAAGGCGTTTCGCGACGGCGACGCACCGATCAGTTTCTCGCCGCAGGCCATCGGTCCCCTGGCGGGCGACCGCCTCCAGCACGACCTGTTCACGATCCCCGGCCGGACGCCGTGCGCGGAGGTCCGTGCGCGAGCGCGGCGCGGGTTCGTCGTCGTCCGCGATCTGGCCGCGCTGACGCGCCGCTACCTGGCGCCCTACCGCGCGGGGGAATGCCTCGCGGGCGAGCGGCCGCTCGTCAAGGTCGCCGACTTCCGCGTCTACCACCTGCGCGCCGCGACGGACGCGGGTCAGGCGGGACCGTAGAGGTCAAACGGCCCGTACTTCGCGGTTGGCGTGATCGGCGCCATGCAGCGCTGCAGGCGGCGCGATTCGGGGATCGGCGCCCGGCCGACGACGACCCACCCGCGGCGCGTGCGCGCGCGGATGTCCGGGCAGGCCTCGGTTGCCGGCACGAGCACCACCGGGTGGCGCAGCCGATCGCCGCCGAGCAGGGCGAACACCCCGACGCCGATGGCGACCGGGCGCTCGTTGTCCTTGTAGCCGGGCTGCGCCTGGAGTCCCCGCAGCAGCTCGGGATAGCCCTTGACGAGGACGCCGAAGGTCGAGGCGTGCCGTGAGACGTATCCCGGCGCGGCGGCGGCCAGCGCCAGCCCGCACGCCAGCGCGACCGCCGGCGCCAGCCACGCGCTCGCAGGCAGCCTGCGGCGGCCTGCGAGCAGAGCCAGGGCCGCCCCCAGCCCGCCGGCGGCCACGAGCGTCGCCGGCGACGGAACGAAGGGAAACCGCAGCCTGAGGGTCGGGACGAGCGAGACGATCACGGCGAGCCCGAGGACGAGGCTGACCGCGCCGCGCATCGCCGGGCCGGCGTTCCGGGCGCACAGGGCGACGGCGACGGTCGCCGCGAGGATGCCGGGGAGCAGGTAGCGCGTCGCTCCCACCGCGAGTTCGGTTGACGTCAGGATCGCGGTGTACGGCGCCGCCATCCACGCGAAGGCGGCGACGAGCGCGGCACCCGCCGCGGCGAGCGCGGGCTTGCTGCGCGTCACCAGGGGCAGCGCCAGCGCCGCGGGATAGATGACAAGCGCCCCCGCGAGCCGGGTGACGTAGGCACTCAGGCGCCCATCGCTCAGCATCACCCGCGGCCGCGACAGGAACGAGTCGCGAAACGGCGCGAACTGCGGCGGCACCGGATCGCCGAACGGCCCCGGCGCGAACGGCCAGAACGGGGAGCCGTGCTGGATCGCGTTGCGCACCGGCCACACGGCGCCCGCGACGAGCGCGAGCGCGAGCGCGCCGCCCAGCGCGCCCTTCACCGCGGCCAGCGCGCGACGGTGCTGCCAGAAGCCGAAGCCGAGGACGAGGGCGAGCATCAGCCCGGGCGTCGTCTTCGTGCCGAACGCCAGGCCGGCGGCGACGAGGGCGGGCGCCAGCAGCAGGGGCCGCGGGCCGCGCAGCGACAGCGCGACGAGCGCCGCGGTGACCGCGAGCCAGGTCATCGCGGGCAGGTCGGTGAGCGGGCCGCCGTACTGGTAGCCGTTGACGGGCAGCGCGATGAGGGCCGCCGCCGCGAGGGCGGTGACGAGGCGGGGAACGTCGAGGCTGCGCAGGCCGGTCCACACGGCGACCGCGAGGAGCGCGAGCATCGCCGGCGTGATGACCGACGCGACGACCCACGAGTGCGACAGCGCCATGGCCCAGCCGATCAGGACCTCGTGGGTGACCGGGTAGTTCGCCACGGGGACGCCGCCGAGCAGCTCCACGATGGCGCCCGGCGAGCCCTCGTGAATCCAGGACGCCGGTAGCGCGAGGTGGTACGTGAGCCCGTCGAGGCTCACGTACGGATGGCGCAGCTGCCAGGCGACGAGGCCCAGGCCGCCGGCGCACGCGGCGGCGACCGCGGCGCGCTGGGCAAGCGGGGTCCCGCTCCACCAGGCGGCGAGCTGCACGCGCGGCGGGGGCTCGGGAGCCGCGACGAGCGCGCGCACCGCGGCCCACGTCAGTGCGGCGCCAAGCCCGAGCGCGACCCCCGACCCGCCGAGGTCAGCCAGGCCGAGCCCGAGCGCCCACGCGACGGCAAAGACGGCCACCAAAGGCGACGCCGCGAGGACGAGCTCGAGCCCGCGCGCGCCGCAGGCCGCGGCGAGGCGCAACCCCGCACCACCGAGCGCGGCGGCGGCGAGCGCGAGCGCCACGTGGTACAGGACCGTCATCGCGGCGCATCGTAATGAGCCGCTGGGCGCGCGGAGATGGTGCGCGGCAGGGCGTCCAGGGGGTTCGGGCGATGATCTAGGCTCCCGTCGCCATGACGCACGCCCCCTGCCGGTTCTGCGGCTCTCGTCTCGAGCACGTGTTTGCGGATCTGGGGATGTCGCCGCTGGCCAACTCGAACGTGCCCGTGGCGAAGGCGAACGCGATGGAGCCGTTCTACCCGCTGTGCGCGTTCGTCTGCGAGCGCTGCTTCCTCGTCCAGGTCGAGGACTTCAACAGCCCGCAGCACATCTTCAACGACCAGTACGCCTACTTCTCGTCGTACTCGAGTCTGTGGCTCGAGCATGCGCGCCGGTACACGGAGCGGATGATCGCGCGCCTCGGCCTCGACGGTTCGACCCAGGTCATCGAGATCGCCTCGAACGACGGCTACCTGCTGCAGTACATGGCGCAGGAGGGCATTCCGGTCCTCGGGATCGAGCCGACGGCCAACACGGCGCAGGTGGCGATCGACAAGGGCATTCCGACACGGGTCGAGTTCTGGGGTGTCGAGGCGGCGTGCGCGCTCGCCGCGGAGCTGAAAGCCGACCTGCTGATCGGCAACAACGTGCTGGGCCACGTCCCGGACATCAACGACTTCATCGCCGGCCTGAAGATCGCGCTCGAAGACGGCGGAACGATCACGATCGAGTTCCCGCACCTCCTGAACCTCATCGAGCTCAACCAGTGGGACACGATCTACCACGAGCACTTCTCCTATCTCTCCTTCTCGACGGCCGAGCGCATGTTCGAGGCCCACGGCCTGCGCCTGTTCGATGTCGAGGAGCAGCCGACCCACGGGGGGTCGCTGCGGATTTTCGGCTGCCACGCCGACGATCCGCGCGATCGGACAGACGCCGCCGGCGCGATGCGCGAGCGCGAGCGGGCGGCGGGCCTCGAGGACGCCGGGACGTACGTCGAGCATCACGCGCGGGTGGTCGAGGACAAACGCCAGATCCTCGAGCTCCTCATCGCACTCAAGCGCGAGGGCAACGCGATCGCCGGCTATGGCGCCGCCGCGAAAGGCAACACGCTGCTGAACTACTGCGGCGTCGGACGAGACTTCCTGGACTTCACGTGCGACGTGAACCCCCACAAGCAGGGCCATCTTCTCCCCGGGACGCACATCCCGATCCTTGCCCCCGGCGCGATCGCTGAGCGGCGCCCGGACGTGGTGCTGATCCTGCCATGGAATATCAGGGACGAGGTCATGGATCAGCTGTCGTTCATCCATGAGTGGGGCGGGCGCTTCGCCGCGCGGGCGCCGGAGCTGCGCCTGTTCGGATGAGGATCGAGCCGACGCCGCTGGCCGGGCTGTTCCTCGTCGAGCAGGAGCGGACCGGTGACGACCGCGGGTACTTCGCGCGGACCTACGACATCGAGGCGATCGGTCCGGTCGTCCAGATGAGCACGTCGTTCAACCCTCGCGCGGGCACGCTGCGGGGCCTGCATTTTCAGGCCGATCCGCACGCCGAGACGAAGCTCGTGCGCTGCACGCGCGGGTCGGCGTTCGATGTGGCGGTCGACCTGCGTGCGGAGGCTCCGACGCGCTACCCCTGGTTCGCGGTCGAGCTCAGCGCCGACAACGGGCGCGCCCTGCTCATACCGAAGGGGTTCGCCCACGGCTTTCAGACGCTCGAGGACGACACCGAGGTGCTCTACGCCATGGACGTCCCCTACGACGTCGCGGCCGCGCGAGGCGTGCGCTGGGACGACCCCGCGTTCGGGATCGACTGGCCCGAGCCGCCGGGCGACGGCGCCCGGCTGATGTCGGCGCGCGACGCGGGTTACGACCTCATCGCGCCGTGACCGAGCCGCGGCGCGTGCTCGTCACCGGCGCGACCGGGTTCATCGGCCGGCACACGCTGGCACCGCTCACCGAGCGCGGGTTCGAGGTCCACGCCGTCACGAGCCGGACCCCGCCTGAGGACGACGGCGTGCGCTGGCATCAGGTCGATCTGCTCGGGCGCGAGGGCCTGCGCGATCTGCTCGCCGCGACGACGCCCAGCGATCTGCTGCACCTCGCCTGGTACGCCGAGCCCGGCCGGTTCTGGATGTCGAGCGAGAACCTGGCCTGGGGGTCGGCGACGGTGCGCCTGGTTCAGGCCTTCGCGGAGTACGGCGGGCGCCGCGCGGTGGTCGCCGGGTCGTGCGCGGAATATCGCTGGGGCGATCCCGGACCGTGTGTCGAGGGCACGACTGCGCTCGAGCCCGCCACGCTCTACGGCACCTGCAAGAACGCCACGCGCGTGGCGCTCGAGGCGGCGGCCGAGCGCCTTGGCATCGAGGTCGCGTGGGGACGCATCTTCTTCGTGTTCGGTCCCGGGGAAGCGCCGGACCGGCTCGTGGCGTCGGTGGCCCGCGCGCTGCTCGCCGGCGATCGGGCGGCGACGACCGACGGCCACCAGATCCGCGACGTCCTCCACGTCCAGGACGTGGCCGAGGCACTCGTCGCGCTCCTGGACTCGCCCGTCACCGGGCCCGTGAACGTGGGCAGCGGCGTCGGGCGGCAGCTGCTGGAGCTCATCACCGCGATCGGAGCGTGTGCCGGGCAAAGCGACCTGCTGGACGTGGGCGCGCTGCCGGCGCGGCCGGATGACCCGGAGGAGCTGGTCGCGGACGTCGGGCGACTCCGCGACGAGGTCGGCTTCAGCGCGAGGGTCGGATGGGAGGACGGGATCGCCCAGACGGTCCGCTGGTGGACGACTCACTAGGGCAGGACGCTCCCGCATCCACCTAGCTAGGGCAGCGCGACGGCCACGCGGACGAGCTCGGCGTTGTCGGTGGCGAGGCGCCCGTCCGGCAGCACCGTCGTGTCCTCCAGCCCGGTCCGGATGGCGCGCCCGCGCTCCACGGCACGCCGGTTGACAGACCAGCTCGCGATGCCTTCGCCGTGGTGCACCTGCTCCAGGACGATCTGCGCCCGCCGGAGGATGTCCTCCATGCGCGCCGCGTGGCGCGTCGCCGCGTCAGGCTCGGCGTCGAGCGGCTCCAGGAGGACGCGCGCGCAGCGGCCGGCCAGCCCGGAGGCCACGAACGCCTCCGCGTCGGGCCATGCGAGCAGACCGGCCTCGATGCCCACGCCGCGAGCGAGGAGCGCCTCGCACAGCTCGACGATCCCGTCCTCGCCCTGGTTCGCCGTCACGAGATCGGGCAGCACGGTCCATTCCGCGACGAGCTCGCGCCGGCGCGCAGGGTCGGGCTCGATCGCGGCCGACGTGCTCAGCGAGATCGGCGCGCCGGGACACGCGGCGCGCACGGCCTCGATCGCAGCCGCGCACGGGCCGGCGTCCAGCGTCTGCGCTCCTGACGCGTCGCAGGGATGCAGGTGCAGCACGCGGGCACCGGCGGCCACCGCTGCGCTCGCCGCGGTCGCCAGCTCGGCGGGCTGGCGCGGAATGCGCGGGTGCTCGCCGTCCGTGCGCGCCCCGTTGAGCGCGACGTCGACGATGCGGGCCGGGGCGTCCATGACGGCGGGCTAGTGGGCCGCCCACGGACGTTGCACCCGGAACCCCGGGCGCCGATCACCGCCGGGCGGCGTCCTCGAATCTCGGAATACGCCCGGTATTCCTCCGATGCTCGTCCTTGCCTGGCAGCGCCGGCATCCCGGGGGTTTCGGGCACAACGTTCCTGGACGACGCACTAGACGACCAGCCCGTGGCGCACGGTGTTCTCGGTGACGACGCGCGGCTCGACGAAGTGCAGCAGGTAGTCGTGGCCGCCGGCCTTCGTGCCGGTCCCGGAGAGGCGGTTGCCGCCGAACGGCTGGCGGCCGACCATCGCGCCGGTGATCGAGCGGTTGACGTAGAGGTTGCCCACCGGCGAGCGGGCGACGACGCGCGCCACGGTGCGCGGGTTGCGCGAGAACAGGCCGCCGGTGAGCGCGACGGGCAGCTCGTCGATGCGGTCACAGGCCTCGTCGACGTCGCGCACCGACTCGATCGTGAGGACCGGCCCGAAGATCTCGTCGCGCAGCACATCGGAGTCGGGCGGCAGGTCGGTCGCGACGGTCGGGGCGACGTACCAGCCGCCCGCGGGCAGCTCGCCGCCGTCGGCCGTGGCGAGCGTGCCCTGCGAGCGCGCGAGCTCGGCGTAGCGCTTCACGCGCTCCTGCGCGGCGTGCTCGATGACCGGCGGGACGTCCGTGGCGAAGTCGTCTGCGGGCCCGACCTGCAGTCCCTCGACCGCGCCGGCGAGGCGCTCCACGAGCCCGTCGTGGAGATCCTCGTGAACGAGCACGCGAGCCGCGGCCGAGCACTTCTGCCCGGCGTAGCCGAAGGCGGACTCGACGATGGCCGGCACCGCCTCGTCGAGGTCGGCGTCCGCGTCGACGATGACGCAGTTCTTACCTCCCATCTCGGCGACGACGCGCTTGAGCTGGCGCGCGCCGTCTGGCACGTCGGCGGCGGTGCGCAGCAGCTCGAGGCCGACGGCGCCCGAGCCGGTGAACGCGATCGTCGCGACGTCGGGATGGCGGGCGAGCGCGGCGCCCGCGTCCCCCTCGCCGGGCAGGAGCGCGATCGCGTCGGCCGGCACCCCGCCGGCGCGCAGCGCCTGGACGACATACAGGCCGCAGCCCGGGGCCTGCTCGGCGGGCTTGAGCACGACGGCGTTGCCCGTCGCCAGGGCGGCCGCCGCCATGCCCATCGGGATCGCGAGCGGGAAGTTCCACGGCGCGATGACCGCGCAGACGCCGCGCGGGGCGTAGTGCAGCTCGTTGCGCTCGCCGGGGAGCTGGAGAAGTTCGGAGCCGCCAGCAAGGTCGAGCGCGCCGCGCGCGTAGAACTCGAGGAAGTCGATCGCCTCGCAGACGTCGGCGTCCGCGTCCGCCCACGGCTTCCCGCACTCGCGCATCGCGAGGGCCGCCAGCATCGCCCGGCGCTCGCGCATCCAGGCGGCCGAGCGGATCAGCGCGGCGGCACGATCGGCTGCCGGCACCGAGGCCCAGTCGGCGAACCCCCGACGCGCGGTCGCCACGGCGGCGTCGACCTCGTCGGGCGTCGCCTGCGCCGCGAGCGCGACGACCCGCTCAGGGTCGGAGGGGTCGGTCGAGACGAGCTCCTCGCCGTCACGGCGGTGCTTGCCGATCCACACCGGCACGCGCACCGGCAGCTCGAGGTCGGCGAGCGCGCCGGACAGCTTTTGGCGGGCGGCGCCCCGGCGCAGCTCGAGTACCGGCTCGTTCTCGAAGGGCGGGAGCTTCACGTGATCCAGCGTAGATGGGTTGGGCGGCACCGCGGGACGAGCAGCATCGATAAGCAACCAGGAATCGGCGCAGCGGCGGTCCGCGCGCCGCGCGCCGCGTGCCAGGTCGAGCTGGCTCAGGACGTCGACGCAGGTTGTTCGACCTATCCCGGCGGTTTGAGCAGCTCCTCCACCGACGCGCCGGTCGCCTGGTCATGCAGGAAGCTCTCATTCGCCGTGTTCTCGAGAAGCCGCCGCACGAGGTAGGCCATCCCGGCGACGAGATCGCCGACCGGGCAGTACGCGCGGACGCGCAGGCCGGACTCGGCCAGCGCGTGCCCGAGGTCGTCGCCCAGGCCGCGCAGGACCTGGAACTCGACGTCGCGCTCGTCGCCGCCGAGCGCGCGGTTGCGCGCGACGGCGTGCGCGACCGAACGCAGGTTGTGTGACGCGATCGCCACGCGGATCAGAGGCCGCGCTTCGAGCAGCCGGGCGGTGAGGGATTCGAAGTTGCGGTCGCTGTCCGCCTTGCGCTCGAACACCGGGACGTTCCAGCCGTGCTGTCGCGCCTCGACGACCTCGTGATCCCAGTAGGCGCCCTTGACGAGGCGCACGACGAGCGGGTGCTCGCGCGGCGTGCGCGCCGCCCACTCGAGCACGGTGTCGAGCGTCTCGGGCGAGTCGCGCAGATAGGCCTGAAGGACGATCCCGGCGCTCGGCCCGTCAGCGAACTCGGGCTCGGCGAGCAGGTCGAGCACGAGGTCGAGGACCGCCTCGCGCGAATCCAGCGACTCCATGTCGATGTGCAGGTGCGCGCCGAGCCGCTTGGCGTGACGCAGCAGCTCGCGCAGGCGCGGCGCGGCGTCGCGCTTGCCCCGCTCGGGCGCGTCGGGTCGCAGCAGCGGCGTGAGCGCCGACACCTTGACCGACAGGTTCGCGCGCGGGATCGGGCCAAGCGAGTCGTGTTCGAGCGCCGGCTGTTCGCGCACGCGCTCGTACGCCGCGGCGAGCACGTCGAGCGCAGCGGCGCAACGCGCGGCGTAGCGGTCGGCCTCGTCGGCGGTCACCGTCGCCTCGCCGAGCAGATCGACCGAGCTCGCGATGCCGTCGCGCCACAGCTTGCGCAGCGTCGGCAGGGCGTCCGCGGGGTCCTCGCCGACGATGAAGCGGTGGGCCATGTGGCGCACGCCCGCGGCGCTCGCGGCGCCGAGCGCCGCCCGGCCGCTCTTCGAGTCGGCCACCTTCATGGCCGCGCGGACGGTCGGGGGTCGGTCGGGGACCTCCTCCAGGAACGCGGTCAGGTGCGATGCGAGGTCATCGACCGACCGGCAGGCGGGGACCACGTCGACGAACCGGAAGAGCGCTGCACGCAGCTCCGTGTCCTGCGCGGCGAGGTCCATCGCGCGCTCGTCGAGCGCCTTGAGCGGATGGCGGCGCGGCGAAGGGAACGCGGCCGCGAGCTCGCTTCCGATGTTCTGGATCGCGTGCTCGAGTGCCTCTGCGGGCACGACCGGGACCGCTAGGGGCTGGTGGGGGAGAGCGGGGGCACGTTGGACGTGTCCGGCGACTGTCCCGAGCCCGCGGCGCTACGGCCGCCGTTGACTTTCGGCGAGTTCGTAGCGCCCTGGCCCTGTGACTGCGCCGCCGGCGGGGGCGGGGGCGGCGGCGGCGTGCTGGCCGGCTGTGCCGACTGCCCCGAGGTTCCCGACGACGCCGCCGAAGAGGAGGCCCCGGACGACGACCCCGCCGACCCCTGGGCCTGGCGTGCGGCTCGACGCGCCTTGGCCCGCGCGCGGGCCTTGGCCGCCTCGACCGCGGCGGCGCTCGCGCTGCCACCGGGGACCACGAGGACGTCGGGCGGCTGGCCCGAGCTGGACGGGGCGGTCGGGGTCGGCGCCTTCGACGCCGGCGACTCGGCGCCCGATCCACCGCCGAAGACCCCGGCGACGGCCAGCCCGACGACGATCGCGCCGAGAACGAGTACGAGCGGCAGAACCGTCGCGAGGTCAAACCGCGTCCGTCGGCCAGGAACCGGCTGGAGGACCGTCGAGCCCACTGCCGACGACCCGGGTCGCGGTCGACGCGTCTGCGGGCGCTTGCGGCGCTTGGGCAAGCGTCCGCGCAGGCCCGAGAGGGAGAGCGAAGGGAGGGCCGGTAGCGCCGGGCGCGTGCGTCCGCGGTCCTCCCGCGAACGCGCTTCGCCACGCTCCCCGAGGTCGACGAACTCCGGGATGCGGTACTCCGAGGTCGCCGTGTCGACGTCCGGCGTCCAGGCCTGAAACGACGATGGCGCCGGCGGTTCAGGAACGGTCACGTGGAGCTCGGTCGCCGGCGGCTCGGGACGGGGCGGCAGCGCCGGTGCGGGCGGTAACGGCGGGATCTCCTGGACCGGCGGAGGTGGCGGCGGGGCGACCGGTTCGACCGGCGGCGGTGGGACGACCTCCGCGACAGGGGTCCTCACCGTCGGCACCTCGATCGGGGGCGGGGGAGTCCTGATGGCGTCCCCGTTCGCCTCGTGCACCTCCTCGGAAACCGGCTCCGGCGGGCTCGGCGGCACCGGTCGCGCACCGTTCGCCGCGCCGGCGGGCGCCGGTCCTGCGCCGTTGGACGCGGCCACGGATGGGCTGACCGGACCTGCCGCCGACAGCGCGGCCATGATCGCGGCCGTCGCGGGCAGGGGGAGAGGCGTGGTCGGCGGGTCGCGGTAGGCGCGCTCGGCGGCCTCAAAGCGTGCCTCGGGCGCGCGGCAGGCCGGGCACCCGTCGAGGTGCTGCCCGAGCCGGGCGAGGTCGATCGTCGAGATCGTCCGATCCGCGCGAGCTGCCAGCAGCGAGGGGACGTCCCCGCACCAGCCGGTGGCCGGTCGGCGGGCGACAAACCGCAGGACGTCGGGCGAATCGGCCGGCCGCGGCACGAACTGCGCCGCCGCATGGCGCGTGGCGCTCATGAGCAGCGCCTCAGGATTCAGATTGCTGAGATCGGTGGCTGCGATGACGGCGGTACGGAAGCGGCGGAAGGCATCCGCGGCGGCGGCGCTCGCGTTGTCGACGCCCGCGACACGCTCGCAGTACGCCAGCACCGCCGGACCGCGCCGGGCGCACAGACCCGCGAGCGCGTCAGGGTCCCCGTTGCGCACTCCGGCCGGTGTCACTGCTGCTGCTGCCACTAATGGCAGGCTACCGCCAGCTGGCGACGGTCGCGGTACTACAGGGAGCCTGTCGAGCGGCGCTTGCGCGTCGCCGCGGCGCCCACGAGCCCGACGGAGAGCAGGCCAAGCCCGAGCAGGGCGACGAGCGGAACCGAACCACCGGTGAACGGCAGCGTGCCGTTCGCGTCGGCCTTCTCGACGGCGACCGTGCCGGCGTTGCCCGCGTTGTCCGCGCCGCTGGTGTTCTCGTTGGCGGTGTCGTTCGTGTTCGCCGTGCCGTTGTCGCCGGTGGTCGTGTCCGGCGCCGGCGCGTATTGGTCCTGAACGGGCGTCTGCGCGACCCCGGTAGACGGAACGGCGAACAGCGCGAGCACGGCAATAGAAACCAAGCCGAGCAGTCGTAGATGACGCATCATGCGCAGGAACCCTCCGATCGGACCACGGACGACCCTAGTTGTACCGCATGCCCCAGCGCGTGACCACCCACGTGTCCAACGCGCCTCCCGACGGGCTCATGGCGACGCGGCCGGCGCCCGCGCGCGGCGAAAGCCCGGCGGCAGTGCCATCAGCGGGTTGAGGGCGACCGCGCGCCGCATCCGGGCCCGCGCCTCGGCGCGACGACCGAGCGTCCGGAGCACCACCGCGTAGTCACGCTGAAGCTGCCAGTCGTTGGGGGCGTTGCGCGCCGCCCTATCGAGCTGCCGCGCCGCGAGCTCGTCCCTCCCGCTCATCAGGTACGCGTAGCCGCGTACGGCCGCCGCGCGCCCCGACACCTGCCCGTCGACGCCCTTGAGGTCAGCGAGCGCCTGGGCCGAGCGGCCAACGCGGACGTCGTCCTGGGCTCGTTTGAGCTTCGCCTCGCCGCCCTGGCTCAGCGCCAGGTAGATGCCGAGGGCGGCAGCGAGCGCCGCGATCGCAAGAGCCGGCCACCGACCGCGAGTCCGATCAACCATTCACCCGCGAGGCTACCGGCCGGGCCGCGGCGACACGCGCCGTTACAGTCGTGCCGCCATGGCGCTCGGAACCGCTCATCCCGTTGCCGCGCCGGTACGGCCGTTCATGGCCAGGATCGCTGCGATCGAACGGGCCTGGCCGGCGCTGGCCGCCGGTGCGAGCCTCATGGCGATCCTCGGGCTGCTCGGCTTCAACGACGGCGGCTATTTCCCACCCTCGTTCATCGCGGCGGGGGCGGCAGCCTTCATCACGCTCGCCGTCGTCGTGGTGGGTGTGGCCTCGCGCACGACGATGTCATCGAACGCGCTCGCCGGTCTCGGGCTGCTGGCTGCGTTCGCGCTGTGGAGTGGGGTGTCGGCGGCATGGTCGACCGTCGCGGACGTTCCGGTGCTCGACATGCAGCGAAGCATGTTGTACGTCGGTCTGTTCGGCCTTGCGCTGGTAGCGGCGGATTCCCCACGACACGCTCGTCTGCTCGTCTGGGGAATGCTCGGCGTGACCGTGCTCATCGTCGGCGCCGGGCTGCTCAGCCGCCTGGAGCCCGATCTCCTCGCAGGCAGCTCCGATCCGTTCACGAACCTGGCGTACCGGCTCGGC
Organism: Solirubrobacteraceae bacterium; assembly: GCA_033855075.1. Lineage (GTDB taxonomy): Bacteria > Actinomycetota > Thermoleophilia > Solirubrobacterales > Solirubrobacteraceae > CADCVQ01. Next base: position 3,713 of record JAWVGM010000096.1, on the reverse strand, counting down.
TATCCGCTGGAGTACTGGAACGCCTTCGGGGCGATGGCCTCGATGGGCGGGGTGCTCGCGCTCGGCCTCGCCGCCGATCGGCGGGCCGCCGCGGCGCGGCGTGCCGTCTTCGCGGGCACGTCCGCGCTGCTGCTCGTCGCGATGTACCTCTCGTTGTCGCGCGGGGCCTGGATGGCGCTCGCCGTCGGTCTCGTGGTACTCGTGGCGCTCGCCCCAAACCGCGGATCGCTGCTCGTGAGCGCGCTGCTGGTCGGCGGAGCCCTTGCGATCGCTGTGCTGCGGCTGCGCTCGTACCCCGCGCTCGTCGACAATCCCGCCGCCGGCAGCGGTCAGGAGGCCCAGGGCAACGCGTTCACGGTCGAGCTCGTGGCGCTCGTCGCCGGCGTGGCCGGGCTGCAGGGACTGCTGGCGTCCAAGCGAGTGCTGCAGCGCGTCAAGCGCCGCGCACGCGAGCTGCGCCGCCCGGCGTCCCTCATGGTCGCGGTGCTTCTGGTCGCCGTCGCCGCCATCGGATATGCCGCCCGCGGGCACGACGCGCGGGCCTGGGTGGATCGTCAGTGGCAGGACTTCATGCAGCCGACGGCGGCCGGTACGGCGGCGTCCGGAACGACGCGCCTCTTCTCGACGAGTGGCGCGCGGAGCGAGGCGTATCGCGTGGCCTTCGACGGATTTCAGGCACAGCCCATCCGTGGGGAGGGCGCCGGATCGTTCGCGGCGCGCTGGACGCTCACGCGCCGCGTCGACCTCACGCTTCACGACGCGCACTCGCTCGTGCTGGAGACGCTCGCCGAGCTCGGTCTCATCGGGGGGCTGCTCCTGATCGGGTTCCTCGTAGCCGTTGGCCGCGGCGCAGTGCACAGCATGCGCGGCCGCGGCGTGCTCTCGCCCGCCCCCGCAGCGGGCGTCGCCGCCGCCGTGTCGGTCTGGCTTGCGCACGCGTGCGTCGACTGGGACTGGCAGATGCCGGCGCTCACCGGCATCGCACTGGTGCTCGCGGCCGCGCTGACCCAGCGCCGGCGGCGGCGCCGGCCGCGCTCGCGCCGTGTGCACGCGGCCGCGTAGGGAGGAGACGCGGTGCGCATCGTCTTCGTTCTCGATCAGTGGCCGGAGCTCTCGGAGACGTTCGTCGTCAACGAGCTGCAGGCGCTGCGGCGGAGGGGCCACCACGTCCGCGTCCACGCCCGCGCGCAGGCAGCACGGGCGAACCCCGAGGCGCCGGTCGACGTCGAGGTCAGCCTCAGCGGCGCCGGCTCCCCGGCGACCGCGGCGCGCGCGCTCGCGTGGCTCGTCGCGCGCCACCCGTGCGCCTGCGCGCTGGACCTCGTGCGGCGGCTGCGGTGGCGCCGGGAGGAATGGGTGCGCCCGCTGCGCTCCCTCGCGCCCGAGGCGCGCCGCATCGCGCAGCGCGGTGACGAGCACCTGCACGCGCACTTCGCCGCAGGCGCCGCGCTCGACGCCCGCCGCCTGTCGGCGCTCAGCGGCGTGCCGTTCACGCTCACCGCGCACGCCTACGACATCTTCGCGTCTCCCCGCAACCTGCGGGCCAAGCTCGACGCCGCGTCGGCGGTGTTCACGGGCTGCGACTACAACGTCGCGCACCTGCAGGCGCTCGCGCCGCGGACCCGGGTCCACAAGATCGTCATGGGCGTGGACACAGACGCGTTTCGCCGCTCCGTGCCGCTGGCCGGCGGGCGCACGGTGCTCGCGGTCGGCCGGCTGGTCGAGAAGAAGGGCTTTCACGTCCTCGTCGACGCGGTCGCCGAGATGCCCGGGGTGCGCCTGCGGATCGTCGGCGACGGGCCGATGCGCCGCGAGCTCCTGCGCCGCGCCGCTCGCGCGGGTGTCGCGGTGCAGCTTGCCGGCGCGCTCACACCGGCGGAGGTCTGTCGCGCGCTCGAGGAGGCCGACGTGCTCGCAATGCCGTGCATCGTCGCGCGCGACGGCGACCGCGACTCGATGCCGGTCGTCGTCAAGGAGGCGATGGCGATGGAGCTGCTCGTCGTGGCCAGCGATGAGGTCGGGCTGCCCGAGTGCGTCCTCGAGCCGTGGGGACTGCTCGCTCCGCCGGGCGACGCGAAGGCGCTCGCGGCGGCGCTGGGCCGCGCGCTCGAACGGCCGCTCCAGGACCGCCGCCGGGCCGGAGCGACCGCGCGTCAATGGGTGCAGGACCACGCCGACGTCGACGTCGAGACGGCCCGCATGAGCGCCGTCATCGAGGGCGTACGCGGCTGACGTCTACGCCGCGGCGAAGCGCGTGATGCCGCCGGCACTCTCCTCGACGACCCGGCCGTCGGCGAGCAGCAGGTCGACGTGGCCGAGCACCTCCGACAGCGTGAGGTACGCCTGTGCGACGGCGACGTCGCCCCACAGCGCCAGCGCGATCTCGAATGCGGTGCTCGGCCGCTCGGCGACGACGCGGCGGATCTTCTCCGCGCGGCGGTCGTACTGGCGGAAGCGCTCGTCGATCAGCGCAACGTGGTCGGTGACCGGTTCGCCGTGTCCGGCGAGGACGAGCTCGATGTCCTCCATGGCCCGGGTCGCGCGCAGCGAGTCGATGTAGATCTCCAGCTGGTGCGGGCGCTCGGGGGTCTCGGGTGCGTCGAGCGGCGCCTCGAGCGGGCGGGCGATGAGCGGGTTGGAGGAGATGTGCTTGATGAGGTGGTCGGCGCCGAGGACGATGCCGCGCTCCTCGTCGTGGAAGATCGTGTCCGACGGGGAGTGGCCGGGCCGGTGCAGCACCCGCAGCGTGCGGTCGCGCAGCGTGAGCTCTGAGCCGTGCGCGAGCGGCTGCGTGACGGTCGCGGCGTTGCCCCAGCTGCGGTAGCCGTGGGAGATCGTCAGCAGCGCGATCCGCATGTCCTCCGGGATCCCGTGCTCGGTCATGATCCGCACGGCGAAGGCGTCGTCGGCCTCCATGCCGTCGTCGTAGTTGGCCGCGTAGGGCGCGAGCAGGTCGAGCGCGGCGACGTCGGCTCCCGAGCGCCGGCGCAGGATCTCCACGAGCCCGAGGTGGTCCATGTGCTGGTGGGAGACGATGATCAGGCCGAGATCCTCGACCCGCCGTCCGTGCTCGGCGAGCGAGCGCTCGAGCGTGTCCAGCGCCGTACCGGAGTTCGGGCCGCTGTCGAGCAGCGTCAGCGGGTCGTCCTCGATGAGGTAGGTGTTGACGTCGCCGACCTGAAACGGCGTCGGGATCGGCAGGCAGTGGATGCCCGCATCGGCGGCCCGCTGGAGCGCGGCGGCCGCTTCGTCTTGCGTCACGAGCGGATGATGTCCAGCAGCTCGTCGCGGCGGCGCTCCATGTCCTCGACGGAGACCAGCGACTCGAGGCACAGCCGCATGAGCGGCTCGGTGTTCGACGTGCGCACGTTGAAGTGCCAGTCGTCGTAGTCCACGGACACGCCGTCCAGATGCCCGATCCGTGCGTCGGCGAAGCGGTCCTCGATCTCGGCGAGCTTCGCCGGCCCGTCCTCGACCTCGGAGTTGATCTCCCCGGAGATGAAGTACGCCGAGCGGAAGCGGTCGAGCAGCTCGGAGAGCTTGCGCCCCTCGATGCTCACGAGCTCGAGGATGAGCAGCGCGGGGATCGTCCCGCTGTCGGCGCAGTAGAAGTCGCGGAAGTAGTAGTGGCCGGAGACCTCGCCGCCGAACATCGCGCCCTCGTCGCGCATGCGCGTCTTGAAGAACGCGTGGCCGACGCGGTTGGGGTGCGC
>JAWVGM010000095.1:0-36337 GCA_033855075.1 Solirubrobacteraceae bacterium | reverse complement strand
TCCGGCTGCGCAACGCGATCCAGATCCCCGGCTTCGCGTTCCTCGACGGGCTCCTCGGCTTCGCCCTGAGCGTGGCCCTCGCGCTCGGGCTCGCGTGGGTCGTCAGCGTGATCGTGCTGCAGACGCCCGGTGTGCGGGGATGGCGCAAGGAGGTGCAGCGCTCGGCCATCCTCGCGGGCCTCAACGGCGTGCTGCCCTCCGACACGCTGCTCAGGGCGCTCGCGCGCTTCGATCCGTTCCCGAGCATCAACGGGCCCGGTGTCACCGTCGGCCCGCCGAAGGCCGCGGTCGCGCGTGACCCGGACGTGCAGCGGGCCGGTGGCTCGGTCGTGCGGATCCTCGGCACCGCCTGCGGCCTCGGCGTGGCCGGCTCGGGCTGGGTAGCGGGCGACGGCCTCGTCGTGACGAACGCACACGTCGTCGCCGGGCAGGACGACACGGTCGTCCAGCTGCGTGGCACGGGCCCGCAATACAAGGCGACGGCCGTGGCCTTCGATACCGACAACGACGTCGCGGTCCTGCGCGTACCGTCGCTGCAGGCGCCCGCGCTGAGCTTCGCGCGCGAGGTCAAGCCGACCGAGCCAGGCGCCGTCCTCGGCTTCCCGCTCAACGGCCCGTACGACGTGCGGCCCGTGCGGATCAGCGAGACGCGCACCGTGGTCTCGCAGGACGCGTACGGCCGTGGCCCCGTGCGGCGCAAGATCACGAGCTTCCGCGGATCGGTGAAGCCGGGCAATTCCGGCGGCCCGATCGTCGATGTCGCGGGCCGGGTCTCGGCGACGGTCTTCGCCAAGTCTGTCGGGACGAAGCCGGCGGGCGGCTACGCGGTCCCCGACGACATCGTGCGTCGTACGCTGCGCAACGTCCGTGGCTCGGTTGGCACGGGCCCCTGCGTTCGCTGAGCGGCCTGTAGCCGTCCGGAGGCGCTTGGTCAGGGCGCTACCCTGCCGCTCCGGGTATGTCCAAGACACTCGTCATCGCCGAGAAGCCGTCCGTGGGGCGCGACCTCGCACGCGTGCTTCCGGGTCCGTTCGCCAAACAGGAGGGCTATCTCGAGGGTCCCGATCACGTCCTCACGTGGGCGGTCGGGCATCTCGTGCAGCTCGCCGAGCCCGACGAGTACGACGCGAAGTTCAAGAAGTGGCGGATGGCCGACCTGCCGATCGTGCCGTCCAAGTTCAAGCTCGTCGTGCGCGACGAGCGCTCCAAGAAGCAGATGTCGGTGGTCACCCGTCAGCTCGGTCGCGAGGACGTCGGGGACGTCATCAACGCCTGCGACGCGGGCCGCGAGGGCGAGCTCATCTTCGCGTACCTCTACGAGAAGGCCGGATCGAAGAAGCCGGTACGGCGCCTGTGGCTGTCGTCGATGACGAAGGCAGCGATGCAGCGCGCGTTCGAGGAGCTGCGACCGGCCGACGAGTTCGCGCTGCTCGAGGCGGCCGCGCGGTCGCGCTCGGAATCCGACTGGATCGTCGGGATGAACGCGACGCGCGCCGCCACGATCCGGCTGCGCTCGTCGTTTGACGGCGCGGTCTCGCTCGGCCGCGTGCAGACGCCGACGCTGGCCATCCTCACCCGCCGCGAGGAGGAGATCCGCGCGTTCGTGCCCGAGCCGTACTGGCTCGTCGGCGCCACGTTCGCCGCCTCGGGGGAGCGGGTCTACGAGGGCCGTTTCCACGCGGGTGCCAAGCCGCGCCTGGCGACCGCCGCGGAGGCCGACGCGATCGTCGCCGACGTCCAGGGCCAGACCGGCGAGATCACCCAGCTCGAGACGACAAAGCGCAAGGACCGCCCGCCGCTGCTCTACGACCTCACGTCGCTGCAGCGCGATGCCAACAGCCGCTTCGGCTTCACCGCGCGCCGTACGCTCTCCGCCGCCCAGCGCTGCTACGAGGAGCACAAGGTCCTCACGTATCCGCGTACCAGCTCGCGCTATCTGACGAGCGACATGATCGCCGAGCTCAAGCCGACCGCCGGTCACGTCGGGGCCGCCGGCCGCGAGTACCAGACCGCCGCGGCGTACGTGCAGGGCCTGGACATGCTGCCGCTCGGGCGCGTCGTCGCCGACGACAAGGTCGGCGACCACCACGCGATCATCCCGACGAACTCGACGCACAACCTCGACAAGCTCTCCGACGACGACCGCCGCATCTACGATCTCGTGGCGCGCCGCTTTCTCGCCGTCTTCCATCCCGAGGCGCTGTTTGAGAACACGAAGGTCGAGACGACCGTGGCGGGCCACATCTTCCGCACGCGCGGGAAGGTGCTGCTCGTGCCCGGCTGGCGCGGCGTCTACGGCGAGCTCGCCGAGGGCGAGGGCGCGGCGCAGTCCGACGACGACGATGCCGGCCGCGACCAGCAGCTGCCCAAGCTCGTCAAGGACGAGGACGTCAAGACCCGCGAGGTCGCGGCCGCCGAGAAGGAGACCAAGCCGCCGCGGCGCTACTCGGATGCGTCGCTGCTCGGCGCGATGGAGACCGCGGGCAAGCTCGTCGACGACGAGGAGATGCGCGAGGCCATGAAGGACTCGGGCATCGGCACCCCGGCGACGCGGGCGTCGATCATCGAGCGCCTCATCGACGTGGGCTACGTCGAGCGCGACGCGCGCGCGCTCGTGGCCACGGAGAAGGGCCTCAACGTCATCCGCCTGCTCGACGGGCACCCGCTCACCTCGCCGTCGCTCACGGGCGACTGGGAGCGGCGGCTGGGCATGATCGAGCGCGGGGAGCAGCCGCGCGACAGCTTCATGTCGGACATCGCCCGGTTCGCCGAGTCGACGGTGCAGGAGCTCGACGCGAAGCTCAAGGACGTGCGGATCCCGCGCGCCAACCTCGGTCCGTGCCCCGTCTGCGGCAACGATATTGTGGAAAATCGCAAGGGGTATTCATGCTGGTCGCGCGAGGATCCGGGATGCGGGTTTGTCATCTGGAAGTCCAAGGCGGGCAAGCAGTTGCCGTTGGCTGTCGCGAAGGAGCTCATCGCGACGGGCCGCACGGCGAAGCCCGTCACGGGGTTCAAGGGACGCAGCGGGCGGTCGTTCCGGGCGCGGCTCGCGCTCGAGCAGAGCGAGGAGGGCAAGTGGCGGGTGGAGTTCGATGAGCCTTGGGCACGGGAGGGCCAGAAGGTCGATCCCGCCGCGAGCGGCGAGGGCGAGGCCGTCGAGCAGCCTGCGGCCTCGGGCTCGGCGATCGAGGCCGCGTAGGGACAGGTCCGGCGGGGGCGCCGCGTAGGGTCGGGGCCATGGCGGGCCGCTTGTCCATCATCGTCGCTGTTGCGCTCGTGCTCGTCGTGGGCGCGGCGGTTGCTGCGAGCAGCTTCGGTGGCGGCAGCGGCGCTGCGACGGCGACCGTCAAGCGCCTGAACGTGCCCGACCTGCCCGATCCGCCGCAGTCCGACCTCGGGCCGCTGCCCGATCCGGCGGGCGCCGCCGAGATCGATCTCTCCCAGCCGTCCGAGCTCGCCGGCTTCGACCTCACCGGACCGAGCGCCGGCCTCGCGTTCGACCTCGCGGACGGCAGGGTCCTGTGGCAGCGCAACGCGATGCTCGAGCGCCCGATCGCCAGCCTGACGAAGATGATGACCGCGCTGCTCGCCGTCGAGCGCCTCGGTCCCGACGACCGCGTGAAGATCACCCACGCCGTCGACGGCGTCCCGCCGTCGCGGATGGCGGGGCTCAAGGCAGGGCGCAGGGTGAAGGCGGACGTCCTGCTCAAGGGCCTGCTCATCTCCTCCTCGAACAACGCCGCGGTTGCGCTGGCGATCGGCGGCGCGGGCTCCCAAGGCGAGTGGGTGCGGCTCATGAACAGGCGCGCGAAGCTGCTCGGACTGTCGTGCACGCACTATGTCGACCCCCACGGCCTGGGCCTCGGCGACCGTTCCTGTGCGGCTGATCTCGCGGTGCTCGCGATGCGCGCGATGGCCGAGCCGCGGATCGCGGCGATCGCCCACAAGCGCTACGCCCGCGTGTGGCCGGGTGGGGGCAAGAAGCAGACGATCCTCACGACCAACCACCTGCTGCGCGACCACTATCCAGGCGCGATCGGGTTGAAGACCGGCTACACGGTCCCCGCGGGCTTCTGCCTCGTCGCGGTGATCGAGCGCGGGTCCAAGCGCATCGGCATCGTGCTGTTGCACGACAAGGACCCGTGGGCGAGCGCCCGCCGGGTCACCCGGGCGGCGGTGCAGGCGGGCATCCTGCCCGCGGCCTGACCGCCGGCTGGCGCGACCGCCGCCCCACGGCGGCCGCGGTCCACCGGTCATACCAGAGGGTCAGCTTCCGAGCATCGCCCAGGTGATCGGGCCGACGACGCCGTCGACCTCGAGGTTCAGATCGGTCTGGAACTGCTTGACGGCCTTCTCGGTCCTCGTGCCGAAGATGCCGTCGATGTGGCCCGGGTCGTACGCCCAGTCGGTGAGGAGCTGCTGGAGCATCTTGACGGCGTCGCCCTTGGCGCCCTTCTTGATGGTCGGCGGATCCAGGCCACGCCAGGTCTGCGGGGCGATGATGCCGTCGGCAACGAGGCCGTGATCGGACTGGTACCACTTCGTGGCGCTCTCGGTCTTCGCGCCGAAGATGCCGTCCGCGGGGCCCGGATCGTAGAAGCGCATGGTGAGGTTCTTCTGCGCTGTGCGCACGGCGGTGCCCGTCGAGCCCTTCTTGATGGTCGGATTCGCCATCTCCTGCCTCCTTGGTTGGTGCGTGGGGTGCTTCGCGATACCCGAGGCGCCCAGCGATGCGCTGATACACGGCGGCGCCGCCCTGAGTGCGCGGTCGCACAGAGCGGCTTTCCGTGCGGCGATGGCGTCAGGCCGTCATCCCGACGCGCGACTATGGACGGATGCCCCTGACGCTTGTCACCGGTCCCGCGAACGCCGAGAAGGCGCGTGTCGTGCTCGACGGCTACCGCTCCGCGCTCGCCCGCGGCGCCGCGCCGATCCTCGTGGTCCCCACGCTGCCCGACGTGGAGCGCTACCGGGCGCAGCTCGCCACCGGCGGCGCGGTGTTCGGCGCACAGGTCATGCGCTTTGCCTGGCTCATCGACGAAGCGGCCCGGCGCGGCGGCCTGCGCGGGCGCCCGCTGTCGCGGCTCGCGCGAGAGCGCGTCGCCGCGGTGGCCGTGGCCGCGACGGCCCTGAGGGCGCTGGCCCCGGCCGCCGGCACCGAGGGCTTCGCGGCCGCCCTGCTGCGGCTCGTCGACGAGCTCGAGGAACGCGGCGTCACGCCACAGCGCCTCACGCAGGCATTGCGCGCATGGGCCGGCGAGGATGCCGGGCGGCGCGCCTACGCCGACGACGTCTCGGGCATCTACGCGTCCTACCGGCGCACACTCGAGCGCGCCGAGCGCCGCGACCGCCCGCTCTACGAGGCCGCGGCGCTTGACGCGCTGCGCGAGCGCCCGCAGAGCTGGGGCGAGACGCCGGTCTTCATCTACGGTTTCGACGACCTGACGCCGTTGCAGCGCGACGCGGTGCAGGCCATCGCGGCAACGGGGGCGCGGGTCACGCTGTCGCTTGCGTACGAGCCGGGCCGCCTGGCGTTCAGCGGCCGCGCGACGACGTTCGCGGACCTGCACGGCCCGGAGGTCGAGCACGTCGCGCTGACGCCGCGACGTGAGCATTACGCCGAGTCGGCGCGCGAGGCGCTGCACCATCTCGAGCGCGGGCTGTTCGAGCCCGGGGGCGGGCAGCTGTTCGATCCCGACCCGGTCGATCCGGGGAGCGCGGTGACGCTGTTGCAGGGCGGTGGCGAGCGCGCCGAGCTCGAGCTCGTCGCCGCGGAGGCCGCGCGGCTCATCCGCGACGAGGGCATGACCGCGGAGGAGATCGCGATCGTCGTGCGCGAGCCGGAGGCCGTTGCGCCGCTGCTGTCGGAGGTGTTCGGCGCGCTGGGGCTGCCGGTGGCGCTCGAACAGCGCGTCGCCTTCGGCCACACGGCGCTCGGCCGCGGCCTGCTCGCGTTGCTGCGCTGTGCGCTGCTCGACGGCAGTGCGGACGATCTGCTTGCGTGGCTGCGCACGCCGGGGCTGCTGCGGGTGGCGGCACTCGCGGACACGCTCGAGGCCCGCGCGCGTCAGGAGGACGCCCGCACCGCCGACGCTGCGCGCGCGCTCTGGGAGGTCGAGCACTGGCCGCTCGATGCGCTCGACCGCGTCCGGGCGGCGCGGCGACGCGGCGGCGAGGCGCTGCTGCGCTGCCTCGCCGGTGAGCTCGCGACGCTCTTCGCGGCGCCGCGGAAGCGCGCGGCCGCCGTGCTCACCGGGCCGGCTGAGCAGGACGGCGCGGCGCTCGCGGCCGGGCGGACGGCGCTTGAGCAACTCGCCGGCCTGGCGGCGGACGACCCCGCGCTCGCGCCGTCCCCGGCCGAGCTCGAGGCACTGCTCGGCGCGCTCGAGGTGCGCTCGGGCGGGCGTCCGCGGCGCGGCGCCGTGACGGTGGCGAGCCCGCTCGCCCTGCGCGCCCGGCGCGTGCGCGCGCTGTTCGCCTGCCGCCTGCAGGAGGGGGAGTTCCCGCGGGTCCCCCGGCCCGAGCCGTTCTTCGGCGACATCGAGCGCGCGCAGATCGCCGCGGCGTCGGGCCTCGTGCTCGGGCGCCGGGACGAGCTCGGCGACGAGCGCTACCTGTTCTACGCCACCCTCTCGCGACCCGAGGAGCGGCTGTATCTGTCCTGGCACGAGTCCCGTGACGACGGCGATCAGGCCGTGCGCTCGTTCTTCGTCTCGGACGTCTGCGACCTGTTCGGGCCAGAGCTCGAGCAGCGCACGCTGGCGCGGACCCTCGGCGCGGTCGGCTGGCCCGAGGACCTGGCGCCGACCGAGCGCGAGCGGCTGCGCGGTGCCGCCGCCGGGGCTCCGCGGCGGCGCGAGGCACCGATCGCGGCGCTGAGCGATCCACGGCTGGTCGCCGATCTCGAGGCGCGCGAGACGTGGTCGGCGTCGGGCATCGAGCTGTGGGCGGGCTGCCCGGTGAAATGGTACGTCGAGCGGATGTTGCAACCGGACGGCCTCGTGCCCGACCCCGAGCTCATGCTGCGCGGCTCGATCGCCCACGTCCTGCTCGAGGCGATCATGCGCGGGCTCGTCGAGCAGACCGGATCGGCACGGCTCAGCGTCGAGAACCTGCCGCTCGCGCGCGAGCTCGTGGCGGCGTCCCTCGCCCGCCTCGAGAAGAAGGCCGAGTTCAGGATGTCGGGTGACCCGAGCCGGCAGCGCGCGCTCGCCCACCGGCTGCGTGCGGACGTGCTGCGCTACCTCGAGCACGCGGCCCGTGCCGGCTCCGAGCTCGAGCCGGCGGCGTTCGAGCTCACGTTCGGCGCTCGCGACGACGAGCACCCGCCGTTTGAGCTCGCGCCGGGCGTGCGGCTGCGCGGGCGCATCGACCGCATCGACACCGGCGCCGGGGGCAAGGCGATCGTCTACGACTACAAGGGCCGGACGGCGGTCGAGTCGGCGAAGTGGCGCGACAAGCACAAGTTCCAGGTCGCGCTGTACATCGCCGTCGCCCGCGAGGTGCTCGGTCTCGACCCGGTCGGCGGCCTGTACCAGCCGATCGGCGGCAAGGACCCGCGGCCGCGCGGCGCGATCGTCGACGGCGCCGACCCGGGCCTCGCCACGGTCACGACCGACCGCCTGCCGCGCGAGGGCTTCGACGCGATCGTCGACGCGGTGCTCGAGGACGCGCTTCAGGCCGTCGCCGAGCTGCGGGCGGGCGCGCTTGAGCCGCGGCCCGACAGCTGCGCCTGGAACGGCAGCGGCTGCACGTATCCCACGATCTGCCGGTGCGACGCGGCATGACCGTTTCGGCACTTCTCGGGCCCAAGGGCCGAGCGTTCACCGACGAGCAGTCGGCGGCGGTCCGCAGGCGCGACGGCTCGCTCTTGCTCGAGGCCAACGCGGGCAGCGGCAAGACATCCGTGCTCGTCGAGCGCTTCGTACGCTCCGTGCTGGATGACGGCATCGCGCCGGGCCGGATCCTCGCGATCACGTTCACCGAGCGGGCGGCCGGCGAGCTGCGCTCGCGGGTGCGCGAGCGCTTCGTCGAGCTCGGCGAGCGCGATGCCGCACGCGAGACGGAGTCCGCCTGGGTCTCCACGATCCACGGCTTCTGCGCGCGGCTGCTGCGCGCGCACGCGATCGCCGCCGGACTCGATCCCGCGTTCAGCGTGCTCGACGAGGCGGCGGCCCGCACGCTGCGCGCCCGCGCCTGGGACGAGGCGCTCGCCGGGCTGCTCGGTGGGTGCAGCGGCGCCGCGGCGCTCGACCTCGCCGCCGCGTATGACGTCGACCGCCTGCGCGACGTGACGAGCGCCACGCACGACGCGCTGCGCAGCGCCGGCCAGACGCGCCCGGTACTCCCGCGCCCGCCGCGCGGAGCCGACCCGCGGGTGCTGCGCGCGCCGCTCGCGGCCGCGTGCGCGGCGGCGGCGCGGGAACTCGCCGGTGCCGGGACGCTCGTCACGCTCGACAGGGCCCGCGCCACGCTCGATCGCTGCGGCGAGCTCCTCGCGACGCTGCCCGGGGACGAGCTCGCGCCGGGCGCGGCGCTCACCGCAGCGAAGCTCGCGGGCAACGCCAACGCGCTGAAGACCGCGGCCTGCGACACGTACCGCGAGGCGCTCGAGGCCTACCACGGGGCCTGCCGCGACGCCCGCGCCGGCGAGGTGGTCGCGCTGCTCGACGATCTGCTCGGGCGCTACGCCGACGCGTACGCGGCGGCGAAACGCGCGCGCGCGGCGCTCGACTTCGACGACCTCGAGCTCAGCGCGGGCGACCTGCTCGCCGCCGACCCCGCGCTGCGGCGCTCCTACGCCGACCGCTTCGACCGCGTGATGGTCGACGAGTTCCAGGACTCCAACCCGCGCCAGCTCGCCCTGTTCGAAGCACTCGAGGACGACGACCTGTTCGTCGTGGGCGACGAGTCGCAGAGCATCTACGGCTTTCGCAACGCCGACGTCGACGTCTTTCGCAGCCGCCGGGCCGCGCTGGCGGCCGCCGGGCGCGTTTCGACGCTCGCCACGAACTTCCGCAGCCGCGGCGCGATCCTCGGGACGATCAACGCGACGTTTGCGCCGCGGCTGGGCGAGCGCTTCGTGGCGCTGATCGAGGGGCGCGAGCCCTCGGCGGCCGGCGAGCCGCTCGTCGAGCTGCTCGTCACCGACCAGGCCGGCTGGGAGGACCCCGACGCGCCGATCGACCTCGGCGCGCTGCCGCGCGCGGCGGCCTGGCGCCACGCGGAGGCCCGGTTGCTCGCCCAGCGCCTGCGGGAGCTCGTCGACGCCGGCGAGGCCAAGCCGGAGGAGACCGTCGTGTTGCTGCGCGGACTCGGCGATCTGCCCGTCTACGAGCGCGCGCTCGAGGACCAGGGCCTGCTGACGCTGTCGGTGGGCGGCAGCGGCTACTGGGGCCGCCAGGTCGTGCGTGACCTGTGCGCGTGGCTCGCTGCGATCGCCAACCCGCGCGACGAGGAGGCGCTCTACGGCGTGCTCGCCTCGCCGCTCGTGGGGTTGTCATCCGACGCGCTCGCCCACATCGCAGGCGCGGGAGGGAGCGGCGGCGCGTGGCGATCGATCTCGGCCGGCGGCGAGCTGCTTGACAAGTTGGGGGCAGGGGACCGCGAGCGGCTGGAGATCTTCGCGGCGCGGTTTGCCGCCGAGCGCGAGCTCGCCCCGCGACTCGCGCTGGACGAGCTGCTGCGCCGGGTCGTCGACGCGACCGGCTACGACCTGCACGTGCTGTCCCTGTCGGGGGGCACGCGACGACTGGCCAACGTCCATAAGCTCCAGCGCCTGGCCGCGGCCTTCGAGCGCGACCACGGCCGTGACGTTCGCGGCCTGGCCGACCGCGCCGCCGCCGAGCTCGAGGCAGAGGCCCGCGAGGACGACGCGCCCGTCGAGCTCGGGGACCTGAAGGCGATCAGGCTCATGTCGATCCATGCCGCGAAGGGCCTCGAGTTCGACGTCGTCGCGGTCGCCGACCTCGGCCGCCGGCGCCCGGGCGACGGCGACGCGGACCTGCTCGTCGCCGACGGCGAGGTCGGGCTGCGGCTGCGGGGCCTGGATGGCTCGAGCGACAAGGCGCTCGCCTACGACCGGCTGCGCGACCGAGCGCGCGAGCGCGCCGCCCGCGAGGAGGAGCGCGTCATGTACGTGGCGATGACGCGGGCACGCGAGCGGCTCATCCTCAGCGGCGGTGTGACCGTCGCGGCGTGGCCCAATCCCGGGCCGGCGGCGCCGCCGCTCGCGTGGCTCGGGCCCGCGCTGCTCGGGGGCGACGTGTCGCGGCTGCCGGTCGCGCAGGCGCCGGTCGCCGATGTCGTCTGGGACACGGCGGCGGTGCGCTGCTCACTGAATGCGCCCCAGACGATCGGGGCCGTGCTGCGCGCGGAGTCGCTTGCGCCGGCGGGCGGGGAGCTCCCGGTCGCGCCCGCTCCCGCGCCCGCACCGGTCGCCGGCGAGCATGAGGAGGCCGCGCCCGCGCCGCGCACGCTGTCCTACTCCTCGCTGGCGTCGTGGAAGGCCTGCGGCTACCGGTTCTACCTCGAGCGCATCCTGCGGTTGCCCGAGGAGCCGGCCGGCGGGCCGGCGGCCGCGGACGCACTCGACGCGGTGCCCGAAGGGATCAATCCGCGCCTGCGCGGCTCGCTCGTGCACGCGCTGCTGGAGGAGGAGGGGCCCGCCGCCGGGCGGGTGGCTGACGCGGCCGCGCGCTTCGGCGCCGGGCTCACAGATGCGCAGGCCGCCGACGTCGCGCGGCTCACCGACGCCTTCGCGCAGTCGCCGCTCGCGGGACGGATCGAGCGGGCGAAGGCCGTCCATCGCGAGCACGGCTTCACGCTGTCGCTCGGCGAAACGCTCCTCACCGGGGTCGTCGACGTGCTCGCCCACGAGCGTGGCGGCGCCCAGCTCGTCGTCGACTACAAGACCGACGGCGTCGAGCCCCGGACCGACCTCGACGCCTACGTCGACGAGCGCTACGGCGTGCAGCGCACCGTGTACGCGCTGGCCGCGCTGCGCGCCGGAGCCGCGCGCGTCGAGGTCGCCTACGCGTTCCTCGAGCGTCCGCAGGACCCGGTCGTGACCCGTTTCGCCGCCGAGGACGCCGATCGCCTGGAGGCCGAGCTGCTCGCCATCGCGGCGGGCCCGCTGGCGGGCCAGTACCCGGTGTCGGACGCCCCCCACCGCGACCTGTGCCTCACCTGCCCGGGCCGCCGCGCCCTGTGCTCGCACCCGGAGGAACTGACGCTGCGCGAGCGGGTGGAGTGAGGGTCAGCGCGCCAGCGCGTCGCGGCCGTACTTGTCGTCCACCTGCGCGGAGCCGTTGCCCGAGCCGGACCCCGACGCCGCCTCGCTTCCCTCCGCCGGCACCGGCGGCCAGTCCGGCCGCGACGGCGGTTCCTGAACCCGCCCGCCACGCTCCGCCTCGCGCTCGAGCTGGGCGTTGATCTCTGCACCGAACAGGAACGCGATGCTCGAGATGTACAGCCACAGCAGCAGGATCACGGCGCCCGCGAACGCGCCGTACGTCGCGCCGTACTTGCCGAAGTTCGAGACGTAGAAGAAGAAGCCGACCGAGGCGATGATCCAGATGACCAGGCCGGCCACTGCCCCGGGCGTGATCCAGCGCAACTTGCGGGGCTTGACGTCCGGCGCGAAGTTGTAGACGAGCGCGTACATGACGATCACCGCTGAAGCGGCTACCGGCCAGCGCACGAAGCGCCAGATGTCCGCCGCGGTGTCGCCGAGGCCGATCTTGCCGAAGAGGTCCGAGGCCAGCCCGCCACCGAGCAGGACGGAGAACAGCGCGACCGCGGCGAGCACGATCACGACGAGCGTCCACATGAGGTCGGTGGCCTTGTGGCGCACGAAGCCGCGCTCCTCGGTCGTGCCGTACACGGCGTTGAGCGCCCGGCCCGCGCCGCCGAACGCGCCCGCCGCGCCGAAGAGCGCGACCGCGATGCCGATGACGAGGGCGACGCTCGCGGTGCCGGTCGCCGTGCTGATCGTCTTTTTCAGCGACGCCTGGAGCGCGTTGGCCACCTCGGCCGGCGCGCCGTGATCGCGGGCGTAGCGGACGGCGTCGGTCACGAGCGACTGGTCGCCCAGCAGTCCCAGCAGCGAGACGCCGACGAGCAGGGCCGGAAACAGCGACATCATCACGTAGTACGTCAGCGCAGCGGCGTGGTCGGTCATGTTGTCCGCCTGGAACTTTTGCAACGCGCGCTTGACGAGGCCGAACACTGCGTGCAGGAGTTCCCGCCCGCGGTGGGCGCTAATCGCCCGTCTTGGGGAGCAGCGCGTGGCCGTCGGTGACGGCGTGCGCGAGGTCGACGACGCGCCGGTTGGAGCTGCGGGCCTTCTCGCGCAGCATCGCGAAGGCGCCGCGGTCGTCGAGACCGTGGCGCTCCATGAGGATGCCCTTGGCGCGCTCGATCGTCCCGCGCCGCTCGAGCGCGCTCTCGAGCTGCTCCACCTGCTGAGTGAGGCGCACGCGCTCCTCGTGACGTTTCATCGCGAGCTCGATCGCGCCCTGCACCTCGTCGCGGAAGTGCGGCCGGGCGAAGGCGAAGATGCCGCGCTCGGCGGCTCGAGTGATGAAGTCCGCCTCGTGCCGTGCGACGAGGACGATGATCGGCCCGCGGGCGTACTCGCAGATCTCCTCGATGAGGTCCAGCGCGTGCTCGTCATCCTCGTCGACGACGACAATCGAGAGGTCGGGATCCTCGCGCGCGATCTCGTCGCCGGCTTCTGAGACGCGGGTCGTGCTCGCGGTGACGGTGTGGCCGAGCTCCGTCATCAGCTGGGCGGTTTCGCGCAGCGTGCGTTCGTCCTCGTCGGCGGCGAAGACCCGCAGCCCGTCCTGCTTGGGAGTTTCCGCCATGGCTTGGGTATATTGAACTACGCGTGGCCTAGATTCCCGCCGCGCGCGCAAGCGCCCCAGACCTCCGGCGCATCACGATCGGAGGACGTTGTGAACGCTTGCCAGCAGGTGAATCACCGCTTGGACGACGCGCGCTCTGGAGCAGGGACGTGTCGCTGATGGTCGCGGCGCCGCAGCGACCTGGTTCGGACGGTTCCGGCGGCGAGCGCTCGCGAGCAGACCGCGAGCTGTTCGCGCGCTACCGCGGCGGCGACGAGCAGGCCCGCGACGAGCTCGTCCACCGCTTCCTGCCGCTCGCCCGCCAGCTCGCGCGTCGCTATCAGCGCGCGTCCGAGCCGCTCGACGACCTGCTCCAGGTCGCGTCGATCGGGCTCATCAAGGCGATCGACCGTTTCGACACGGAGCGCGAGATCGCGTTCTCGTCATACGCGGTCCCGACGATCCTGGGGGAGATCAAGCGCCACTTCCGCGACAAGACGTGGGCGGTGCGCGTGCCACGCGATCTCCAGGAGCTCACGCTGCGCGTGGACAAAGCCGTCGCGGAGCTCTCCGACGTGCAGCAGCGCCAGCCGTCGGTCGCCGAGATCGCCGAGGCGCTCGGCGCCACCGACGAGGAGGTGCTCGAGGCGCTTCAGGCCGGCGGCGCGTACCGCGCGGTGTCCTTCGACATGCCGCGCGGGGCGGATGACGACGGCGCGGGCGCCACGCTCGCCGATTCCATCGGCATCGACGAGGCCGGCTTCGATCGCGCCGAAGACCGCGCCACGCTGGCCAACCTGCTCGGCGCCGTGCCCGCGCGCGAGCGCGAGGTGCTGCGCATGCGCTTCGAGGAGGACATGACACAGGCCGAGATCGGCGAGGTGATCGGCGTGAGCCAGATGCAGGTCTCGCGGCTCATCCGCAAGGCCATCGCGCAGCTGCGCGACGCCGCAAGCGAGCCTGAGGGCACGCCGCCGGCCTGATCGCGTCGCCGGGCGGAGGTTTCGAGCGTTCGCGCGGCGGCTCGACGGGGCACCTAGATGCTGCGATGCCGTCCCCGAACCCATCCGAGCGCGAGGAGACCGAGTTCGAACGGCTCAACCGGGAGCTCGACCAGCTCCTCAACGAGCTGCGTGTGGCGATGCCCGGAGTGCAGGTGCTGTTCGCGTTCCTGCTCGCCGTTCCGTTCCAGCAGCGCTTCGGTGCCGTCACCGAGTTTCAGAAGGACGTGTACTTCGTCACGCTGCTCGCCGCGGCGGCCGCGTCGGCGCTCTTCATCGCGCCGACCGCGTATCACCGGCTCGTCTTCCGCGAGCGCGACAAGGCGCAGCTCATCGCGATCGCGAGCAAGCTTGCGCTCGTCGGCCTCGTCGCACTGGCGATCGCGATGAACGGAGCCATCCTGCTGGTCACCGACGTGCTCTTCGACGGGCCCGCCGTGGTGGTGACCGTCGTGGCGACGAGCACGCTATTCGCCGGGCTGTGGTTTGTCCTCGGGATGGTCCGGCATATCGGGGCAGAGGAAAGCGAATGAGCCCACCGGCAGCCATCCTCGACGTCGACGGCACGCTCATCGACTCCAACTACCAGCACGCACTGGCCTGGTACCGCGCGTTTGCCCTGCACGGGCTGACGCTGCCGATCTGGCGCATCCACCGCGCGATCGGCATGGGCGGCGACCAGCTCGTGCCCTACCTGGCCGGGGAGGGGTTCGACGCGGAGGCGGGCGACATCGTCCGCATCGAGGAGCACGCGCTCTACGCGCAGCTCATCGGCGAGGTGCAGCCCTTCGCCGGTGCACGCGGGCTCATCGAGGACCTCAAATCGCGCGGCTGCAAGGTCGTCATCGCCTCCTCCGCGAAGGCGGAGGACCTGTCGGTGTACCTGGACCTGCTCGACGCGCGCGAGCTCGCCGACGGCTGGACGGACTCCGACAGCGTGGAGCGCACGAAGCCCGCGCCGGACCTCATCAAGGCCGCGCTGGACATCGTCGGCGGCGGCGATGCCGTCATGGTCGGCGACTCGACGTGGGACGTCGAGGCGGCCAAGCAGCTGAAGGTGCCGACCATCGCCGTGCGCACCGGCGGCTTCGGCGTCGATGAGTTGCAGGAGGCGGGCGCTGTCGCGGTCTTCGAGTCGATCGCGGAGCTGCGCGAGCGACTGTCGGAAACCCCGTTCGGGTAGCGCTGACGACATGACCATTCCTCCGCCAGGAGAGTCACCCACGCCGGTCGTGCCGGAGCCGCCCGCGGTGCCGGCCGACCCCACGCCGTCACCGGCGCCCGAGCCCCCGGGCTCGCCCGAACCGCCGAGCGTGCCCGAGCCCGATCCCGAGCGGTCTGACCCGATCGAGCCGCCCGTGCCGCCCCAGACGCCCTGACGTCAGCGCCTGCGGGGCTCGTGTGGTCGCAGGTGCCGGAGACGGTGTCGCTGCGGTGTAGCCGGCCGCCGACGGCGCCCCGTGTCAAGGTGGCCCAGCTGCAACGTCGCGTGCGCTGCGCAGGAGAGATCCGCCGGAGGGCATACTTCACGGACATGCCCAGATCGATCTGGACAGGGGCCATCTCCTTCGGTCTCGTCACCGTGCCGGTGAAGCTGTACTCGGCGATCAACCGCAAGACGGTTCGCTTTCACCAGCTCAACGGCCCGACCGGGATGCGCATCCAGCAAAAGCGCGTGGATCCGACGACGGGGGACGAGGTCGCCTACGAGGACATCGTCAAGGGCTTCGAGCTGACGCCCGACCGGTACGTCGTCATCGAGCCGGGCGAGCTCGAGACGCTCAGCCCGAAGAAGACCAAGACGATCGACATCGAGGACTTCGTGTCGCTCGAGGAGATCGACCCGATCTACTTCGACCACCCGTACTACCTCGCTCCTGCGACAGGCGGCTCCAAGCCCTACCGGCTCCTGCTCGAGGCGATGCGCGAGACGGGCCGCGTCGCGATCGCCAACGTCGTCATCCGTTCCAAGCAGCAGCTCGTCGCCGTGCGCCCGATGGCCAACGGCGATGCGCTCGGGATGTCCACGATGGTCTATCCGGACGAGATCATCGACCCGGCGACGATCGACGAGATCCCCGGTGCCGACGAGATCGAGGTCAACGACCGCGAGATCGCGATCGCCAAGCAGCTCATCGACTCGCTTGCCGGCGCGTTCGAGCCCGACAAGTACCACGACAGCTACCGCGAAGAGGTGCTCGACCTCATCGAGCGCAAGGCGGAGGGCGAGGAGATCGCGGTGCAGCCGGCCGCCGACGAGGAGGACGCGCCGGTGCCCGATCTCATGTCGGCCCTGAAGGCGAGCCTCGACGCGGTGCGCAGTCGCGAGCAGAACGGCGGCGCCACTTCGACGAAGCAGGCGCCCGCCAAGAAGGCCGTCGCCAAGCAGCCCGCGGCGAAGCAGGCGCCCGCCAAGAAGGCGTCCGCGAAGAAGCCCTCCGGCACCAAGCGTTAGCTCGATACCGCGCGGCGGGTAGCGACGGAGGCTGATGGCCACGGCAGTCAGCTCCCAACCCGTGCCCCGGCTGCGCCGCTCGGACCCGGCGGTCCCGGGCATCAGGCGCGTGCGTCACGGGCGCGGCTTTCGCTACCTCGACGAGGAGGGCGAGAAGGTGACCGATGCGACGATCCTCCAGCGCGTCGACGAACTCGTCATCCCGCCCGCCTGGAAGGACGTCTGGATCTGTCCTTACCCGGGCGGCCACATCCAGGCGACCGGTGTCGACGAACGCGGGCGCAAGCAGTACCTCTACCACCCGCGCTGGCGTGCCCGCCAGGACGCGCTCAAGTTCGACGACATGGTCCGCTTCGCGCGCTCGCTTCCGCAGATGCGCGAAGCCGTGGACGCCGATCTGGCTCGCGGGGACTTCTCGCGTGAGCACGTGCTCGCGTGCGCGACGCGCCTGCTCGACCGCGGGTTCTTTCGCATCGGCTCGGAGGACTACGCGGTGGCAAACCAGAGCTACGGCCTGGCGACCATGCGCAAGGAGCACGTGACGTTGCGCGGCGAGGCGCTCCGGTTCGACTATCCGGCGAAGTCCGGCAAGCAGCGCGTCCAGGCGGTCGTCGACCCCGAGGTCGCCAGCGCCGTCGCGACGCTCAAGCGCCGCCGTGGCGGCGGCCAGGAGTTGCTCGCCTACAAGCAGTCGGGCCGCTGGCGCGACGTCAAGTCGCCCGATATCAACGAGTACGTCAAAGCGGTCACGGGCCTCGACGTGTCCGCCAAGGACTTCCGCACGTGGGGCGCGACCGTCATCGCGGCGATCGCGCTCGCGGTCATCGACCCCAGCGTCACCTCGAAGTACGCGCGCAAGCGGGCGATCATGCGCGCCGTCAAGGAGGTCGCCTACCACCTCGGCAATACCCCGGCGGTCGCGCGCGCCGCCTACATCGATCCGCGGGTCTTCGACCGCTACCGCGACGGAGAGACGATCCGCCCGGCGCTCGGCGATATCGCCGACGAGCCGGACGTCACCGCGATCCAGGGGCCGGCCGAGCAGGCCGTCCTGGACCTCATCGCCTGATCAGGCGTTGTCGTGCGCGGCCTCGATGGCGCGCACCGCCTCCTCGCGGGTGGCGAGGATCGTGAAGATCTGGTCGAGGCCGGTGATCTCGAAGGTCTTGGAGATGTTCTCGTCGACGTTGACGAGCGCGAGCGCGCCCCCGCGCGAGCGCAGGCGCTTCACCGCGCCGATGAGCACCCCGAGCGCCGTCGAGTCCAGGAACGTCGTCTCGGTGAGGTCGACGACGATCCGGATCCGTCCGGCCTCGATCGACTCCGCCAGCACCTGCTTGAGCTCGGGCGCGGTGAAGAGATCGATCTCACCGTGCACGGCGAGCACGTGGCGTTCGGCATCGATCGGGTGCTCGGTGACGGAGAACTCGGGTGACATCAGGTTCCTACCTCCATTGTGTCAAGCGCGCGCGGGGCTGCCGAACGCCATGCGGATCCTCAGGTACTCATGGGCCGTCGTGCAGTCCGGCGAAAGCTCGTCGGCCACGCGCTCGAGGATATTCCCCACGCCCGGAAGCTCCGCCGAGGCGATGAGGTCCTTGGCGCCGTCCGCGCGCAGCGGACCGACGTTGAGCATGACGCCGCCTGGCTCGGCGCTGACGTGGACGCCGATCCGCCCGTCGTCGCTGAACGAGCCGGCCCGGGCGGCGACCGCGTCGGCGATCAGCAGCGCGTCGTCGAGCCGGTCGATCGGGCAGCCCGCGCGCGCCGCGAGCATGCCCACGACGCGGCTGAGCACCGGCGCGGCGAGCGGGCCCGGCTGGACGGCCAGGTGCGCCTCGTTGGAGTGGCCGTTGGCGTTCACGCCGCCGCTTCGCTCTGGTCCAGGCGAAACGTCATGCGGACCTCGGTGTGATCGGCGGCGTCGCTGCCCAGCTCGAGTGACTCGGCGAGCGTGGCGATGAGCGGGAGACCAAGGCCGAGCCCGGGAGAGTCGGGCCGCGGGACGATGCCCCGTCCGCGGTCGCGGATGACGACCGTCAGCAGCGTCTCTTCGAGGATCGCTTCGACCTCGAGCGACCCGTCGTCGTCGTCCTCGTAGGCGTGGATCACGACGTTCGTGCATGCCTCGGTGATCGCGAGCTTGATGTCCGCGAGCGTCTGCTCGTCGACGTTCAGCGCCTCGGCGAGCCCGCCGAAGGCGTGTCTGACCACCGC
Source organism: Solirubrobacteraceae bacterium (assembly GCA_033855075.1). GTDB lineage: Bacteria > Actinomycetota > Thermoleophilia > Solirubrobacterales > Solirubrobacteraceae > CADCVQ01. Next base: position 17,813 of record JAWVGM010000095.1, on the reverse strand, counting down.
GACGTTCTCAGGACGCGCAGGCAGCTTCAGCTCTAGTTGCGGCGTGACGTTGGCTCCTTCGGGCATGGACGCTGGGCCCGGCTCCGGGCTGTCAGTCACGATGGTGCCCGTCGTGTGTCCGTTTCACTCTCGTCCCGATCGTGAATCGACGTTGAGCGCGTCTGGCCCGTCTCGGCCAGGGAGCATAGAGCCAAGAGGATGATCTGGGCCGATCGCGACCGCGCCGCGGCGGCCTCGTGGGACGGGCCATCGCGCCAGTTTCGGGGCATGTCCGCTGCTACGCTTGGCGCTCCGCCTCACAGTGCCACGCGCCGCCTCAGAGGCACTCCCAAGGACTTGCAAACCATGCCGCCACAGGCCGACGGCCTCTACGACCCAAGGTACGAGCACGACGCGTGTGGCGTCGCGCTGGTCGCCCGTTTGGACAACGTGGCGAGCCACGAGGTCATCGAGAAGGGCCTGCAGGCGGTGGAGAACCTCGCGCACCGCGGCGCCACCGGCGCCGATCCACGCACCGGCGACGGCGCCGGGATGCTGCTGCAGATGCCCGACAAGTTCTTCCGCGCGACGGTGGACTTCGAGCTGCCGCCGCTCGGCCAGTACGGCGTCGCCGTCTGCTTCTTGCCCACCGACCCTGAGCGGCGGGCCAAACTCGAGGCGCTGCTCGAGCTCAACGTCCGCGTCGAGGGACAGCACGTCATCGGCTGGCGCGACGTCCCGGTCGACACCGATCACGTCGGCGAGACCGCCAACGAGACGCGCCCCGTCATGCGCCAGCTGCTCGTCGAGGCGGGTCCGGGCTTCGATGCGAGCCGGGACGCCTTCGAGCGCAAGCTCTACGTCATCCGGCGCATCTGCGAGCTCGCGGCGGGGCCCGACCTCTACATCGCGTCGTTCTCGTCACGCACGCTCGTCTACAAGGGCATGCTCGTGCCCGACCAGGTGCGCGGGTTCTTCCCCGACCTGAGCCATCCGAAGATGGCGAGCGCCATGGCGCTCGTGCACTCGCGCTTCTCGACGAACACGTTCCCGAGCTGGCCGCTGGCGCACCCGTACCGCGTGATCGCCCACAACGGCGAGATCAACACGCTCATGGGCAACGTCAACTGGATGCGCGCGCGGGAGTCTCAGATCGCGTCCGAGCTCTTCGGCGTCGACCTGCAGAAGGTCATGCCGATCGTCACGCCGGGCAACTCCGACACGGCGACGTTCGACAACGTGCTCGAGCTGCTCATGCTCGCCGGGCGATCGCTGCCGCACGCCGTGATGATGATGATCCCGGAGGCGTACGCCGACCGTGACGACCTGCCGGACTACCTCAAGGGCTTCTACGCCTTCCACTCCTGCCTCATGGAGCCGTGGGACGGCCCCGCCGCGGTCGCGTTCACGAACGGCAGCGTCGTCGGCGCGACGCTCGACCGCAACGGGCTGCGCCCCGGGCGCTGGGTGGAGACCCACGACGGCCTCGTCGTGCTCGGCTCCGAGGCGGGCCTGCTGCCGATCAAGCCCGAGGAGGTCAAGCGCCTCGGCCGTCTGCAGCCGGGCAAGCTCTTCATGGTCGACCTCGAGCGCCACCGCATCGTCGCGGACGACGAGGTCAAGCGCGAGGTCGCGACGCAGCGCCCGTACGGCGACTGGTTCGAGGACAACACGGTCCACTTCTCCGACCTCGCCGAGGCGCAGGTCACGCTGACCGGTCTGCAGCCCACGCGGCTGCGCCAGCTCGCCTTCGGCTACACGCAGGAGGACCTGCGCGTGCTCATCGCCCCGATGGCGGCGACGGGCGCCGAGCCCATCGGCTCGATGGGCAACGACAACGCGCTCGCGGTCCTGTCCGACCGCCGCCCGCCGCTGTTCACGTACTTCAAGCAGCTCTTCGCGCAGGTCACGAACCCGCCGATCGACCCGATCCGCGAGTCGATCGTCATGTCGCTGCAGACGAACGTCGGCAGCGAGATGAACCTGCTCACCGAGTCGCCCGAGCACGCCCATCAGCTCATCCTTGATCAGCCGATCCTGCGCAACCACGAGCTCGAGACGCTGCGCCAGGTCCACGACGAGATCTTCCGCGCGCACACGCTCGACATGACGTGGGACATCGAGGCCGGCCCCGGGGGCATGCGCGCGCGGCTCGCGCGGCTGTGCGACGAGGCGCACGACGCCGTCGCCGCGGGCGTCAGCGTGCTCATCCTGTCCGACCGCCAGGTCGGCCCCAAGCGCGTCGCGATCCCGTCGCTGCTCGCGGTCGGCGCGGTCCACGAGCACCTCGTGCGCGAGGGCACGCGCCAGCGGACCGGCCTCGTGCTCGAGTCCGGCGAGCCGCGCGAGGTCCACCACATGGCGACGCTCGTCGGCTACGGCTGCAAGGCGATCAACCCCTACCTGCTGCTCGACACCGTCGACGAGCTCGTCGCCGAGGGCCGCATCCCCGGCATCGACGATCCCGATCTCGCCCAGAAGAACATCGTCAAGGCGATCGGCAAGGGCCTGCTCAAGACGATCTCGAAGATGGGGATCTCGACGATCCAGTCCTACTGCGGCGCGCAGATCTTCGAGGCGGTCGGCCTCGAGCAGGACATCATCGACCGCCACTTCACCGGCACCGCGTCGCGCATCGGCGGCATCGGCATCGACGTGCTCGCCAGCGAGACGCTCGATCGCCATGCGCAGGCCTATCCCGCGTCGCACGACCTGCTCCTCCCCGTCGGCGGCGTGTACGCCTGGCGGCGCGACGGCGAGCACCACATGTGGAACCCCGAGACGATCGCGCTTCTGCAGCACGCCGTGCGAATCGAGGGCAGCAACGGCGACGCCCAGTCGAAGTACCGCGAGTACGCCGCGCTCTCCAACGACGACGCGACGCGCCGCGCGACGCTGCGCGGGCTCATGAAGTTCAAGACCCAGGGCATCGAGCCCGTGCCGCTCGAGGAGGTCGAGGACGCCAAGGAGATCGTCAAGCGCTTCGCCACCGGCGCCATGTCCCTCGGCTCCATCTCCCGCGAGGCGCACGAGAATCTCGCGATCGCGATGAACCGCCTCGGCGGCCGATCGAACACCGGGGAGGGCGGGGAGGACGCCAGCCGCTACACGCCCGACGCCAACGGCGACCTGCGCCGCTCGTCGATCAAGCAGGTCGCGTCCGGGCGCTTCGGCGTGACGATCCACTACCTCGTCAACTCCGACCAGCTGCAGATCAAGATGGCCCAGGGCGCGAAGCCCGGCGAGGGCGGCCAGCTGCCCGGCCACAAGGTCGACGCCTACATCGGCGGCGTGCGCCACACCACGCCCGGCGTCGGGCTGATCTCGCCGCCGCCGCACCATGACATCTACTCGATCGAGGACCTCAAGCAGCTCATCTACGACCTGCGCTGCGCGAACCCGAAGGGCCAGGTCTCGGTGAAGCTCGTGGCCGAGGTCGGCGTCGGGACCGTCGCCGCCGGCGTCGCCAAGGCCAACGCCGACCACGTGCTGATCTCCGGCCACGACGGCGGCACGGGCGCCTCGCCGCTGTCCTCGATCCAGGCGGCCGGCGTGCCGTGGGAGATCGGCCTCGCCGAGACCCAGCAGACGCTGCTCAAGAACGACCTGCGCTCGCGCATCATCGTCCAGACCGACGGCCAGCTGAAGACCGGCCGCGACGTCGCGATCGCCGCGATGCTCGGCGCCGACGAAATGGGCTTCTCGACCGCCCCGCTCATCGCCACCGGCTGCATCATGATGCGCGCCTGTCACCTGAACACGTGCCCGGTCGGCATCGCGACGCAGGACCCCGAGCTGCGCAAGCGCTTCACGGGCACGCCCGAGCACGTCGTGAACTTCTTCTTCTTCGTCGCCGAGGAGGTCCGCGAGATCCTCGCCTCACTCGGGCTGCGCTCGGTGGACGAGCTCATCGGCCGCTCGGACCTGCTCGTCGCCGACCAGGCGATCGATCACTGGAAGGCGCGCGGCGTCGACCTGACGAAGGTCCTCGCTCAGCCCGAGGATCTGCCCGAAGGCGCCCCGCTGCGGCGCGTCCGCCCGCCGGACCCGGTCCTCGACGACGCGCTGGACTGGGAGCTCGTGGCGGACTCCGCCGCCGCCCGCGACGCCGGTCCGCTACGCGGGTCCGTGTCCATCACCAAGCAGATCCGCAACGTCAATCGTTGCGTCGGCGGGATCCTCTCCAGTCACATCGCCGTGCAGCACGGCGAGGAGGGCCTGGCGCCGGAGACGATCAGCGTCGAATTCCGCGGCTCAGCCGGGCAGTCGTTCGGCGGCTGGCTCGCCCCGGGCGTGACGTTTACCTTACGCGGCGACGCCAACGACTACACGGGCAAGGGCCTGTCGGGCGGAATCGTCGCGGTCCTGCCGCCCGACCGTGTCACGTTCGCCGCGGAGGACAACGTGATCATCGGCAACACCGTCCTCTATGGAGCGACGAGCGGCAAGCTCTTCGCCCGCGGGCTCGCGGGCGAGCGGTTCGCCGTGCGCAACTCCGGTGCGAGCGCGGTCATCGAAGGTGTCGGCGACCACGGCTGCGAATACATGACCGGCGGTCGCGTCGTCGTGCTCGGACCGACCGGGCGCAACTTCGCCGCCGGCATGAGTGGCGGCCTGGCCTTCGTCCTCGATGAGGACGGCACGTTCCCGGGCCGGGTCAACAGCGAGCTGCGCGATCAGCTCGAGGAGCTCGACGAGGCCGACGAGATCGAGGTCCGCTCGCTCGTCGAGGAGCACCGCGAGCGTACGGGGTCCCCGGTCGCCCAGCGCGTGCTCGACGAGTGGGACGAGCTGCTGCCGAAGTTCGTGAAGATCTTCCCGACGGACTACAAGCGTGTGCTCGCCGAGCTCGCGGCGGAGGAGGCCGCGGCCTCCAACGGCGCGAGCGCCAACGGCGCGTCGCCGGCTGCCATAGAAGCGAAGAAGAGCAACGCCTGATGGGTGAGCTGGGGGCGTTCCTGAAGATCGAGCGCGTCGGCGTCCCGTACCGGGATCCGGCCGAGCGTGCCGACGACTACGAGGAGTTCCTCATCCGCCGGCCCGACGAAGAGCTGGCGGCGCAGGGCGCGCGCTGCATGGAGTGCGGCGTGCCGTTCTGCCATAACGGATGCCCGCTGGGCAACCTCATCCCGGACTGGAACGACCTTGTCTACCGCGACCGCTGGAAGGACGCGATCGTCCAGCTGCACGCGACGAACAACTTCCCCGAGTTCACCGGCCGGCTGTGCCCGGCGCCCTGCGAGGCGGCCTGCGTGCTCGAGATCCGCGAGGGCGATGCGGTGACGATCAAGCAGATCGAGAACTCGATCATCGACCGGGCGTGGGATGAGGGCTGGGTCGTCCCGGTTGCGCCCGAGCGGGAGACCGGGCGCACCGTGGCTGTGGTGGGTGCCGGGCCCGCAGGCATGGCGGCCGCGCAGCAGCTGCGCCGCGCCGGTCACAGCGTGACGCTGTTCGAGCGCGACGAGTCGGCGGGCGGGCTGGTCAGGTTCGGCGTGCCGGACTTCAAGATCGAGAAGCACGTTGTCCAGCGCCGCGTGCAGCAGCTCGTGGACGAGGGTGTCGAGGTGCGCTGCGGCGTCGACGTGGGCGTCGACATCTCTGCCGAGGAGCTGCGCGACAGCTTCGACGCCGTCGTGTTGAGCACCGGTTCGCGCACGCCGCGCGACCTGCCGGTGCCCGGGCGCGAGCTCGAGGGCATCCATTTCGCGATGGATTACCTCTACGACCGCAACCGCTGGGTCGCGACGCAGACCGGCACGCCGACCGGCGCCGAGCCGCCGCCGGTCAAGGGGCTCACGGCGGAGGGCAAGCACGTCGTCGTCATCGGCGGCGGCGACACGGGCGCGGATTGCGTGGGCAACTCGATTCGGCAGGGCGCGGCCTCGATCACCCAGCTCGAGCTGCTGCCCGAGCCGCCGGCCCATCGCCCCGACGACCGCACGCCGTGGCCGCTGTGGCCACAGAAGTTCCGCCTCAGCTACGCGATGGAGGAGGCCAAGGACGCCGGCCGCGGCGAGCAGGACTTCTCCATCGTCACGACGCACTTCTCCGGGGATGACGAAGGCCGCGTGCGCACGCTGCACTATGCGCAGGCCGAGGCCGCGCCCCCGTTCAAGCCGGTCGAGGGCACCGAGGGCGAGTTTCAGGCCGACCTCGTGCTGCTCGCGATGGGCTTCCTGCACCCCGAGCAGGACCTGCTCGACGGGCTGGGCGTGGAGAAGGACCCGCGCGGCAACGCGAAGGCCGTCAGGCCGTACACGACCTCCGTCGACGGCGTCTTCGCCGCGGGCGATGCGCGCCGCGGCCAGTCGCTCATCGTGTGGGCGATCAACGAGGGCCGCCAGTGCGCCCGCATGGTCGACCGCTACCTCGGCGATCTCGAGTCCGAGGTGACGTCCGGCAACGTGGCGGAGGCCGACGACGGCCCGGACGGGCCACCACAGCACGTCGGTCCCGGAATTGCTGCGAACGCGGCCGGGCTCGGGGTAACGGACCAGCACCCATGATCGGCTTTCTCCTCGCCCTCGTGCTCAGCGGACTCGTCGTCGGCGCGCTCGGCCGGCTGGCCCTGCCGGGCAAGGACCCCATGAGCATCCCGATGACGATCGGCATCGGCATCGCCGGCTCGCTCATCTCCGGCATCGTCTGGATGCTGCTCGTCGGCAATCGCAGCTACCAGCCGTTCATCCTCTCGGTCGCGTGCACGGCGGGCATCGTGTACTTCATCCGCCGCTCGCGCGGCGGCGGTCTGCTGGACCCCGGCCAGCCGCCGCCGCGATAAGCGCGGACGTTTCGGCTCGCCCGGGCGCTGCTCACGGCCACGCTGTTTGCGATCGTCGCGTACGACCTCGCGCTCGCCCGCCTCACCCTCCGCCAGCAGCCTCCGGCAGGACCGCGCGGTACGCTGACGCCAGCGTCACCTTTGTCGCGCACGGTCATGCCAGAGCTCCCCACCACCGCCATCATCGGCGCCGGCTCATCCGGCATCGCGGCGGCGAAGGCGCTGCATGAGCGCGGGCTGCGCTTCGACTGCTTCGAGGCGTCTGACTGCATCGGCGGCAACTGGGTCTTCGGCAACAAGAACGGGATGTCGGCCGCCTATCGCGACCTGCACATCAACACGTCGCGCAAGCGGATGGAGTTCACGGACTTCCCGATGCCGCGCTCGTATCCGGACTTCCCGCACCACACCCACATCGCCGAGTACTTCAACGCGTACGTCGACCGCTTCGGATTCCGCGGCAAGATCCTGTTCGAGACGGCGGTCGTCCAGGCGGGCCGGCGCGAGGATGGCACGTGGGAGATCACCGACGAGCACGGTGTCACGCGCACGTACGACATGCTCGTCGTGGCCAACGGCCATCACTGGGACGCGCGCTGGCCCGAGCCGGCGTTCCCGGGCAGCGACACCTTCGCCGGGCGCCAGATGCACGCCCACGACTACCGCGACAACGAGTTCCTGCGCGGCAAGGACGTCGTGGTGCTCGGGATGGGCAACAGCGCGATGGACATCGCCGTCGAGTCCGGCCAGGTCGCCCGCTCGACGCACCTCGCCGCCCGCCGCGGCGCGTGGATCGTGCCGAAGTACCTCTTCGGCCGCCCGATGGACCAGTTGCCCCACGACGTTCGCGTCCCCGACCGGGTCACCTACAAGATGTTCGAGCTCTTCGTCCGCATGCACACCGGGCGCCCCGAGCGCTACGGGCTGCCCAAGCCCGACCACCGCTTCGCCCAGGCGCACCCGACGGTGTCGGGGCGGATCCTCGACGCGATCATCCACGGCTCGGTCACGCCGAGGCCGAACATCGAGCGCCTCGGCGGAGACTGGGTCCAGTTCACCGACGGCTCGCGCGTGCACGCCGACGTCGTCGTCTACTGCACGGGCTACCGGATCACGTTCCCGTTCTTCGACGAGGCGTTCGTGTCGGCGCCCGACAACCGCATCGAGCTCTTCCGCCGGGTCTTTGCGCCCGATCACCCGGCGCTGGCGTTCGTCGGCCTGCTCCAGCCGCTCGGCGCGATCATGCCGCTCGCCGAGGCGCAGGGACGCTGGCTGGCGACCTACCTGGAAGGGGACTACCGCCTCCCCTCCCGTACCGAGATGCTCAAGGACATCCGCCGCGAAGCCGAGCGCATGCGCAAACGCTATGTGGCGAGCAAGCGCCACACGATCCAGGTCGACTTCGACCGCTACCTCTACGACCTGCGCCGCGAGCTGCGCCGCGGCGGGCAGCGCGCCGACGCGTGCGGCCACGCGCTGCCGGTGCCCGCGCGCGCCGGCACGCAGCAGCGGGAGGCGCACGCCGTATGAGCATCGCCGACGAGGTCGGTGGCGGGCGCCGCGAGCAGACCAAGGCTGCCAATCGTGCGGCGATCCTCGAGGCCGCGCGCGACGTGTTCTGCGAGATGGGCTACGGCAGCGCCTCCGTCCGCGACGTCATCCGCCGTACGGACCTCGCGAGCGGGACGTTCTACAACTACTTCCCCGACAAGGAGTCGCTGTTTCGTGCGCTCGTCGAGGAGCACGCTGTCGAGATCCGCGCGCGCGTGCAGGCGGCCCGGCGCGACGCGCGCTCGCTCGAGGCGTTCGTCGCGGCGGGCTACCGCGAGTACTTCGCGTTCCTCGCCTCAGAGCCCGAGGCATTCGAGCTCATGCGCCGCAACAGCGGCACGATCCGGGCGATGTTCGACGAGCCGGTGTTCGGGGCGGGCGTCGAGGAGCTCGCGGCGGACCTGCGCGGCGCGATCAAGCTCGGCATCGTGCCCCCGCTGGATCCCGAGTACATGGCCGCGGCGATGGTCGGGGCGGCGCTCGAGATCAGCGTCGAGATGCTCAACCGCGCGCCGCCCGACGTGGACGGCGCGACGCGCTTTGCGACGGCCGTGTTCCTCGGCGGGATCGAGCATCTGGGGCAGAGCTCGACCTAGACTGCTCGGTCGATGCCGACGTTCTGCCGCCACAACCGCTTCATCCAGAACTGCCCGATCTGCCGTGAGCCCGAGCCCGCGAAGCCGGCCCGCGCGCCGCGGTCGAGCGCCCCGCGCACCCGGCGCGCGGGATCGTCGCCGCGGTCGTCGCAGAGCGCGCTGCGCGTGCGGCGGGTGGAGCAGGCAGCCGACGACGGCTACCGCGACGAGCTCGTTCCCGGGCTGAAGGCGACCGCCGACGCGGAGCGCCTGGCCGATGAGCTGGCGTTCGCGACCGCGCGCGTCGACGAGCTCGAGACCGACCCGCCGCAGATCTACTCCACGATCGCTGCCGAGCCCGATCCCGAGGAGGCGCTGTGGCTCGCGTTCCTCACGACGTACCTGTCGCCCGTCGAGGGCGATGACCCGTTCGCCGGGATTCGTGCGGCGTACGTGCCGTGGGCCGGCGGGGAACTTCCGGACCTGGACGTGCCGCTCGGTCCGCGGACGTCGCACGATCCGGCCGCCGGGGAGCGCACCGTGCTCGCCTACCGCGCCTGGACGCAGCGGGCGGGCGGGCAGGCCGCGGCGTTCGCCGGCGACGCGGCCTGGACGCCCGAGCGGCGCTTCGACCGCCTCTTCGAGCGCCTCGCGCTGCCGGGCTTCGGCCGCGCGGGCCGCTACGAGCTGCTCGTGACCCTCGGGCGGCTGGGCCGCGCGGACGTCCGGGCCGGGTCGTTGCAGCTCACCGACGATGCGACGACCGTCGCCGCCAAGCGGGTCTTCGGCATCGGCGACAAGCTGCTGCTCGAGCGTCGCGCTCGCGACCTCGCCGACGCCGCCGAGCTGCCGATCGAGGCGCTCGACCTCGCCCTGTTCAACTGGAGCGCGCCGCAGAGCGGGCGCGCGCAGATGGGCTCGCGCATCGAGGCCGACAACGCCGAGCGCGCCGCTGTCGCGGACGCGCTCGGGTTGTAGCGGCGTGTGGTCAGTGCGAGATGCGCAGCGCGACGCGCTTCGTCGCCGACGTCAGGTTGTCGGCGTCCCTCGCTGACACCGAGACGCGGTAGCGCCCCGAGCTCAGCGAGCCGCGGTTGATCTTGATCGCGTTCGCGCCGGTGTGCCCGGTGCGCGTGATCCGCTTGACGACCGTGCCGTGCCGGCTGATACGGACCGTGACCTTCGCGGCCTCGGACAGCTTGTAGCGCAGCTTCTTGCCACTCATCTTCACGCGGGTCAGGCGCGGTCCGGACGACGTCACGCGCGTGTCCTGTGACTCGTCGCCGAGGCCGTCGTGGTCGACGTCGGGCTCGAGGATCGCCTGCACGAGCAGCTCGCCGCCGCTATAGCCGGTGGAGTCCTGCGGCGCGCCGCCGAGCGTCAGCGGCGGGGTGAACTCGAAGCTGTCCTTGCCGCCGTTGCTGTCGTAGACGGCACCGAAGCTCGTGCCCTGAAGCGCGACCTGGACGCCCTTCTTGACCGACACCTGCGCCGGGTACTCCTCGATCTCGCCGGTTCCGGCGAGGGTGACCGCCGGGCCGAGCGCGCCCAGCGAGGCCGTCGCCGACTCGTCCTGCGCGGTGATCGTCGCGAACGCGAACGTCACCTGGTCGGGGGTGGCTGAGCGGACGCGCAGCTTCGTGACGACGCCGTCGAACGGCGCCGGGCTCGGGACGTTGTCGCCGGCGGGCGGCGTGGGATGCCGGTAGCCGACGAACGTGCACGGCACGGCGGTCATCTGCGGCCCGCACAGGCCCGGGCCGTTGGCCGGTTCATGTGTGAGCTGGCTGCCGAACGGCACGCTCGCGTTCGCGGCGACCGGGAGGGCGAGGAGTGCTGCTACGGCGAGGGCGGCTGTGGTGATCTTCTGCATGGTCTGCTCCTGTGGCGTGAGGTGGATTGGCGGGTGAAGCCAAGATCGCGCCACGGCAGCGCCGCGCCCAGGCACCCTGAGGGTGGGGGAACCCACACGTGAATGTCCTGGGCAGACGTATTGTTGGCGGCCGTGGCGCTTCCCCGAGAGCAGGTTGCAGCGGCGTTGCCGTCCTACGAGATCGGCGAGGAGCTTGGCCGCGGAGCGACCGGGGTCGTGCTCGCGGCGCGCCACCGCCAGCTCGGACGCGACGTCGCGCTGAAGATCCTGCCGCCGGAACTTGCAGAGAACCCCGAGGTGCGCCGCCGGTTCCTTGCCGAGGCCAAGCTCCTGGCGTCCTTCAGCCACGTGCACATCGTCGCCGTCTTCGACTTCGTCGAGCAGGAGGGGTTGTGTCTGCTCGTCATGGAGCGCCTCGGCGGCGGGACGCTGCACAGCTACGCGCGAGCCGGGATTGACGGTCACGCGAGCTGCGCCGCCGTGCTCGCGCTGTGCTCGGCACTGCATTACGCGCACGAGCGCGGGGTGCTGCACCGCGACGTCAAGCCGTCGAACGTCCTCATCGCGGAGGACGGCATGGTGAAGGTGACGGACTTCGGCATCGCCAAGGTGCTCGGGGGCGCCGAGACGCTCGTCACCCGCTCGGGCTTCGTACTCGGCACGCCGGCGTACATGGCGCCCGAGCAGGCGCAGGAGACGACGCCCGGGCCGGCGACGGACGTCTACAGCGCCGGCACCGTGCTCTACGAGCTCCTCGCGGGCCGGCTCCCGTTCGACCCCGAGAGCACGCCGCTGCAGATGCTCTACAGCCACGTGCACGCCGACCCTCAGCCGCTGCTCGAGCACGCGCCCGGGGTGCCCGACGAGCTCGCCGCGGTCGTCATGCAGGCACTTGAGCGCGATCCGGTGAAGCGCTACCGCAGCGCCAACGACTTCGGGGTGGCGATCGCGGCCGCGGCGGCGAACACGTGGGGCTCGGGCTGGCTGAGCCAGGCGCCGTTCACGTTCGCCGCCGCGGGGGCGATCCTCACCGCAGCGAGCGCCGAGCGCCCGGTGCGGCCCGTGGCGGACGAGGCGCCCGGGCCGAAGACGCTCGTCGACGCGACTCCAGACGAGATCGACTTCGATTCGCGCAAGCTCGTGCCGATCGGCGCCGTGGCCCCGCCCGGAGGCGACGCGCCCTCCCCGCCCGAGAGCCCACCGCCGCACCCGCCCGAGAGCCCGCCGCCGCCGCCCGAGCCCGCGTCGCCCGAGCCATCCCGCGATCCCGCCGCACCGCGCGAGCGCTCCGGCAACCGCCGCCGGCTGGTCGTCGTCGCCGCCGCCATCGCGGTCATCGCAGTCGCGGGAGGGGCGATCGCGCTGCTCTCCGGCGGCGACGACAAGGCCTCGAAGACCGCCGCGACGACGCCCGTGCTGCCGGCTGCGCCGCCGACCGCCACCGTTCCGCTGGACTCCGCCGGCTGGAGGAAGGTTCCGGACATGCTCGCTCCGGCCCGCCAGCAGATGGGCGGCACCGCGTTCGGCGACTCGGCATGGCTCATCGGGGGTCTGCGCGACTCGCCCGACGGGGCGGTGGCGAGCGATCAGGTCCAGCGGTTCGATCCCACCATCAACTCCTGGGGCCTGGGCCCGAGGCTCCCCGTCGCCCTGCATCACGACATGGCGGTCGCCTACAAGGGGCAGCTCCTCGTGCTCGGTGGCTGGACACCGCAGGGCCGGGACCTCACCGCGAACGCCTCGAATCGCGTCTACGCGCTCGTGGGATCGCACTGGATCGACTGGCCGTCGATGCCGACCCCGCGGGCGGAGGGAGCCGCGGGCGTCGCGGACGGCAAGGTCGTCGTCGTCGGGGGCAAGGACTCGAGCGATCTCGTGGCGTCGACCATGGTCTACGACGGCAAGCGCTGGCGGCAGGGCGCGCCGATCCCGACCCCGCGCGAGCATCTCGGCGCGGCATCGGACGGCCGGTATATCTACGCCGTAGGCGGGCGCAGCGAGGGCAAGAACCTCAACACGGTCGAACGCTATGACCCGCGCTCGAATACCTGGGAGGAGCTTGCGCCCATGCGTACGCGGCGCAACGGCGTCGGCGTCGCGATCGTCTCAGGACACCTGTATGCCGTCGGCGGCGAGACGTCCTACGAGGTGCTGCGCAACGTCGAGGTCTACGACATCGCGCGACGCTCGTGGTCGAACGCGCCTCCGCTCCCGCAGGCGCGTCACGGGATGGTCGTCGTCGCGCTGCGCGGAGCGATCTACGCATTGGGCGGCGCGCTCGGTCTGAACCACACGAAGACGACGCCCTTCGCGACGATGCTCGAGCCGGGCAAGAGGAAGTAGGCGATGCCGCTCTCCCCGATCGACGCGCACACCGCGACCCCCGCGGAGCTTCAGGAGCGCATCCGCGCCGACCTCGCGGGCGAGCCCTACCTCCTGTTCCGCGACGGCGAGGGCGGCCAGTACATCCACCCGCTCGCCTCGGGCGCAGACCAGATCACCATCGGTCGCCAGCCTGGCTGCGAGCTCGCGCTCGCATGGGACGGCAAGGTGTCGGGCACGCACGCCCTGCTCGAGCGCCTGGGCGGCAGCGACTGGACGCTCATCGACGACGGCCTCTCGCGCAACGGCTCCTACGTCAACGGCGACCGCCTGCGTCAGCGCCGCCGGCTCGTCGACGGTGACGTCCTGCGCTTCGGCGACACGGTGGTCGTGTTCCGCGCCCCGACCGGCGTGATCGACAGGACCATCGCGCTGACGGGCGAGCTCGAGCAGGTCCATCTCTCGCCGGCGCAGCGCCGCGTGCTGCTCGCGCTGTGCCGCCCGTTCGCGCACGGCGACGACTTCGCATCGCCGGCGACCAACCAGCAGATCGCCGACGAGCTCGTCGTCAGCGTCGAGGCGGTCAAGACGCACCTGCGCGCGCTGTTCGAGCGCTTCGCGATCGGCGACCTGCCGCGCCAGGCCAAGCGCGGCCAGCTCGTCAAGCGCGCGTTTCAGACCGGCGCCGTGTCCGCGAAGGACTTCGAAGCCTAGGCCGGCCGACACGCGCTCGACCATGAACTAGACCATCGGAGGGGGCCTCGCTCCCGGGCGGACCGTACGCTCGCGGCCCCGGGTCCTCAGGCAGGGAGCTCCACGTTGCGCGTGCACCGCGTCGGTTTCGTCGTGTCGGTCCTCGTCATGCTGGCGGGGATCCCGGTGGCCGCGTCCGCGCATGACGCCACCGCCGAGCACATGCGCGAGGACGCGGTTCCGCCGAAGACCGCCGCGCAGGAGCGCGCGATGACGCGCGCGACGATGGTGGCAAGCCGCCCGGGTGCCAGGGCCGCCGCGGCGAAGGTGACCGGCACCGAGGGCACCGTCGGCTCGTGGACTGCGCCCGTCAACTGGCCGGTCGTGGGCGTGCACGTCGCCCTGCTGCCCAACGGCAAGGTGCTCGCGTACGACTCGATCGGCGATCACGCGACGGAGAGCTATCCGGTCCAGGACCACTCGCGAGCGACGGTGTGGGACCCCGCGACGGGGACGCAGACGGACGTCACGGTCGCAACCGGCTTCAACGTGTTCTGCAGCGGCCTGGCGCACCTGCCCGACGGCTCGATCTTCCTCGCGGGCGGCAACAAGGATCAGCAGCTCAACGGGATCAACAAGACGCACATCTTCAACCCGCAGACGCTGACCTGGACGCTGGGCCCGGACATGACCTACGCGCGCTGGTATCCGAGCGTCACCGCGATGAAGAACGGCGAGATGCTCATCACCGAGGGCGGTCCCGACATCCCCGAGGTGCGCCAGACGAACGGCTCCCTGCGCACGTTGACGAGCGCGTCACTGAACCTGCCGCTCTATCCGTGGCTCAACGTCGGGCCGGACGGCAAGACGTTCTACAGCGGTCCGGATACGACGATGCGCAAGCTCGATACGGCCGGCACCGGAACGTGGACGACCGCCGGTAATCGCGGCGACTCGATCAACCGCGACTACGGCAGCCACGCGATGTACGACATCGGAAAGATCCTCGTGGCTGGTGGCGGCAGCTCGTCCAGGACCGCGCGGGTCATCAACATCAACGGCGCGACGCCAGTGGTCACAGCGACAAATTCGATGGTCAACGGCCGCCGCCAGCACAACCTCACGGTCCTTGCCGACGGCGCCGTGCTGGCGACGGGCGGCAACAAGACCGGGGCGAGCCTCATCGACATGAACGGCGGCGTGTTCGTCGGCGAATTGTGGAACCCGGCGACGGGCGCCTGGACGACGATGGCCGCGCAGGCGATCACCCGCCAGTACCACTCCACGGCGCTACTGCTTCCCGACGGCCGCGTGCTGTCCTCCGGCGGCGGCATCTGCGGCACCTGCGACCAGGTGAACTATCTGGCCAAGAACGCGGAGGTCTTCACGCCGCCGTACCTGTACAAGAAGGACGGCAGCGGACAGCTCGCCCCGCGGCCGACGATCACGAGCGCCCCTCCCATCGTCGATTACGCGACGCAGATGCAGATCGAGACGCCCGACGCCGCATCGATCAGCAAGGTTGCGCTCATCCGCCTCGGCGCGGTCACGCACTCCAACGACATGGACCAGCGCTATGTCCCGCTCACGTATACGAAGGGCACCGGCACGTTGACCGCGACCGCCCCTGCGAACGCGAGCATCGCGCCCCCCGGTCCGTACATGGTGGTCGTCGTCGACAGCGCCGGCGTGCCGTCGGTCGCCAAGATGGTGAGCATCCCGGTGAGCAACTCGCCGCCGTCGGTGAACATCACCGCGCCCGCGTCCGGCGCCACGTACAACGCGCCCGCGACCGTGGACATCGCCGCCAACGCCTCGGACACCGACGGCACGATCGGGAAGGTCGAGTTCTTCAGCGGCGCGACGAAGGTCGGCGAGGACACGACCGCACCCTACGAGCTGACCTGGAACAGCGTGCCGCAGGGCACCTACTCGATCAGCGCGCGCGCGACCGATAATGCCAACAGGGCCACGAACAGCGCCGCCGTGAGCATCACCGTCAACCCGGCGTCGGCGGATTCCACGCCGCCCTCGGTCTCGCTGACGGCGCCGGCGCAGGGCGCGACGGTGAGCGGCGCCGTCAGCGTGACCGCCGACGCGTCTGACAACGTCGGGGTGACGAACGTGCAGTTCAAGCTCGACGGGGCGAACCTCGGCGCCGCCGACACGACGTCCCCCTACGCGGTGACCTGGGACTCGACGACCGCGACTCCGGGCAGCCACACGCTGACCGCGGTCGCGAAGGACGCCGCGAACAACAGCACGACCTCGACGGCGGTCACGGTGACGGTTCCCGACGCGACGCCGCCGTCGGTGTCGGTGACGGCGCCGGCGCAGGGCGCGACGGTGAGCGGCACCGTCAACGTGTCGGCGACCGCATCTGACAACGCCGCGGTCAGCAGCGTGCAGTTCAAGCTCGACGGCCAGAACCTCGGTTCGGCGGACACGACGTCCCCGTACGCGGTGACGTGGGACACGTCGACGGCGACGCCGGGCAGCCACACGCTGACGGCGGTCGCGACCGATGCCGCCAACAACAGCGCGACCTCCAGCGCGGTCACCGTCACCGTGAGCACCTCGGGTCCGGCGGGTCTGGTGGCGGCGTATGGCTTTGAGGAGACCAGCGGGACGACCGCCACCGACTCCAGCGGGACGGGCAACGCCGGCACGATCACGGGCGCCACGCGCACGAGCGCGGGACGCAACGGCAGCGCGCTGTCGTTCAACGGCACGAGCGATTGGGTGACGATCCCGGGTTCGAGCTCGCTCGCGCTGACCACCGCGTTCACGCTGGAGGCGTGGGTCAAGTCCAACGGCCCGGGCTCGGTCGATCAGACGGTCCTGACGAAGGAAAAGCCGCCGTACATGTCCTATCAGCTGTACGCGATGAGCTCAGGCGGCTCGCTGGCGAGTACCTGGCGCGATACCAACGGCAGCTATGGCAGCGACGACGGGTTCTTCGCGCCGAGCTCAAGCCCAACCCCGACCGCCACCTGGACGCACCTCGCCGCGACCTACGACAACACGACGCTGCGGCTGTTCATGAACGGCACCCAGATCGCCAGCAAGGCCACGACCGGCGCGATCACCAACACAACCGCCCCGCTGCGCATCGGCGGCAACTCCGTCTGGGGGGAGTACTTCTCGGGCCTCATCGACGACGTCCGCGTCTACAACCGCGCGCTCACCACCACCGAACTGAACACCGACATGAACCAAGCAACCCGCATCGCCCGGAACACGAGCCTCCGGGCGCCGAGCTCGTCGGCTCTGCAGACGCCCCTCATGACGTGGTGCACGCCTCTGATCGCAAGCTGCACCGCTTACGACCGCGTGGGCGACAAGGCTCCTCGACCTCGTCGCCACCGGCGTCGGGACCGGTGATCGCTCGGTGCCGTGCCTCAGACGTAATCGAAGAGGTGGGTGACCTGCCCCACGAGCAACGCCGCCCGGGTCACCGAGCTGCGTAGCTCCGATCGCGTCCGGATGCTGGCGCAGAAGTCGTCGCGGAACTCCGCGCCGTTCGCGCGATTGACGCCGTTGACCGAGACGGTCACCGACGGGGTCAGGATCCGAGCGGTGTGCCACCAGCCGGCAGGGACGAAGAGCGTCTCGCCCGGGTGAAGCCGAAAACGCACACCCTCCGCCTCGTCGAACAGCGGAAACGCCTCGAGGTCGGGCTCGAGCACGTCGGCGATCCGCGACTTGTTCAGCTCCACCCCGTCCCGCGGGTACATGCGCGGGGTCTGGTCGGGGGCGAACACGATGTATTCCTTGTCGCCGTACAACTGCATGAGGAACGCATGGGTGTGCCAGCCGTCGTAGTGGAGGACCGGAAACTGCGCGCCCTGGCCTCCGATGTAGAGCTCCACGTACGCATGGCGCTGCCGCGACGGGAAGGCGCGACTCTCCAGCCAATTGGGCTGCGTGCACTCCGGCATCGGCGTCACCTCAGCGGTGAGCTCCTGCGGCCAGTCGGACAACAGCTGGTTGCGTAGGTACGGGGCCGGATTGTCGCTCGTCGACACCTCGACGC
>JAWVGM010000094.1:0-9195 GCA_033855075.1 Solirubrobacteraceae bacterium | reverse complement strand
ACTGCACGCGATCAGCCGGTGAACCCGGTGGCAGGTCCGGGCTCTCGCCACGGAAGCCGCCGGGATATTGCGGCAACTGGGCCACGTTGTCGTCGATCCCGGGGCGGAAGAGGTCCATCTGCGGAGTGATGTCGCCCTGTCCGTTCTCGTCGAGCCCGCTCATGATGAGCACGTCGCCGCTGGGCAGCTTCGCCGCCGTCGGATACCAGCGCCCGGCTGTCATCTTCGGGCCGATCGTCCACGGTTGCAGACCGAGCTTCTCCTTCCAGGGATCGAACAGGAACGTGTACTGCAGCCCCGAGTAGTTGGGGTGGGTGGCGTCGACATCGCGCAGCTGGCCGCCGACGACGAGCACCCGGCCGTCCGACAGCAGCAGCTGGCCCGAGCAGAAGATGTTCGCCGGCAGGCCACCGGGTCCGTCGAGCGACGGCGGATCGACCGCACGCGACTGATGGGTCGCCGGGTTGAAGATCTCGGCGTCGCCGAAGTTCGGGCGACCGTTGTCGCCGGGGGGCGGGCGCCCGAAGTACAGGAGCTCACCCGTCGGCATGAGGGTCATGTTGATCGCGTATTGCGGGAGCGGGTACTGGGTCGGCTCCCAGTAGCCGATGTCGTCGCGCGGCCTGTCGCCCAGCACGCGGCTCACGCGTAGCGCCGACCGGCGGGCCGCGCGATCGCTCCTGAGCCGCGCGCCCGGCGACATCCGCGCCGCGCGCTTCTGCGCCTGCTCGATCGCGAGCCGGTCACGGGCGTGCTCGCGCGCGTGCGATGCGCCGAGCGTGGCCACCTCGCTGGGATCGAGCTTGAGCCCGCGCGCGAGCGCGGCCGGCGCGAGCGAGAGCAAGAGCACCGCCGCGAGACCGAGCGCCATCCGTGGCACCGGGCCTGGGCTCACGGGTCGTGGTACCTGACGACCGATGCCGGCGTGAGCAGCACGATCTTCAAATCGAGCCAGGGACTCCAGTTCTCGATGTAGAAGTTGTCCCATTCGATGCGGTCCTTCAGCGAGGTCTCACCGCGGAGGCCGTTGACCTGGGCCCAGCCTGTCAAACCGGACTTCACCCGGTGCCGGTCCCCGTAGCGGTAGACGTGCTGGCCGAACGCGTTCGCGCAGTCCGTGCGCTCCGGGCGCGGGCCGATGAGCGACATGTCGCCGCGCACGATGTTCAGCAGCTGCGGCAGTTCGTCGAGCGACGCGCGCCGCAGGACGCTGCCGAGTCGCGTGCGGCGGTCTTCGGCCGCCCCGCCGTCCTCGCCCCTGTCGAGCCCGAGCTCGCGCGCGATCCAGTCCGCGTCGTTCTCGGGGGCCGACGGCCCGGCTTCGGGCATGCGCATCGTGCGGAACTTGACGATGTCGAACTCGCGACCGTCGAGGCCGACGCGCGGCTGGCGGAAGAAGACCGGCCCCGGCGAGGAGAGCTTGACGAGCGCGGCGACGACGACCATGACCGGAGCGCAGACGACGAGCACCACGGCCGCGACGACGCGATCGATGACGTACTTGAGCTCGAACTGCCAGCCGCGCGGATCCGCGCGGTCCACGCGCGTCAGGGCGATCCCGCCGACGTGCTCGATCGTCACGCGGCGCGAGGTCTCCTCGAAGAGCCGCGGGATGAGCGAGACCTCGATGCCCATCGCGCGGCAGCGGCGGACGATGCTCAGGAGGACCTGATGCGGCGCGGTCGAGAACGCGACGATCACGTGCTCGATGCCGTGCTCGCGCACGACGGTCTCGAGATCCCAGCTCGCGCCGAGGATCGGCAGGTGGTGCGGCTCGCTTGGCGCGTGGACGAGCGGCGTCTTGTCGAGGAAGCCGATCGGGGTGAGGCCGAGCTCAGGCCGGTCACAGAGTCGGCGCGCGACCGTGTTGCCGATCTCGCCCGATCCCACGATGAGCGTGTTCAGCCCGTGGCCCGCCGCGCGGCGCGACGCAAGCGACGCGGCCACCCGCCCACCGATGAGGTAGACGGTGGAGAAGGCCCAGAGGCGGACGACCTCGCCGGCCGCGTTCACGTCGGGATCGACCACGATGCGGCTCGCGATGATGACCGTGGCGGCGATCGCGTTGGCCGCGATCATGAGGCCGACGTACTCGAAAGGCGACGTCTTCAGACGGAAGCGATACCCGCGGCGGATCGAGATCGCGCCGATCGTCAGCGCGATATAGAGCACGATCCAGCCGGGCGGTCCGACGGTGGCCTGGGTGGTGCCCGCGCCGATCGTGTTCGCGAGCACCGCGAGCGCGAGCACGGCAAGGTCCAGCGCGACGAGCGCGGCTCCGCGACGGCGGCGGAGGATCGCCGGCGGCGTGTGGGTTCCCGGCGGAGTGCGGTACGCGACGACGGAGCGACGGGTGCGCTCGGGTACGACCTGCTCGACGCTCTCGGGAATCATGAAGACAGACAGTAATGCCAACGGCCCCGGATTCAGGGAATACTCGGGCGCTCAGGAAACGAACCGGCTGGTCTTCATGCAACGTACCCGGAGGCGGAGGCCTTCCGCGCGCGTCACCGTCGTTCGGTAGCACTCGCGCGAGCGCGTCGGAGGAACGCGTCAGCCAATGAGCACCGGCGTGCCGAGCGGCACCCGGCTGTACAGGGGAATGACGTCCCCGACGTGCATCCGGATGCAGCCGTGGGAGGCGCGCGTGCCGATCGAGCCGTCCTCGCCGGTGCCGTGGATCCCGACCCCGCTGGTGATGCCCATCCAGCGCGCCTTCAGCGGGTTGGAGGCGCTGCCGCCGGTGACCGTCGTGCCGGCGAGCTCCCCCGCCCAAGGACTGTTCGGGACCGACCAGGTGGGGTTGATCTGCTTGCTCTGGATCGAGAAGAGACCCCGCGGCGTCGGGTAGGCGGGCTGGCCGACGGCGACCTTGTAGGTCTTGGCGACATGGAAGTTCTTGAACAGGCGCAGCGTGAACGTCGACTGCTCGATCGTGATGACGGTCCGCGCCCTCTTACGGACGTCAAGCGACGTGAGCTGCGGCTTGGTCTTGATGAGCTTGGGCCGGAAGACGCGCACGAGGCGCGGATCGGCGAGCGCCGCGGCGACGTCCTTCGCGAGCCCGACGTGGTCGATGTCGCGGCCGGGGCGCGAGTGCGTGACGTAGACCTTGTGGATCGTGATGCGCAGCTTGGAGTTGCGCGCCTGGCGGCTCAGCCCGCGGTCGACGCGGCCGGCGAACGTGCGCACGGCGCTCTGCGAGATGTCCACCGCGAGCGGGACGTCGACGCCTGCGGGGGCGCCGGCGGCGGCGGGCGGCCGCGCGGCCAGGTCGCGCCCGGCGTACAGCGCACGCTTGGCCGTGCGCTGCGCGTCGAAGGTCACGTGCGCGTTGGCGGCCGACATGCGAAACAGGCGACCGGCCGCCTTGACCAGCACGCCCTTCTTCAGCCGCTCGCCGTACGTGGCGTCGAGCTTCGCGGCGGCCTGGTCGACGGTCAGCCCGGAGACGGGAACACCCGCGGCGGTGACGTTGGCTGCAATGGGCTCGCCGGGAGCGGGCGGCGAGGCGCCCGCCGCCGGCGACCAGCAGGCGAGCGCGACGACACAGAAGGCGAGGACCCTGCCACGGGTGAACACGGGATGACTGTACCCATGAGCACGGGCGGGTTACGCGGCTCGCAAGACGTGCTGCAGGCGCCCGCCGGCCCGTCGACGCCCTGACGGGGCGTCAGGCCCGGCCGTAGACCGGGATGTGCGCGCCGCTGATCGCCGCCGAGCCGTCCTCGCACAGAAAGCGCACGACGCTCGCGATCTGCTCGGGCGCGACCCACGTGTCGTGATCTGCGTCGGGCATCGAGCGCCGGTTCGCGGGCGTGTCGATGACGCTCGGCAGGATCGCGTTCGCGCGCACGTAATCGTTGCGGTACTCGACGGCCAGCGCGTCGACGAACGCGAGCACCGCCGCCTTGGAGGTCACGTAGCCCGCGGCGCCTCTGAACGGCCGCAGCGCGGCGCGCGAGGAGACGCACACGACCGCACCACCGCCCGCGGCGACGAGGTGCGGCAGCGCGGCCTGCGTGACGAGGTACGTGGGGCGCAGGTTGAGGCGTAGCTGCGCCTCGAAGTCCTCGATCGGCGTCTCGTGCACGCGGCCGCCCGCCGCGTAGCCGCCGACGAGGTTGACGACGGCGCGCAGCGGGGCGTCTTCCTGGCTCGCCGCCAGTTCCACGATGGCGTTCGCGGACTGCGGATCGAGCAGGTCGGCCAGCTCGAGGACGAGGTTGTCGTTCGCCTCGACGCGCTCGCGCTCCTTCTCGTCGTAGAGCGGCACGACGACCCGCCAGCCGCCGTCGAGGAACGCGCGGGTGACACCGGCGCCGAGGCCGCCTGTCCCACCGGTGATGAGGACGCTGCCGGGCATGGGTCGGCACACGGTATTGGTTCACCGAACAGCAGCGATGAACGGACGCGGAAGCGGGGCGGCGCGGCGCTCCCGTGGGGCGGATTTCGGCCAAGGTCTGCAGAAGTGCACGTATAACCGGATCAACGTCAGTCAATTGGCTTGGTCGGGCGGTCTGACGAGGTCCGGCGGCGTTGGCGGGCGGTCTGACGAGGTTCCGGCGGCACCGCACCCTCGTCCTTCATCGCTGCTGTTCGTGCACGACGCCCCCGCAAACTGCGGAAAACCTGCGCCCCCGTGTCAGGTCCGCCGATCCGTCCGCGACTCTTGCCACCGTGTTTGGCATGTTCGTGCGGGAGCTCCAAGATGGTGCGGCGGTCGACTGCGTCCTGCTCGTCCGCGAGGTCGAGCTGCGCACGAAGCGCGACGGCGGCCCGTACCTGCGCCTCACGCTGGGGGACCGCACCGGATCGCTTCCGGCCAACGTGTGGGACGACGTCGACGATGTCGCGCAGGTCGCGACGATCGGCTCCCCCGTCCGCGTCTGCGGGCGGCTGCAGACGAGCGCGCGCTACGGCGCCGAGCTGAAGCTGCGCACGCTACGCGCAGCCGAGCCAGGCACGTTCGACGAGGCCGAACTCGTCGACGGCCCGCCGCGCTCGGCCGAGCATATGGAGATCGACCTGCGCGAGCTGCTCGCGACGGTGCAGGACCACGACCTGCGGCGGCTGCTCGAGGCGATCTTCGGCGCCGACTCGCCGACGTGGGCGCGCTACCGCGCCGCGCCGGGCGCCAAGCACTTCCACCACGCCTACCGTCACGGGCTGCTCGAGCACTCGCTCGGCGTCGCGCAGGCGGTGAGCGCGATCAGCGCGACGTTCGGTGGGATCGACCGCGACGTCGCCGTCGCGGGGGCGCTGCTGCACGACCTCGGCAAGCTCGACGCGTACGCCTTCGCCGGCGCCGGCATCGAGATGACCGACGCGGGCAAGCTGCAGGGCGAGATCCCGCTCGGGTACTACCGCGTGCGGCGCAACATCGACGCGATCGAGGGCTTCGACGCGCGCACGGCCGAGGCGCTGCTGCACATCATCCTCAGCCACCACGGCAGCCTTGAGCACGGCAGCCCGATCGTGCCGTGCACGCGCGAGGCGACGCTCGTGCATTTCTGCGACAACCTCGGCGGCCGGCTCGGATCGTTCGACCGGCTCGAGAAGGAGCTTGCGACCGGCGAGCGCTGGTCGCGCTTCGACCGCGCGCTCGGCGGCGGCGCCTACTTCGCGGCCGCGCGGTCCGAGGAGCGCGAGGCCGCGTAGCGGGCACCCGCGGATCGGGTAGCTTCAGCATTCGATGGTCCTGCGCCCGCTCATTACCGCGGCCCTCGCCGCGCTGCTCGCGCTGGCGCTCCTCGCCGCGCTCGCGGCTACGAACGCCGCGCCGGTCGCTCAGGCGAAGGCGCGCTGGTGCGGGACGTGGACGCTCGCGTCGGCGCCGGTCAAGGTCCGCATCCGCGTCCTGCGCGGCACGACGTGCAAGCGGGCCAAGGTCGTCGCTCGCCGCTACGACGCGTTCAAGGACACACCGCCCTGGAACTGCGCGCTGGCCCACGACAACGCGATGTACAAGGGCCATCTGGTCCTCTATTCCTGCGGGGCGGGCTCGCCGACCAGCGGCGACCTGCGCACCCGCAAGCACGCCTTCCTCGTCGTCAAGGCGTAAGAACTAGCCGCACAACGCAGGAAAAATCCGCGCTGCCGGCTGCGCGGCGTCGGACGCGCCCTATCGTGTCTGGTTGGCCATGGCGAAGGACACGGAAAAGCTCATCCGCCAGCTGTCGTTGATCTCGTATCTCATGGCGGAGCGCAGGCCGGTCACCGCCCTGGAGATCCGCAGAGACGTCGAGGGCTACAGCGCGATGAACGAGGACGCCTTCGCGCGGCGCTTCTACGCGGACCGCTCCGAGCTCGACTCACTCGGCATCGCGCTGACCGTCGAGCGCCCGGTCGACGGCGTTGCCGAGCAGGAGAACTACTCGCTGCGCCCGGAGAACTTCCACCTGCCGGCCATCGAGTTCTCCGACGGCGAGCTCGCGGCGCTGCAGACCGCCCTCTCGCTGCTCGACGGCGAGTTCGCCTACGCCGAGCCGCTGCGCCTCGCCCTCCAGCAGATCTCCTGGGGCCGTGCCAACCCACTGGCCGCGCTCGGCCAGCGCTCCGTCGGCCTCGGCATCACGGCGTCCGCCGGCGGCCACGAGCTCTCGCAGCGCCTGGCGAAGATCGAGACCGCGATCTTCCGCAACAAGACGATCACCTTCGACTACTACACGATGGCCCGCGACGACGAGGGCACGCGCAAGGTCGACCCGTATCACCTGCTCTTCCAGGGCGGGCAGTTCTACGTCCTGGGTCACTCCCACGAGCGCGACGCGCTGCGCGTCTTTCGCCTCTCGCGCATGCGCGGCAAGGTCGCCTACGCGACGAAGGCCGAGCACGACTTCAAGGGACGCCCGGAAGGCTTTGACCCGCGCGCCTACGCCAACCGCGCCGACTGGCAGTTCGGCGACGCGACGGCGAACGTGGCCGAGATCTGGATCTCGGAGCGCATCGCCTGGCAGATCGAGCGCCACTTCGGGCGATTCGGCGAGGTCCAGCCCGCGAGCGGGGCCGGCGACATCGTCTTCTCCACCCCCTACGCCGACGCGCGCCAGCTCGCGGCGTGGACGCTGCGCCTGGGCGAGCACGCGCGCGTGACCGCCCCGCTCGAGCTCGAGCTCGAGGTCGCCGAGCGCGTCGAGCTGCTCTACCACCGCCACCGCGGAACCCTCGACCTCGCGCCGGCCATTGCGCCGGTCGAGCCCGACGAGGCCGAGCCCGCCCCGAGCAGC
The DNA here is from genome assembly GCA_033855075.1 of Solirubrobacteraceae bacterium. Taxonomy (GTDB): domain Bacteria; phylum Actinomycetota; class Thermoleophilia; order Solirubrobacterales; family Solirubrobacteraceae; genus CADCVQ01. Next base: position 1,966 of record JAWVGM010000094.1, on the reverse strand, counting down.
CCGCGCCGCGCCGAGGCGGCGATCCGGCCCGAGCGCTTCGCCCGCCTCGTCACGCTCGCGTCGATCCTCATCCAGGCCGGGCGCGCCGGCGTGCGCCTGGACGCCAAGGAGGTCTGCGAGCGTATGCAGATCTCCGACGCCGAGCTGCGCGAGGACATCAACGTGCTCAACGTCGTGAACTTCGGCGGCGGCTCGTACGTCCTGTACGCCGAGGTCACCGAGGACGGCGAGATCGACGTCGATCCCGAGCCCTACTCGGACAACTTCGCCCGCCCGGCGCGGCTGCTCCCGGTCGAGGCCAAGGCGCTCATCGCCGCGATCGACCTCATCGGCGACCATCTCCCCGAGGGATCGCTGGCCTCCGCGCGCGAGAAGATCGTCGCGGCGCTCGGCGCGGACCCGATGGACCAGGGGCTCCAGGTCGCGAGCGTGGGGGGCGACGACTCGGTGATCGCGCGCGTCGCCTCCGAGGCGATCGCGTCACGCCGGATGCTGCGCCTGGATTACTACAAGCCCAACGAGGACGAGTTCTCCGAGCGGGTGGTCGAGCCGTACGCGCTCGTCAACGGGCGCGAGGGCTGGTACGTCGCGTGCTTCGATCCCGAGCGCAGCGACGTGCGCCACTTCCGACTGGACCGCATCCGCCACGCGGAGGTCACGAACACCGTGTACGAGCCACGCCCCGAGGTCGATCCGGCCGCCGAGGTCGACGGCTGGCTGCGCACCGGAGAGGTCGAGGCGTCGCGGGTCGCGCGCGTCTGGGTGTCTCCCGAGCGGGCGCGCTGGGCGCGCGAGGAGCGCCGCGTGTCCGAGGAGCTCGCCGACGGCTCGGTCATCGTCGAGCTGAGCTTCAAGGGCACCGACTTCCTCGTCCGCGACGTCCTGGCCGAGGCCGGCGACGCCGCCGTGCTCGAGCCGCAGGAGGCGCGCGACGCGGTGCTCGCCGCCGTCGAGCGGCTGCGTTCCGCGGCCGTCCGGTAGCGATACAAACGCCGGCCGCACGCGTTTGTGGGTGAACGCGAGCGTTGACGTGCCACGTCTTCGGCAGGACGATGCGGGCAGACGCTGAAGGGGAGACGGCGTCCGCGCCACCAATCAAGGGGGATCTCATGTACCGCAGTGCACTGGCGGCTCTCGCTGCAGTGGTCGGGTTTCTCGTGCTTGCGCCAAGCGCGCAGGCGTTCACCGGCTTGCCGGTCTGGAAGTGCCGCGGGAGCGCGGTCTACACGTCGGTCAGCGGCAACAACCGCGTCGAGCCGGTCGTCGCCAACGGCAAGATCAACACCGCCAACGGCGCCGATCCCGACAACGCGCAGTGCGCTGATGCCGAGGTCGGAGCGGGCAACACGGCGACCCAGATCGGCATCCCCCAGGACCTGATCGGTGCGGCGACCGCCGGCGCGGTCACGGTCATCCAGCCCGAGCTTGGCAAGTCGATCAACCAGAGGGTCGGCGCGAACTCCCGCATCGAGCAGCTCGCGGTCAGGATTCCGCAGGGAGGGACGACGCTGCTCGGCGTCCAGGCGGCGACCTCGGCCGCGGTCGCGCAGTGCAGCGGCCAGACGCCGTCGATGAGCGCGACGAGCAACGTCGTCGGCCTCGCGCTCGGCGGCCAGCCGGTGAACCTCGACGGCCTTGTCAGTGCGCTCGGCAACCTCCTGTCGGGGTTGAACCCGATCATCGACGTCAAGGCCAACGAGCAGATCAGGACCGCGTCGTCGCTCACCGTGCGCGCGCTCCACGTCAGGGTGCTGATCCCCAACAACGGCACGCCGCTGCTCGATCTGGTCGTTGCGGAGAGCAAGGTCGGTTTCAATGGGCCGGTGTGTGATCCCGACTTGCAGAATCCGGGTGGTCAGATCTGTCCGGATGGTTCGACGTATGACCCGGATCGCAATTTGTGCATCATCGTGGTGCCGGGTGGGACGGACATCATCGTCGGCAGGCCGTTTGAGGGGCCGGAGGG
>JAWVGM010000093.1:0-23668 GCA_033855075.1 Solirubrobacteraceae bacterium | reverse complement strand
ATCGAGACCAAGGGCGGCGTCATGACGAAGCTCATCGAGCGCAACACGACGATCCCGACCCGCAAGGGCGAGGTCTTCTCGACCGCCGAGGACAACCAGCCCTCGGTCGAGATCCACGTCCTCCAGGGCGAGCGCGAGATGGCCCAGTACAACAAGTCGCTGGGCAAGTTCCAGCTGACCGGCATCCCGCCGGCGCCGCGCGGCATCCCGCAGGTCGAGGTCGCGTTCGACATCGACGCCAACGGCATCCTCAACGTGTCCGCGAAGGACCTGGGCACCGGCAAGGAGCAGAAGATCGAGATCAAGGCGGGCTCCGGCCTGTCGGATGACGAGATCAAGCGGATGGTCACCGACGCCGAGACGCACGCCGACGACGACAAGGCCCAGCGCGAGCTCGCCGAGGCGCGCAACACGGCCGAGAACGCCGCCTACCAGGCCGACCGCCAGCTCAAGGACCTCGAGGAGAACATCGACGACGCCTCCAAGGAGGAGATCGAGGGGCTCATCAAGGACCTGCGCGAGTCGCTCGAGTCCACGGATCCCGCCGAGCTGACCGCCAAGACCGAGGCGCTTCAGACCGCCTTCCACAAGGTGTCCGAGGCGATGTACGAGAAGGCCCGCGCGCAGCAGGAGCCGTCCGCCAACGGCGCCGACGGCGCGGAGCCGGCCGGGTCCTCCGAGGAGGAGGACGTCGTCGACGCCGAGGTCGTGGACGAGGGGCGCTAGCTCATGGAGCAGGAAGAGCATCCGATCGAGCCCACGGAAGAGGCCGAGGCCGCCGTCATGGCGGCCGAGGCCGACGCCGTGGCGCTCGAAGAGGACGCCATCGCGGAGCTGCAGGAGCGCGCCGCGAAGGCCGACGAGTACCTCGGCCTCGCCCAGCGCACGCAGGCGGACTTCGAGAACTTCCGCAAGCGCATGACGCGTGACGTCCACGCGGCGGAAGCGCGCGGCGCGGGACGGCTGGCGAAGGAGCTGCTGCCCGCGCTGGACAACCTCGAGCGCGCGCTGCAGGCCGCCGAGGCCGCCGAGCCCGACCCCGAGCACCACATGACGCAGGGGCTGCGGCTCGTGCAGTCAGAGCTCGGCGCTGCCCTGAACCGGACCGGTATCGAGGGCTTCGTCCCCAAGGGCGAGCCGTTTGATCCCTCCGAGCACGAGGCGGTCGCCCAGCAGCCGTTCGTGGGTGCCGAGCCCGGCACGGTCGTCGAGGTCCTCCAGGCGGGCTACCGCCTGAACGGAGCGATCCTGCGTCCCGCGCGCGTGATCGTCGCCGGCTAGGAGACCACATGGCGAGTCAGGATCACTACAAGGTGCTCGGCGTCGAGCGCAAGGCGACGGCGGCCGACATCAAGAAGGCCTACCGCAAGCTCGCGCGCCAGTACCACCCTGACCGCAACCCGGGCGACGCGAAGTCAGAGGAGCGCTTCAAGCAGATCTCCCAGGCGCACGACATCCTGGGCGATCCCGACAAGCGCAAGGAGTACGACCGCCAGCTGCTCAACCCGTTCTCGGGAACGGGGCGCGGCGGTGCCGGCGGCGGCTCGGCGGGCTACGACATGGGCGGCTTCGGCGACATCCTGTCCGACCTCTTCGGGCAGGCGCGCGGACGCGCGGGCGGCGGGCCGCAGCGCCCGCAGGCCGAACGCGGGCGCGACCTCGAGGCCGAGGTCTCGATCGCCTTCGACCAGGCTGTCCACGGCGCGCAGGTGCCGATCTCGGTGCCCAAGCTCGAGCGCTGCACGACGTGCAGCGGCACCGGCGCGAAGCCGGGCACCCAGCCGAAGGTCTGCCCGCGCTGCAACGGCCGCGGCGTCGAGACCGAGGGGCAAGGCCTCTTCTCGATCTCCCAGCCGTGCTCGCAGTGCGGTGGCGCGGGCGTCGTCATCGAGGATCCGTGCCCGACGTGCGGCGGCTCCGGCCGCCTGCGCACGGTCAAGCGCTACCGGGTGAACATCCCCGCGGGCGTCAAGGACGGCAGCAAGATCCGCCTCGCCGGCAAGGGCGAGCCGGGCCGCAACAACGGTCCCGACGGCGACCTGTTCGTCATCACGCGCGTCGCGGAGTCACCGATCTTCAAGCGCAAGGGCGACAACGTCGAGGTCGACGTGCCGCTGACGATCCCCGAAGCGCTGCGCGGCGCCGAGGTCGAGGTCCCGACGCTGAACGGGCGAAAGACCCTGCGCGTGCCCGCCGGCACCCACCCGGGCAGCCTGCAGCGGCTGCGCGGCGAGGGCCCCAAGAAGCTCGGCAAGGCCGGCCACGGCGACATCCACTACCGCTTCTCGCTCGACCTCCCGGACAAGCTCACCGCAGAACAGGAGGCAGCCGTGGCCGATCTCGAGAAGGTCTTCAACGGCAACCCGCGCGCGAAGCTGTTCACGCGATGAGCGCGCGACGGCGTACCACGACGACGCGCATCGAGGTCTCCTCCGATCGCGGCGTCTTCATGATCTCGGTTGCGGCCGAGCTCGCAGACATGCATCCGCAGACCCTGCGGATGTACGAGCAGCGCGGGCTCATCGAGCCCAAGCGCTCCCCCAAGGGCACGCGGCTGTACTCCCAGGAGGACGTCGAGCGCCTGCGCCGCATCCAGCAGATGACCGCCGAGCTCGGCCTCAACCTCGCCGGCGTCGAGAAGGTGCTCGAGCTCGAGGAGCAGCTGCGGCGCATGCAGCGCAGGGTCACCGCGCTCGAGGCGCGCCGCCGCCAGCTCGAGGCGGAGGTCGCGTCGCTCGAAGGCCGCCGCGACCAGGCGAAGGCGGATCTCGTGCGCTACGTCGGCTCGCCGGGCGGCGAGATCGTCCGCGCGATCGACGTCAAGCCGTTCACGATCCCGATCGAGCGCGCCGGCGACTGAATTCGGGTTCTAGTAGTAGCACCGCAAAGTGCTACTTTTAGAACCGTGTCTAGTCCGTTCGTGTATGAGGAGCCGGTCCGGCCCACCGATCTGATCGGGCGTTCAGACGAGCGCGGGACACTGGTCGACCGGGCGCTCGACGCGCGCAACAGCCGGCTCGAGGGCCCGCGTCGATTCGGGAAGACATCGCTCCTGCGGGCAGTGCTGGCGTCGGCAGAGCACGCTGGCGGCGCGGTTGCGATCGAGGTCAACTTCCTTGGCTGCGTCAGCGCGGCCGATGTAGCGCAGCGCATCGAGCGGGCCTACGGCGCCCAATTGCGCGGTCCCATGCGGCGCTGGTTCGAGGGCCTCGTACGGACGCTCAATCCGACGCTCAGTGCGGCGCCCGGTGGTATCGGTGTCAGCGCGTCGCCTGCGGTCGCCACGCCGGGCCTACTCGATCGGCTCGCGCTTCCTCGTCGGCTGCAGGAACGCACGGGACGCCAATGCGTGATCGCGTTCGACGAGTTCCAGGAGGTCGTTCGCATCGATCCCTCGCTGCCGGGCGCGTTTCGCGCTGAGCTCGAGACACACGGCGACGCAGCCGGATACATCTTCTCCGGCTCCCATCCGGGACTCATGCGCGACCTCTTCTCCGATCGCCGTCATGCGTTCTTCGGGCAGGCGGCACCCATTGCACTCGGCCCTCTGGACGCCGGCGACCTCGCGGACAACCTCTCGACGCGATTCGCCGCGGGCCGGCGCGATCCCGGCGACGGGCTCGGCCCGCTCCTCGACGCCGCGGAGGGCCATCCGCAGCGCGCGATGCTCCTCGCACATCACCTCTACGGCCGCACTCGCCCCGGCTCCGCGGCCACGATCGAGCAATGGACGGCGGCTCACGAGGCGGCCGCGCGCGAGGCCGACGGTGAGATCCAGGTGCTGTGGCAATCGAGCACCCCGCTCGAACGCAGGGTGCTGAAGGTTGTGGCATTCCGGACGGTGGCGCTCACGGGACGGGAGGCGCGAGAGCGCTTCGGGCTCGCGAAGAGCGGGTCGACGCAGGCGGCAGTCGAGCGACTCGAGGAGGTCGGTCACCTCGTGGCCGACCCGTCGACGAGGACAGGCTGGCGAGTCGTCGACCCGTTCCTTGCCGCCTGGCTGCGGCGCGACGGCTGAGCCTGGCCGGAGGCCATTATCACCCACAGAGCATTGTGTCGGTTGGAAGAGAAAATCTTAGCGTGTTAGACTGAGATCCATGCACGCCGACCGCTTTACGATCAAGACGCAGGAGGCTCTGCAGGCGGCGCTGGCACTGGCTCCGGCACAGCGCCACGCCCAGGTCTCCCCGCTTCATCTGCTGGCCGCCCTGCTCGAGCAGGACGGCGGCATCGTCGCGCCGGTCCTCGCCAAGCTCGGCGCCGCCCCCGACGCGCTGGGCGCCGACGTGAGCGCGGCGCTGGCCGAGCTGCCCACGCTGGCCACCGAAGCGCAGCCGACGACGTCGCCCGAACTGCTCGCCGTCCTGCGCGCCGCCGAGCGCGAGATGCGCGACCTCTCGGACGAGTACGTCTCCATCGAGCATGTGCTGCTCGCCCTCGCCAAGGACGACGGCCCCGCCGGCAAGGCGCTGCGCGCCGCGGGCGCGACGCACGACCGCCTCCTGCAGGCGCTCGCCGACGTGCGCGGTTCACACCGCGTCACCGACCAGTCGCCGGAGGAGAAGATCCAGGCGCTCGAGCGCTACGGCCGCGACCTCACGGAGGCCGCGAGGGACGGCAAGCTCGACCCGGTCATCGGCCGCGACGACGAGATCCGCCGCGTCATCCAGGTGCTCAGCCGCCGCACGAAGAACAACCCCGTCCTCATCGGCGAGCCCGGCGTCGGCAAGACCGCGATCGTCGAGGGCCTCGCCCAGCGCATCGTCGACGGCGACATCCCCGAGTCGCTGCGCGACCGGCGCGTCATCGCGCTGGACATCGGCGCGCTGCTCGCGGGCTCGAAGTACCGCGGCGAGTTCGAGGAGCGCCTCAAGGCCGTCCTCAAGGAGGTCTCCGACGCCGGCGGCCAGGTCGTCCTCTTCCTCGACGAGCTGCACACGATCGTCGGTGCGGGCGCCGCCGAGGGCGCCGTCGACGCCGCGAACCTGCTCAAGCCGATGCTCGCGCGGGGAGAGTTGCGCGCCGTCGGCGCGACGACGCTCGACGAGTACCGCAAGCACATCGAGAAGGACGCCGCGCTCGAGCGCCGCTTCCAGCCCGTCACGGTCGGCGAGCCGTCCGTCGAGGACACGATCGCGATCCTCCGCGGGCTGAAGGAGCGCTACGAGGTCCACCACGGCGTGCGCATCCAGGACTCCGCGACGATCGCCGCCGCGACGCTCAGCCACCGCTACATCGCCGACCGCTTCCTGCCCGACAAGGCAATCGACCTCATCGACGAGGCCGCGTCGCGCCTGCGCATCGAGATCGACTCCCTGCCCGAGGAGATCGACGAGCTCGAGCGCCGCGCCATGCAGCTCGAGATCGAACTCGAGTCGCTGAAGAAGGAGCGCGACAAGGCTTCGAAGGAGCGCCGCGCGGCGCTCGAGCGCGAGCTCGCCGACCTGCGCGAGCGCTCCGGCGCGATGAAGGCCCAGTGGCAGGCCGAGAAGGCGAAGATCGACCGCGTCAAGGAGCTCAAGGAGCGCCTGGATGTTGCCCACCGCGAGGTCGAGCGGGCCGAGCGCGAGGCCGACCTGCAGCGCGCCGCCGAGCTGCGCTACGGCGTCATCCCCGATCTCGAGCGCGAGCTCGCCGAGGCCGAGGCCTCATCCGACGCGGATGCCAACGAAGGCTTCCTCAAGGAGGAGGTCACCGCCGAGGACGTCGCCGAGATCGTCGCGCGCTGGACGAACATCCCCGTCAGCCGCATGCTCGAGGGCGAGGTCGAGAAGCTCATCCACCTGGAGGAGCGCCTGCACCAGCGCGTCGTCGGCCAGGACGAGGCGATCGCCGCGGTGTCCAACGCGCTGCGCCGCTCGCGCGCAGGGCTCCAGGATCCCGATCGCCCGATCGGCGTCTTCTTGTTCCTCGGCCCCACGGGCGTCGGCAAGACCGAGCTCGCCCGCGCACTGGCCGAGTTCATGTTCGACTCGCAGGATGCGATGGTCCGCCTCGACATGTCCGAGTACATGGAGAAGCACTCCGTCTCGCGACTCGTCGGTGCGCCTCCCGGCTACGTCGGCTACGACGAGGGCGGCCAGCTCACCGAGGCGGTCCGCCGCCGGCCGTATTCCGTGCTGCTGCTCGACGAGGTCGAGAAGGCGCACCCCGACGTCTTCAACACCCTGCTTCAGGTCATGGACGACGGCCGCCTGACCGACGGCCAGGGTCGCACGGTCGACTTCAAGAACGTCGTACTGATCATGACGTCGAACATCCCGGGCGGGACGGCGGGCGCGGAGGTCCACTTCCGTCCCGAGTTCATCAACCGCCTGGATGACATCGTCGAGTTCGACGCGCTCAACCGCGACGAGATCGGCGAGATCGTCGGCCTCCAGGCCCAGCGGGTCATCGACCGCGTCGCGGAGCGCGGCATCGCCGTGGAGCTGACGCCCGAGGCACGGGAGCTGATCGGCGACCTCGGCTATGACCCGGTCTACGGCGCGCGGCCGCTGAAGCGCGTCATCCAGAAGAAGCTCGTCGACCGGCTCGCGTTCTCGATCCTCCAGGGCGAGTTCACGGAGGGCGACACGATCCGCGTCGACGCCGCCGACGGCGAGCTCGTGCTGGTCCGGGCACGGGCCGAGCAGGACACCGCGGCCACGTAACGCCAAGAACTCCCACCCGCACGCGCACGTTCGGCGACCTCCGCGTCGCGGGCGCACACGTGGACATCGACGGTGCCCGGCGGCGAAAGCGTCGACACCGGGACGGCGACGTCATTTCTTCGGCGCCCTGAGCGTGAGCTTGGTCGTGAAGGTCTTGCCGCCCAGGGTCGCTGTGACCTTGAAGCGCAGCTTCCGCTTGTGTTTGAGCGCCGTCAGGCTCTTGTGCGCGAGCTTGAACTTCACCTTGACCTGCGCGGTGACGGGCGCCGTGAAGGACTTCTTCGCGAGCTTCACGACGCGCTTCTTCGCGCCGATCCTGACCTTCTTCGTGGCTTTCATGCCCAGCGTGCCGCTGCTCAGTGGTGTCGCGATGAAGGTATAGGTGAAGCGCCCGCTCTTGGACACGCGCAGGCTCCTCGGCGCCGTGGCGAACGACACCCCATTGGCCGGCACCGTCCCCGGAGGGGGCGGCGAAACCGGCGCGTCGACGGTGATCCGCCCGATCCGGTCACCGAACGTCTCCGTGAACCACATGTTGCCGTCGAGCCCCGTCGCGATCCCGGAGGGGCCGCTGCCGGCGGTGATGCCCGCCGAGAACTCGGTGACGACGCCCGCCGGAGTGATTCGCGCGACCCGCTCGCTCGTGAGCTCGGTGAACCACAGGTTGCCGTCCGGCCCCGCGGCGATCCCGCGCGGATCGCTGTTCGGGGTGATGCCGGTCGAGAACTCGGTGACAACGCCCGCCGGGCTGATTCGCCCGATCTGGTTGCCGCTGGACTCCGTGAACCACAGGTTGCCGTCAGGCCCGGCCGCGATCTCATACGGGTCGGCGCCCGGGCTGATGCCGGCCGAGAACTCGGTGATGACGCCGGCCGTCGTGATCCGCCCGATCCGATCGTCGGCGCCCTCGGTGAACCACAGGTTGCCGTCCGGCCCCGCGGCGATCCCGATGGGGTTGCTGCCCGGGGTCATTCCGTTCATGAACTCGGTAACGACCCCCGCCGGCGTGATCCGTCCGATCCGCCCCATTTCCGTGAACCACATGTTGCCGTCGGGGCCCGCGGCGATCCCCGTCGAGTAGCCGCTGACGCCGGCCGAGAACTGCGTGACAGCGCCGGCCGGAGTGATCCGTCCGATGCTGCTGGCGAACTGCGTGAACCACAGGTTTCCGTCGGGCCCGGCCGCGATCCTGGTCGGCTCGGACAGCGAGGGGATGCCGTTGGAAAACTCGGTGACCACGCCCGCCGGGGTGATCCGGCCGACGCGGTTGCCGGCGTACTCGGTGAACCACACGTTGGCGTCCGGTCCGCGCGCGATCCCAGCGGGGTTGTTGAGGCTGGCCGAGAACTCGGCCACGGCCCCGGTCGTCGCGCTCGCGGCGCTCGCCGCCGCGAGCAGTCCGACGAACGCGAGGACCAGTGAAGCGCGCAGTGTGAAGCGCGGCCGGGTCATTGCTTTGGCGCCTTGAGCGTGAGCGTCGTCTTGAAGCTGTTGCCGCCGAGCGTCGCGGTGACCTTTAAGCGCAGCTTCTTCTTGTGCTTGAGCGCCTTCAGGTACTTCTTGGCGAGCTTGAACTTGACCGCGACCTGCGCGGTCACCGGCGCCGTGAAGGACTTCTGCGCGAGCTTCACGAAGCGCTTCTTGGAGGCGATCTTGACCTTCTTGGCGCTCTTCATCCCGATCTTGCCGCTGGCCAGCGGTGTCGCGATGAACGTGTAGGTGAAGCTCCCCTTCCTGCTCACGCGCAGGCTCTTCGGCGCGGTCGCGAACGACACGCCGTTGGCCGGCACGGCACCCGGCGCCGTCGGCGGCGCAGACGGTGGTGCGTCGACCGTGATCCGCCCGATTTGGTCAGCTACGACCTCGGTGAACCACAGGTTGCCGTCGGGTCCCGCCGCGATCCCGTAGGGCCCGCTGGCCGAGCTGATGCCGGCGGAGAACTCGGTGACGGCGCCCGTGGGGGTGATCCGCCCGATCCGGTCTTGGTAGTACTCGGTGAACCACAGGTTGCCGTCCCGGCCGACTGCCATATCGGTCGGTAGGCCGCCCGCCGTGATGCCCGCCGAGAACTCGGTGATCGTTCCTCCCGTGGTGATCCGCCCGATCTGATCAACGTTCCCCTCGGTGAACCAGAGGTTGCCGTCAGGCCCCGCCGTGATCCCGTTCGGGGCACTGTTCGCGGTCATGCCGGTCGAGAACTCGGTGATGATGCCCGCCGGGCTGATCCGCCCGATCTGATCGACGCCGAGCTCGGTGAACCACATGCCGCCATCCGGGCCGGCCGCGATCGAATTTGGGCCGGCGCCCGTCGAGAGGCCGAGTGAGAACTCGGTCACGACTCCCGCGGGGGTGATCCGCCCGATCGCTCCAGTTCCGCAGGCCTCGGTGAACCACAGGTTGCCGTCGGGCCCGGCCGCGATATCGGTTGGGCACGTGGCAAATGTGATCGGGAACTCGTCGAGGGAACCGCTCGGCGTCATCCGGCCGATCTGGCCGCCGGTGTACTGGGTGAACCAGAGGTTGCCGTCCGGTCCGGTCGCGATTCCCCTCGGGGCATTGTTCGCGGTGGTCCCGCTCGAGAAGTCGCTGATGGCGCCCGCTGGAGTGATCCGGCCGATGCGATTTGACCCGATCTCGGCAAACCACATGTTGCCGTCTGGTCCCCGGGCGATGGATCTGGGGTCCCCCGGGTACGTCATGCCGGAGAACTCGGTGACGACTCCGGTCGTGGCGCTCGCGGCGCCGGAGGCACCGAACAGGCCGAGGATCGCGAGCGCCAGGGCTCGCCGCAGCATGGACGTGGTCAACATGAAACGCATTCGATGGCCTCCTCTGGGCCGCCCGGTGGTCGTGGGGCGACGCTACGAGCCACAAGGCCCCTGTCTCATCAGTGCGCACACTGAGAAGCACCCGTGCAGGCACGGAAACCGGGGAGTCTTGTCACACCCGGGTGCTGGACCGCGCAATGTGATTCGGCACGCTCGTCGCCATGAGCCGCATGCCAGGGGATGCCGCGCTCCGCGACACGGTCGATGACGCGCTGGGCCTGGAGGCCGACGATCTCGCCGATCTGCTCGCGGCTGAGCGCGTCGCGGACGCCGCCGACGGCGAGCCCGTGCTGGTCCGCGCGCGGGCCCGCGCGGGACACCGCGGCGGCCTGACCACGCTAGAGCGAGAGTCGCGCGCGGAACGCGTCGACGGTCTCGCCCATGTCGTTCACTTCTTTGGCGCCTTGAGCGTGAGCGTCGTCGTGAACGTCTTGCCGCCGAGCGTCGCCGTGACCTTGAAGCGCAGCTTCTTCTTGTGCTTGAGCGCCTTCAGGTACTTCTTGGCGAGCTTGAACTTGACCGCGACCTGAGCGGTCGCGGGCGCGGCGAAGGACCTCTGCGCGAGCTTCACCGAGCGTTTTTTCGAGCCGACCTTCACCTGCTTCGTGCTCTTCATGCCGATCTTGCCACTGGCCAGCGGTGACGCGACGAACGTGTACGTGAAGCTGCCCTTCCTGCTCACGCGCAGGCTCTTCGGCGCCGTCGCAAACGACACGACGTTGGAGCCCAGCGGTGGCGGTGGCGTCCCGGTCGACACCCGCGCGTCCACCGTGATTCGCCCGATCCGGCCATCCTGGCGCTCGGTGAACCACATGTTGCCGTCGGGGCCCGCGGCGATCCCTTCCGGGCGGCTGCCCGGGGTGAGGCTCGCCGAGAACTGCGTCACGACGCCTGCCGGCGTGATCCGGCCGATCCGGCCGCCGTTGGCCTCGGTGAACCACATGTTCCCGTCCGGCCCGGCCGCGATCCCGAACGGGACGCTGCTCGCGCTGATGGCGTCGGCGAACTCGGTCACGACGCCCGCCGGCGTGATCCGGCCGATCCGGCTGCCGTCGAACTCGGTGAACCACAGGTTGCCGTCAGGACCCGCTGCGATGTCATACGGGTAGCTGCTCGGGGTGATGCCGTTCGCGAACTCGGTGACCGTGCCCGCCGGAGTGATCCGGCCGATCCGGTCGTCGTTGGCCTCGGTGAACCACAGGTTGCCGTCGGGACCCGTCGCGATCCCGGTCAGCCCGCTGGTCACGTTGATGCCCGCAGAGAACTCGGCGATCGCCCCCGCTGGGGTGATCCGGCCGATCCGGGGTCCGTTGTCCTCGGTGAACCAGAGGTTGCCGTCAGGCCCCACCGCGATGTCATTCGGAGCGCTGTTGGCGGTGAGGTTGGCCGAGAACTCGGTCACGGTCCCCGCCGGAGTGATCCGGCCGATCCGGTTGCCGTTGTACTCGGTGAACCACACGTTGCCGTCAAGCCCTGCCGCGATCGCGTTGGGTCCGCCTCCCTGGGTGATGCCGGAGAGCTCCGTGACGGCGCCGGTAGGGGTGATCCGGCCGATCCGGTTGCCCGTGTACTCGGTGAACCACAGGTTGCCACCCGGTCCGGTGGCGATTCCGGCCGGGCCGCTGCCGGTGCTGATGCCGGCCGAGAACTCGGTGATCACCCCCGTCGTCGCGCTCGCGGCGCTCGCCGCCGCGAGCAGTCCGACGAACGCGAGGACCAGTGAAGCGCGCAGCGTGAAGCGCGGCCGGGTCATTGCTTTGGCGCCTTGAGCGTGAGCGTCGTCTTGAAGCTATTGCCGCCGAGCGTCGCGGTGACCTTGAAGCGCAGCTTCTTCTTGTGCCTGAGCGCCTTCAGGTACTTCTTGGCGAGCTTGAACTTGACCGCGACCTGCGCGGTCACCGGCGCCGTGAAGGACTTCTGCGCGAGCTTCACGAAGCGCTTCTTGGAGCCGATCTTGACCTTCTTGGCGCTCGACATGCCGATCTTGCCGCCGGCCAGCGGTGTCGCGATGAACGTGTAGGTGAAGCTGCCCTTCCTGCTCACGCGCAGGCTCTTCGGCGCGGTCGCGAACGACACGCCGTTGGCCGGCACCGCGCCCGGCGCCGTCGGCGGCGCAGACGGCGGTGCGTCGACCGTGATCCGCCCGATCCGGTTGCCGCTGATCTCGGTGAACCACAGGTTGCCGTCGCGTCCAGCCGCGATGTCCTGCGGGCCGCTGCCGGCGGTGATGCCGGTCGAGAACTCCGTGACGAGGCCCGCCGGGGTGATCCGGCCGATCCGATCGTCGAACGTCTCGGTGAACCACAGGTTGCCGTCGCGGGCCGCCATGATCCCGGACGGAGCCGCGGTGATGCCGGTCGAGAACTCCGTGACGAGGCCCGCCGGGGTGATCCGGCCGATCCGATGGCCGCCGGTCTCGGTGAACCACAGGTTGCCGTCGGGTCCCGCCGCGATGTGACTCGGGTTGCCGCCGGCCGTGATGCCGGTCGAGAACTCGGTCACGACCCCGCCCGGGGTGATCCGCCCGATCTGATCGACGTCGGACTCGGTGAACCACAGGTTGCCGTCGGGTCCCGCCGCGATCGCGAGCGGGTAGCTGGCCGGGGTGATGCCCGTCAAGTACTCGGTGACGACGCCCGTCCGGGTGATCCGGCCGATCCGGTTTTGGTCGGGCTCGGTGAACCACAGATTGCCGTCGGGTCCCGCGACGATGTAGGACGGAGACCCGGTGATGCCCGTAGAGAACTCGGTGACGACCCCGCCCGGGGTGATCCGCCCGATCTGATCGAAGCCGGACTCGGTGAACCACATGTTGCCGTCCGGTCCCGCCGCGATTCCGACCGGGCCGGCGCCCGGGGACATCGAGATCGGGAACTCGGTGACGCTTCCCGCCGGGGTGATCCGGCCAACCCGGTCGCCGGCGTACTGCGCGAACCACACGTTGTCATCGAATCCCGCCGCGATCCCGAATGGGACGCTGACCGGGCTGAGGCCCCCAAACTCGGTGATCGTCCCCGTCGTCGCGCCCGCGGCGCCCGCGGACACAAGCGCCATGGCGAACGCGAGCATCAGCGTGCGCAAGAGATTGGTTGGCGTGAAACGCATGCGATGGCCTCCTCTGGGCCGCCCGGTGGTCGTGGCGCGACGCTACGAGCCATAGAGCCCCTGTCTCATCAGTGCGCACACTGATGAGCACCCGTGCAGGCACGCAATCCGGGGAGTCTTGTTACACCCGGGTGCTGAACCGCGCGATGTGACTCGGCACGATCATCGCCATGAGCCGAGCGCTTGAACTTGAGCCGCATATGGGTGCAGAACTTCAAGCGCTCGGGCCGGACCCGGCTATGGCCGAGCTCGCTCGCGTGCAACACGCGACCGTTGCTCGTCGTCAACTGCTCGCGCTCGGGTTCGGCCGGCACGCGATTGCGCGGATGCTCGACAAGGGACGGCTGCACCTGGTGCACCGGGGGGTCTACGCCGTCGGACAGGCACGTCTGACGCGCGGGGGGCGCTGGATGGCCGCTGTGCTCGCCGTGGGGCCGGGCGCGGTGCTCAGCCACCGCTCGGCCGCCGCGCTGTGGCATATTGCTCGCGATCGCAGCTTGCTCAGCGAGGTGTCACGAGCCGCCGCCGGGCATGACCGGCCCGGCATACGTGTGCACTTCGTCCACCTGGCAGACGACGAGGTCACGATCGTCGACGGAATCCCCGTGACGACCGTCGCGCGCACCCTCCTTGACCTGGCCGCCGATCACCCCCGACCAGCTGTCGAGCGTGCGATGCATGAAGCCGAGGTCCTGCGGTTGGCCGACAGCACACCGCTGCAGGCCCTGATCGACCGCTACCCCCGACGCCGGGGAACCCGCACGCTGCGCGCCATCATTTACGAGCGCGCCGGCGACATCGTCACGCGCAGCGAGTTCGAGGACCGCTTCATCGCATTCCTCGACGACCACGCCCTCCCGAGGGCGCTCGTCAACCACCGCATCGAGGGTATCGGCGAGTGCGACTTCGCCTGGCCGGACCAGCGGGTGATCGTGGAGCTCGACGGCTACCAGACCCACGGGACGCGCGGGCGGTTCGAGGCCGACCGCGCGCGCGATCGCGCGCTTCAGGTTGCAGGGTGGCGCGTCATCCGCATCACCTGGCGGCAACTGCACGACCGTCCGCTCGAGCTCGCCGCCGACCTCCGGGTACTGCTCAGCGGTCAGGGGCGGGGCTGATCCGTGCGGCTGTCACTCGCCATGCTCAACCGCTGTGATCTCGAACAATTTGGCGGCAGCGGTACGCTGGCTTTGACCGATCGGATAGGCGCGGGGCTCACCGAGACTCGCCGCTTAGCCATCTAGGAGGCCCGTCGTGGCCGGCCTAACGTCAGGCGATCGTCTCCTGGGTCACACCAACGGGACGATCGGCAGACAGCAGGAGAGCCAGACCCCCGGTTGCGCAGGCGCTCAAGAGCGCGTGAGTCCCACCCCCCGCTTCGCCGGACTGGCACGGAGGCCTTCTTGTCGTTCCCCTGACGAGCGCGGCGAAGGCCGCCTCGCGGTCAACCCTGGGTCCATCCCCTGCTTGCGGCCCAGGGTGACCGTGGGGTGAATACCCCGCGCCGCGGCCGACCGCTACCTCAGCCGGACGTCTTCTTCACGGCGCGGATGAGCGACGCGCGGCGCAGCTGCGACCGCAACCTGCGCTTGCTGCCCAGGAGCGAGCGGTCGGCGAGCACGACGTAGCGCACGCGCGAGCCGCGGGTGCCGAACACGATTCCGCGTGAGGTTCCGGTGCGGACGCGCAGGATGCCCTTCGACACCGTGACCAGCCGCGAGCCGAAGCGCTTGCGCAGGGAGCGCACGGTGCTGCCGCGACCGATCTTCAGCCGCCGGTGGTACTTCGCGGTCGTCGCGAGGAAGCGGGCGCGGCCCTTCTTGTCGAAGGCGACGAGCGCGCTCCCGCCCCCCTTGACGCAGTAGCGCAGCACGCCGCGCCGCGTCTTGCCGGGCGGCCCGACGCGCTTGCCGACCCGGGCGCGGGTGTAGCGCAGGCGGACCTTCCCGATCGTGCGGCGCGTCAGCTTGATCCTCTTGGGGAAGCATCTCGCGTTGGATGCCGCGGGGAGGCCGGGCACCGGCCCGGCGAAGACCTCCTGGTAGCGCGAGTAGTTGGGATCGGTCGACGGCAGGCGCGCCAGCTGCGTGTCGTTCCAGAACGGGATCGCGTGATCGTCGTCGGCGACGAGGCCCTGGTAGTCGCCGATGAACTTGCCCGACACGGAGGTCGGCGCGGCGACGGCCGGGTCCCACATGCGCTGCGACACCCGCCCGTCGTGGAACGTCGCCCCGCCGTCCTCGGACTGCGCCAGGTACGTGTCGATGAAGTAGTTGCCAGGGTCGTTGCGGCGGTCGAAGAACGAGATGTTCACCTGGCCCGTCTCGGTGACCGCCATCCACGGCTGGAACTGGTCGCCGTCGCCGTTGGGCGGGTCCTGATTGACGCGTACCGGGCCGGTGTAGGACTGCCCTCCGTTCGTGGACTTGAAGAGCACGATGTCCGAGCCCGACCCGGGCCCGGCGCCGTCGCCGCCGGCAAGCTGCTGTGGACCCCCCTCGTCCTCCTCGCTGGTCCCGAGCAGCACCTTCAGCGTGCCGATGTCGAGCGTTCCCGCCTTGATCTCCCTGCCGGCGTCGAAGACGTTGCCGAGCAGCGGCTTGCCCTCGCCCTGCTGGGAGGACACGGCGACGTACACGGTGCCGTTGGCATCGACCGCGGTCGTCGGCAGCGAGAGGTTGCGAAACGCCTCGCCCGCGAAGGGCGCGTTGACGCCGGTGATCCCCGCGATCGGCGCGGCCGGGGTCCACGAGCGGCCGCGGTTCGTGGACTTCGCCTGCATGATCGCGCTGAGCTGGTTGTCGTACCACGTCGCGTAGACCTCGCCGTGGGGCCCGACGATGACGTGGCAGCCGATCCCGGAGACGAGCGTCTTCTGGCTGATCGGGAGCGGGATGTTGTCGCCGGGCACGACGCCGCCCCAGCGCCGGCCGCCGTCGACCGAGCGCATGAGGACGATCTCCTGGAGCGGGACGACGCCGGTCCCGTCGAGGCTCCAGCACACGTACATCGTCCCGATCTTGCCGTCCCTGGGCGTGTTCGGCCCGCCGTTGACGTCGGTGACGTTGTCGACCGCGATCCAGTTCTTGTCGTCGAGCAGGAGCTGCTCGGTGAGCGGGTTCGCGCGGTTGTCGTGCACCGTGACGGGGCCCGACCAGGGCTGGCCGGGGTGCTTGACGTGCACGGTCATGTTGAAGCCGAAGCTCGCGGCGGTGCCGCCGGGCGCGTCGAGGACATTGGCGTACGCGTTGCCCTCGTCGTCGTAGGCGATCGAGACATCAGACGTCGTGCGGTACGCGGTCGGATTGTTCGGGTCGCACTGCCCCGCCGCCTGGCAGTAGCCCGGCAGCTGGCCCTGGTCATCCCACGTATGCCCGCCGTCCCTGGACTCGTAGGTGCCGATCTTGAAGAGGTAGTTGTCGTTGTTCTCGAACATCTTCGAGCCGGCCATGAGGTGGCTGTGGTCGAGCGGGTCCATGGCGATCGTCGGCTCGGAATGCGACGTGAACCTGTCGTGCGAGGCGCGGTAGTTCGGCACCCCGGGAGGCGCCGACGCCTCGAGTTGCGCCAGCGGCGGGCCGCGGCGCGTCGCGAGCTGCGCGGAGGCCTGGTAGTTCGTGTTGCCGAGCACCGTGTAGGGCGTGACGACCACGAGGTAGGAGCCCTGGGGCCGGTCGAGGCTCGCGTTCTCGGCGCTGCCGATCATCGCGCCGTCGCCCGTGACGTACGCCCCGGGGCGCCCGTCGGGCAGCCGCTCGTAGATGAAGAGGTCGAGGTCCGTCGTCCCGAAGCCTCCCACGGTGACGTTCACGGCGCCCGGGTGATCGGAGTAGAAGCCGGCCGGCACGTTGACGTCGAGCCTGAAGACGTCACAGCCCGATCCCGGATCCAGCGCCCCGGCGGCGGTGAAGCAGGCCGCGCCGAAATCCGCCTTCAGCGTCTCTGTGCCGAACTTGACGGCACCGGTCCAGCTCGTCGCGGCCTGGGCGTTCGCGTCGGGAGCCAGCGTGGCGCTGCCCGGCGAGGCCGCCTGCACCGGCACCGCGACGATCAGCGCCACCGCCCATGCGAGCAGCGCGACCACCGTTCCCCTCCCGATCTGACGCGGTCCGTCCATCTCCCGAGCGCGACGATACACCGCACGTTGGGCTTTTGGCCCGTGGTAGCACGGAGATGAGGAGTGGTGGGAGCACCGGCGTGGTCTGGTGCTGGTGTCGATGGCAGCCGGTCGGTCCGGATTTAGGTTCGTCTGAGTCCGATCACCCATCCGAAAGGAGCCTGTCATGGCGCCACGCTGAACCCCTCCGTCGATGTTGGCCCGACCACGAAGTCTCGTCCCGGCCTCGCCCTGCTGCTGGCCATCCTGTCGGTTCCCGGAACGACGATGGTGGGGGACCCCGAAGTCCCCGTTCCCGGCCTGTGGATCGGCGGGCTGCTTGGCGTCGCCGCGATCGGTTTGGCCAATCGCGCGCGCCAGGAACCGCTCTCCAAGGCGAAGGGGATGGTCGCGGAGGTCGACGTGCGCTAGGCGTGGGCGGGCGATGGCGGACGATCCCCCGCGCCGGCGCGTCACGAAGTACGACCACAGGCCGACCGCGACGAGCGACTGGAACGCGAGCAGCGCGACCAGCCAGGTGACCGAGGCGCTCTTGTGGCCCTGATGCGTGAGCGCCGGGTTGATGACGACGACCACGAGCCACAGCAGACCGGAACCCCAGAGCCCGCGCCAGACCCAGGGACGCGCGCGGGCCAGCGAGTCGCCGTCGAGGAAGGTGAGCGGGACGAGCCCGAACGCGATCCCCTGCATGCCGCCCACCGCGAGGATCGCGAGCGCGGCATCCAGCATGAGCACGCCGAAGCTCGCGCCCCGCTCGGCCGCGGCGTGCGCGACCGGGATCGACGCGCACCATGCCGTCAGGCTGATCGCGAGCAGCAGCCCGTAGGTCAGCGTCATGCGCCGCCCGAGGTGCTCGAGCGGCAGCGGTCGCCGCGACTCGTAGTCGCCGGACATCCCGAACATCACGCCCGGTACGAAGTGCGCGAGGCGCGAGGCCAGGACGCACAGCACCGACACCGTGAGCTGGCCGGGATAAACCTTCCATCCGCCAGCCAGCTCCGGGAAGCGGCGGTTGATGTAGACCCTCTGGGTCAGATGTTGATTGGCGGCGATGACGGCGAAGCCGGCCAGCATGCCCGCCGCGTAGGCACCCGCGCCCGCGCGGCCCGGGAACGCCGGATCGAGGAAGACGTAGACGGCCGTCGTGGCCGCGACCGAGACCACCGCGGCCCCGAGCAGGCGCCGCGCACCGCGCGGCGTGATCGCCGCGAGCACGACGCGCAGCGGCGCGAACCAGGCCGCGAGCTCGACCCGGTTCTTCTGCACCGTCTTGTTGAAGAGCTTGGCCGGCAGGCCGAGCAGCAGCGCCAGCAGCGCCGCGATGCCGATGCTGCGCCCGATGTCCGGAGCGGAGAGAAACAGCTCGTCGGGGCGGGAGAAGAGCGCCACGACGTTCGAGCGCTCGGGGTTGTCGTTGACGAGGTCGCCCGCGCCGGCGGGCGAAGATCCGGCGGCGTTCCCCGCCGCCGCCGCGCTGAGCCCCTTGCCGGGCAGCGGGCCGAGGCCCGCCGCAGCCCGCGACGAGGAGCCGCGCCCCGACGAGGACGCGCCGGCCGCGCCCGCCCCCGCGATGGGCGTCGGAGCGATGGCGGGCGGAAGCGGCGGCCGGATCGACGCGGAAACGGAGCTGGGCGTCGCGGTGACGGATGTGCCGTGCGACGCTCCGCCCGACGCGGGCGCGGGTGGCGGTGGTGGTGGTGGCGGCGGCGGCGGCGGGGGCGGCGCCACAGCGACCGCGACTCCCCAGTCGGGCGCGGAATCCGCCGCGGCCGAGCCGGCGGTCAGGTTCACCTGGCCCGAGCCGTCGACGTTCATCGCCCAGACGTCGAGGCTCGCGCTGCGATCGCTCACGAAGACGATGCGCGAGCCGTCCGGGGAGAACGCCGGATCGGTGTTCTGCCCCGCGCCCGTCAGCCGGATCATCCCCGAGCCGTCGGGATTCATGGTCCAGACCTGGCTGCCCAGCTCCTTGGTGCTCGTGAAGGCGATCCGCGCTCCGTTGGGCGCATACGCGGGCCGCGAATCCGTCGGCGCGCCGCTCGTCGCGTTCGCCTGTCCTGTGCCGTCGGCGTTCATGACGAGGATGTCGAAGTTCCGCACGAACGCGATCTGCGAGCCGTCGGGCGAGAACGCCGGCTGCAGCTCCCCCACCGCGCCGGTGTTCGTGAGTTTCGTCTGGCCGGACCCGTCCGCGTTCATCGCGAAGATCTCGAACTGGCCGCCGGCGTTGCGCGAGTACGCGATCCGCCCTGCGGGCGAGAACGACGGCGAGATGTCGTCGCCGCCGAGGCTCGTGAGGTTCGTCTGCGCGCTGCCGTCCGCGTTCATACCGAAGACCTCGCTGAAGCCGACCCGATCGCTGCCAAACGCGATCCGCGACCCGAACGCCGAGTACGCCGGATCGACGTCGGATCCGGGATCGGTCGTCAGCCGCTGCACGCCCGACCCGTCGGCGTTCATGAGGTAGATGTCGCTGTTGCCGGCGCGATCGCTCTGGAACGCGATCTTCCCGTTGACGCCGGGAAAGGCGGCGTGGGCGGGGGCCGCCACCAGCGCAAGCATCATTCCCACCACCAGCGCCGCAAAGGCGAACGCAAGCGCGAGGGCGACCCCGATTCCCGGCCTCCGTCCCAGCACGGCACGCACCTTGGGCGCACCCTAACGGGACGACCTCAGCCCGTGCTGCCGGTCTTGGAGACCCGACTCGGTTAGCGTCGCGGTGCACTGCAATGGGGTGGTGAGGAGGAGCGAGCATGGAACCCGAGGCGATCGACCCGGTCGACTTCCGCGAGGCGCAGCACAAGCATTGGGACTCTGCTGCGGTGGGATGGAAGGACTGGAGCGAGTTCAATGACCGCGCAGACGCGCACATCAGTCAGCGGCTGGTGGAGCTCGCCGGCGTGCAGTCGGGAAGCCGGGTCTTAGACGTCGCCGCCGGTTATGGCGAGCCGGCGCTCACCGCCGCGCGTAAGGCCGGCCCGGAGGGCCGTGTGGTGGCCACGGACATCTCCGCCGAGATGCTCGCGTTCGGGCGTGAGCGCGCGGCGGCGGCCGGCTTGGGCAACGTCGAGTTCATGCAGTCGGACGCCTCCAGCCTCGATTTTCCGCCTGCGAGCTTCGACGCCGCGGTGTCGCGCTGGGGAATCATCTTCGAGCCTGACGCGGAGGCCGCCGCGCGACGCATCCGAGGCTTCCTCGAGCCGGGCGCGCGGATCGCGATCAGCTCGTGGGGCAAGCCCGATCAGGTCCCCTTCCTCTCGATTCCGATGAGGACGACGATG
This sequence comes from Solirubrobacteraceae bacterium, assembly GCA_033855075.1. Lineage (GTDB taxonomy): Bacteria > Actinomycetota > Thermoleophilia > Solirubrobacterales > Solirubrobacteraceae > CADCVQ01. The sequence goes on along the minus strand of JAWVGM010000093.1, from coordinate 3,687 downwards.
CAGCGGCTGGACGTGCCCCCGCCCCCGGCCGGAACGCCCGGGCCCCTCTCCCGCCCCACCCCCGCTGCCATCGGCGGGTTGCTCGAAGGAGGCGGGTTCTCGAAGGTCGCCGTGGAGCAGAGCGAGGTCATTTACGAGTTCGACTCCCCGGAGCACTTCACCGCCTACATCAGGGCGATCTCCGCCCCGATCCGGGCCATGATCGAGCAGCACGCAGGCGACGCGCAGGAAGAGGCCTGGGACGCGATCACGCAGGCCGCAGCGGATGCGGGGGGTGGCTCGAAGGCGCTGAGCTTCTCCAACGTGGTGCTGCTCGCCTCGGCAACCGCCTAGCGTCCGCGTCGTGCAGCCAGCGCCAGACGACGTCGGGATCGAGATGCTGGGGGGTTTCCGTGTACGGCTCGGCGCCCGCGAGATCGTCGAGACCGGTTGGCCGACGCGCCGCGCGCAAGAGCTCGTGGCGCTGCTGGCCCTCGCTGACGGTCATCGGCTCGTCCGCGACGAGGTGATCGAGCACCTCTGGCCGCATCTCGGGCCCGAGGCGGGGGCGGCGAACCTGCGCAAGGCGGCCCATCATGCCCGCCGGGCGCTTGGCGAGGCGGACGCGGTCGTGCTGCGCGGAGGACGTGTCGCGCTGTTCCCCGAGCGCACGGTGCTCTGCGACGTCGAGCGCTTCCTGCATGACGGTGAGCTTGCTCTGCGGGGGGCCGACGACGACGCATGCGCCGAGGTCGCGGCGTCATATGGGGGTGATCTGCTCCCCGCGAGCCCGTATGAGCCCTGGACGCAGGAACCTCGTCGGCGGGCGCGTGCCCGGCTCGGTGAGCTTCTGCGTCGCAGTGGGCAGTGGGAGCGGCTGCTGAACGTCGAGCCGACCGACGAGGTCGCCTGCCAGCAGCTCATGACGGCTGCCATCGACGCGGGGCAGCGACACGTTGCGCTGCGCTGGTATGAGCGGCTGCGGATCGCGCTGGTTCGTGACCTCGGGGCGCAGCCCGGCGCCCAGACGCGCGCGCTGTATGACCGCTGCACCGCGGGCGTCCGGCTCGGTGAGCGCGCCTTCATCGGCCGTCAGCCTGAGCTTGCGAAGATCGCCACCGTGTTGGGACGGGTCGCCGATGGCGGGGCGGCGACCGTGCTTGTGCGAGGCACGGCGGGCATCGGAAAGTCGGCGCTCTGCCGCGAGGTCATGCATCGTGCCAGCGACGGCGGCTGGCGGGTCCTGACCGTCACGGGTACCGCCTCTGGCGCGCCGTATGACCCGATCGGGTCAGCCATCGCCCAGGTCCTGGAGCATGGGCGCGGCCAGCTGCAGGCGCTACCGGCGCGCACGCGGTCGGTGCTCGCCGAGTTGAGCCCGCTCGCCGGGCCGGCGGCGCCACTCGACAGCGCGCTGACCCGTCACCAGGTTGTCGCGGCGTTCGGGCGGGCTCTCGACCTCGCAGACAGCGAATCTCCGACGCTGCTGTGCGTCGAGGACGCCCACCTCTGCGACGAAGCGACCGCCGGCGTGCTGCACCAGCTCGTCGACGGTGGCGGCGGCCGGCCCCTGGTCGTGCTCCTCGCCTGCCGCGCGGAGTGGATCTGGACGAGCCTTCCTGGCGGCATCGCCGAACTCGCGCGGAGCGACCGGACGCTGACGCTGGAGCTCGGCGCCTTGGACGGTGAGGGGATCGCGCGGCTTGTCACGCTCGCCTCGATGGGTCGTCTCTCCCCGGACAGCGTCGACGAAGTCGTCGAGCTCGCTCGCGGACATCCCTTCTTCGCGCTGGAGCTGGCTCGCACGCTCGGGACGGGTGCGTCGACCCCACTGCCCGACACGGTCCGCGCCGCGATCAGAGAGCGTTTCACCAGCCTCGACTCGGACTCGCTGGATGGCATGGCCGCGCTGGCGATCGTCGAGGATGACCTCGACATCGCGAGCGTGCTCGCGCTCACCGGTCGCGACGAGTCCGGTGCGTTCGCGCTTCTCGACGCGGCGCTGGCCGCGGGCGTCCTCGTTGTCGCCGGAACGCGTTACCGCTTCCGTCACGAGCTGGTTCGCCAGGCGCTCACCGACGACCTGACGCCCCATCGGCGCCTCGTCCTGCACCGCGACGCCGCGCGCCGCCTACAGGAGGCCGGCGCGGCGGCCGAGCTCGTCGCCCGCCATTGGCTGAAGGGTGAACGGCCCGATGCGGCGGTGCCCTGGCTGCTTCGTGCCGCGAGGCACGCAACCGGGGTCGGCGCCTTCGCCGACGCGTTGGGTCACGTCACGCGGCTGCTCGTCGGGCAACCCGCCCACAGCGAGGGATTGTGTCTGCGCGCCGAGATCCTCGACGCGCTGGGCGACAACCGGGCGCCCGCTGCCTACGCCGCCGCCGCCACAGCGGTCGGTGAGCCCGAAGCGCAGGAGCTCAAGGCCCGCCAGGCGCTCGCGCAGCTCAAGGCGAGTGATCCCACGGGCGCGCTGCGCACGCTGGAGGGGGTGACCCCGCGCACCACGGTCGGCCGGCTCGCGGAGGCGCTGACACTCAGCGCTGCCGCGGCCATCGGCGTCTACGCCGACGCCGACACCGCCGCCGCGAAGGCCGACGAGGCCTATCGCCTGGCGATCGAGCTCAGGGACCCTGCGGCGATCCTCGACGCGACCTGGGCGCACGCCCTGGCCGCGCACGCGAAGGGTGAGCTGCCGGCGCGGCTGCGGGAGTACCTGCGCGCTACGCGCCATCTGCCCGAGATCGCGACCCGCGTCTTCGACGGCCAGCTGTGCGTCACGGAGCGCATGCTCTACGGCGGGCTGCCCAACGCGGAGATCATCGCCTTCGCCGACGGCCTCGCCGACGAGGCGCAGCGACTCGGCGCCGCGCGCGGCCACGCATTCGCGCTCACCCTCCGCGGCGAGGCCAAGATCCTCGCCGGGCAGCTCGACGAGGCAGACCGCGACTTCGCCGACGGCGCGCGCCTGCACGGCACGATCGGCGCCCGCGCCGGGGAAGCGCTCTCTCTGCTCGGGCGCGCCCAGGTCGCGACCTACCGCGGCCGGCCCGAGCACGCGCGACCGTTTCTCGTCGATGCGTTGCTGATGGCGCGCGAGTCCGAGGTCGGCCATCACACGCTCGATCGCATCTACGGGGCGATGGTGCAGGCGGCGAGCGATCCGCAGGGCGGCCTCAGGGTCGTGCGCGAAGCGGAGAGCGCGATCCGCGGCCCCGCCGAGACGTGCCCGACATGCCGCATCGCGTTCATCGTCCCGGCCGCGATCGCGGCCGCCCGAGCGGGGGATCTCGAGCGCGCCGACCGCTAAGCGCAGGACTGCGAGACAGCGCTGCGGATCGTCGCCCTCCCGCCGGCCTGGCACGCCGCGGTCGCGGAAGTGCGCGGCTGCGTCGCGCGCGCCCACGGACGCCCCGGCGAGGCGCGCGAGCACCTTTACGGCGCCGCCGACGGCTACCTCGCATGGGGCCAACCGCTCGACGCGGAGCGCTGCACCGCGCTCGCCCAACGGTAGGGAACGTTTCGGGAACGCCGATCGGGGACCGTCTCCTCGATCGACACGCACGCGATCGACGCGATCGCCACGACGACCCCAGGAGGTCACCCATGCGCTGCATCCCCCGCGAGGACGTGCCCGTCGCAATCGCCGACGGCGGCGTCGAAGTCCGCGTCCTCGACCAGGAAGGCATGATGGTCGGCTTCGTCAGCCTG
>JAWVGM010000092.1:0-13223 GCA_033855075.1 Solirubrobacteraceae bacterium | reverse complement strand
GGGATCACCGCTCGGGGTGCACGACATCGCGATCGATCTCGGCACCGCGAACACGCTGGTATTCGTCGCGGGCGAGGGGATCGTCGTCTCCGAGCCCTCGGTCGTGGCGATCGATGCCCGCAGCGGGCAGGTGCACGCTGTGGGCACCGATGCCGAGCGGATGCTCGGGCGCACGCCGGCGACGATCTCCGCGGTCCGCCCGCTGCGTCACGGCGTGATCACCGATTTCGAGGTGACCGAGCAGATGCTGCGCCATTTCATCCAGCGCGTCCTGGATCGCCGCTGGGCTCACCCGCGGGTCATCGTCTGCGCCCCATCCGGGGTCACGGAGGTCGAGCAGCGCGCGGTCGAGCAGGCCGCGTTGGCCGCCGGCGCCCGTCGCGTGCAGCTCATCGAGGAGCCGATCGCGGCGGCGATCGGATCGGGTCTGGCGATCGAGGAGCCCGTCGGGCGGATGATCGTCGACGTCGGCGGCGGCACGAGCGAGGTGGCGGTGATCTCGATGGGCGGGATCGTCGTGTCGCGCTCGATCCGGGTCGGCGGCTATGAGATGGACGAGGCGCTGGGCCAGTACATGCGCACGGTGCATCAGCTCGCGATCGGCTCGCGCACGGCCGAGGCGATCAAGCTTTCGATCGGGTCGGCCGGTCCGCTGGCCGACGAGCAGGTCATCCCGGTGCGCGGGCGCCACCTGCTCACCGGGCTGCCGACGGAGGTGCAGTTGCACAGCGAGGAGGTGCGCGACGCGATCGCCCCGTCGCTGAACGCGGTGCTGCGCGCGATCACCGAGACGCTCGAGCAGACCCCGCCCGAGCTGTGCAGCGACATCGACCGCGACGGCATCCTGCTCGCGGGCGGTGGCACGCTGCTGCGCGGCCTTGCCGATCTCGTCGCGGCGGACACCGGAACACCGACGTACCTCACGGAGTCTCCGCTGACCTGCGTCGCGGTCGGGTCGGGTCACGCGCTGGAGCACTACGACCAGCTCCGGGGCAGTGGCACCGGCAGACGAGGACGAACCGCCGCACTGCCAGCGGCTTGACCAGACCGGCGCGGCCGTCCACGCGCGTCGCGCGGACCCGCGACCGGCCCAGCGGCTCCGTGAACCTGCGCCTGAATTTCAACACCTGCGTGTAGTTCCGTAACGCGGCACGCGGCACCGTGGTCGCATGCCGCGCGCGACCGCCGCCACCGATCACCCTCACCGCGGGCCGCGGGACTCCGGCCAGGCCACGGTGGAGCTCGTCGCGCTGCTCCCGCTCGTCGCCGTGCTCGCGGGCATCCTCTGGCAGGCCGCGATCGTCGGCCAGGCGATCTGGCTGTCGGGATCGGCGGCCCGCGCGGCCGCGCGGGCCAGTGCGATCGGCGCTGACGCGGGCCGGGCGGCTCGCGGCGTGCTGCCCGCTCGCCTCGAGCACGGGCTCGTCGTCTCCGAGCGGCAGGGCGAGACGCACGACGGCGTCCGTGTGGCGATTCACATTCCGGCGATCGTCGGCGGCGCGACGCTCGCCACCATCTCCGTGCGCGCCCGGCTGCGCCGCCAGACGCAATGAGCTGCCGCCGGCTTCGGGGCCGCGACGGCGAGAGCGGACAGGCCGCCGTCGAGCTCGTCGTCCTCGCCCCGCTGCTCGTCGCCATCGTGCTCGCCGCGGCGCAGCTGCTCGCGGCCGGCGTCGCGGCCGAGCTCGCCGGCCACGCGGCAGAGGCCGGCGCGGTCGCGCTGCTGCAGGGTGAGGACCCCAGGGCGGCGGCTCGGGACGCCGTTCCGCGCTGGTCGCGCACGCGCCTCGCGGTCCGCGTGCACGGACGCCGCGTGCGCGTGCGGATGCGACCGCCGTCGCCGATCCCCGGCCTCGCCGACCTGCTCGAGGTGACGCGCGGTGCGGATGCGGGGCCCGCGTCATGAGCCTCGTGCGGGCTGTCTGCGAGCACTTCGTCGAGCCGGTCGACCGGCCCGTGACGGCCGCGCGGCCGGCGCGGCACGATCTCGCCACCTTCGTCCCCCCCGGCGAAGACCCGGACCGGGCGTGCGCGGTTCCCGACCCGCGCACGCCCCCCGGAGTCGCGCTGCTCTGTGGACCGCGCGACGTCTTCGTGCTCGGCGCGGCGCTGGGCCTGCTTCTCGCGCGCGCGGAGCGCTCGCGCGCTGTCGCCGTGTGCGTCTGGGCCGGCTCGCCTGCTGCACGAGCCGTCTGGCGCGCGCCGGCGCTGCCCGGAGCCCGCCGGCTCGCCGCCGCGCTGGCCGCACGGGGACACGACGCGCGCGGCGCGGGTCGCCTCGTGCTCGTGCGCCTCCCGCCGGACCCCCAGGAGGCGGCGGCAGCCGCCGGGCGCGCCGCCGCGGCCGCAGGTGCCGTGCCGGCCGTGCTCGCGCTCGGCGGGCCGCGCGTCGCGTCCTTCGACGCGCTGCTGGCCGGCCAGGATCTCGTCGTCGTCGCGCCGCGTACCGACGCCGATCCGATCCTCGCCCGGCTCGCGGTCGACGGGCTCGCGGCTCAGGCCGTGTGCGCGTGCGCGTGCGAGGTCCCGCCCGCGCTCGGGCCGGCCCGCCGGCTCGCGGAGGCCGGCCTCGTCCTGCTGCCCTCCGCCCGCCGCGCGCTCGCGGGTCCGATCGGGGCGATGACGTGAGCGACCGCGAGCGGCGCCGAGCCGACGAGCAGGGTCAGGCCACGATCCTCGTCCTGGGCATCGCGATGGCGATCCTGCTCGGTGCCCTCGTCCTCGGTGCGGTCGCCAGGGGCGTCGGGGTGCAGGGCGGACAGCAGCGCGCGGCGGATCTCGCTGCCCTCGCGGGCGCGCGGGCCATGCACGGCGCGTACTCGCGGCTCTTCGAGCCGCCGGTGCTCGGTGCCCGACGAAACTTCGCGCACCTCGAGCGCGGGCCGTACATGGCGCTCGGCCGGCGCGCCGCCGAGATCACCGCGCGGCGCAACGGCGCGCGCGACGTCGTGGTCCGCTTCCCCGACGCCGGGACGTTCGCGCCCGTTCGGGACGTGGTGACCGACCGCGACCCCGTCGAGATCGGGGCGCGCGAGCGGGTGCCCGCGGGCGCCCGCGCCGAAGCCGAGCTGGCGCCGCCAGGCGACACCACGTTCGGCCAGCCCGGCGCCGGCGAGTACAGCGGGCCGCTCGCCTACCGGCAGGGCAAGCCGATGCGCCCGGATGTCGCGGTCGCCTTCGACCGCATGGCCGCCGCGGCGCGCAACGACGGCCTCTCGCTGATCGTCGTCAGCGGGTTTCGCTCCAACGCCGAGCAGGCGGTGCTGTTCGCGCATCATCCCGACCCGAAGTGGGTCGCGCCGCCGGGTCGCTCGCTGCACCGCCTCGGTACCGAGCTCGACCTCGGCCCACCCGCCGCCTACGGGTGGCTCGCGCGAAACGCCCAGCGCTTTCACTTCGTTCAGCGATATTCGTGGGAGCCGTGGCATTACGGCTACGCGCTCAACGCGGGCAGCTCGTCGGTCGGCTTGCGCCCGAGCGGCGGCCAGGGCTCCGACGGCGCGCGGTCGAGCGCGATGCCGTCGTTCGTGCCGGCGCGGTTCGCGGCGCCCATCGCCAAGGCCGCGCAGCGGTGGAACGTCTCGGCCGCGCTGCTCGCGGCGCAGCTCTACGTGGAGTCGAACTTCAACCCGTTCGCGCAGTCCCCGGCCGGCGCCAAGGGGATCGCGCAGTTCATGCCCGGCACGGCGAGCGCGCTCGGGCTGGCCAACCCGTTCGACGCCGAGGCGTCGATCAACGCGCAGGCGCACCTCATGCGCGACCTGCTGCGGCGGTTCGGCTCGGTTCCGCTGGCGCTTGCCGCCTACAACGCGGGCCCCGCGCCGGTTGCGGCGTGCGGCTGCGTGCCGCCGTATCCGGAGACGCGCGGCTACGTCGCGCGGATCCTCGGACTGCTCGGCGGCGCGGGCGAGGCGGTGGCCGGCGGCGGGCTGGAGGTGAGGCTCGTGCGCTGAGCGCGCTCAGGCGATCAGCCCGTCGGGCCGAAGCGCTCCGTGCGGATCTGCTGCGGATCGAACCCGAGGTCGAGGGCGAGGTCCGAGGCGGTTTCGACGAAGCCGTTCGAGCCGCAGATGAAGACGAGGCCGCTTGTGATCCCGGCCTCGGCGAGGAGCGGCGCGTCGATGCGCCCGGTGTGGCCGGTCCAGTCCGGTGGCGGCTCGCGGGTGTACGTGAGCAGCGTGTCCTCGCCGAGCTCGTCGGCGTAGATGACGTCGCCGTCGGAGCGGACCGAGTAGACGAGGCGCATCGGAATGTCGGGCATCGTCAGGCGGCGATGGCGCAGCATGGCCATTAGGGGCACCACGCCCGAGCCGCCGCCTATGAGCAGCACGGGTGCCTCGCCGCGCCAGACGAAGTACGAGGCGAACGGGCCGCGGATCTCGACCTGGTCGCCTACATCGACTACGTCGTGGAAGTACGGCGAGACCTCGCCATCGTCGAGGCGGTCGATCGTCAGCTCGATCTCGCCCTCGTCAAGCGGGGAGGAGCCGACGGAGTACGAGCGCTGGGCGCGGTAGCCGTCCGGGGCCGTGAGCCGGACGTCGTAGTGCTGGCCGGGCAGATGGCACATCCACATGGGCAGGCGCAGGCGAAAGGACTTCGCCGTCGGCGTCTCCCGCTTGATCGAGGTGACGGTGGCGATCTGCCATTGACCAGGCGCACGCTGTTCGACCGGGGTCAGTCCCCCCAATAGCGCTGCTCCTTCCAGGGATCGCCGCGCGTGTGGTAGCCGTTCTGTTCCCAGAAGCCGGGCTCGTCGTGGTCCATGATGCGCAACCCGGTGATCCACTTCGCGCTCTTCCAGAAATAGAGGTGCGGCACGAGCAGTCGCGCCGGGCCGCCGTGCTCGCGCGGCAGCTGCGAGCCCTCGAACTCGGTCACGACCCACGCCTTGCCGCCGGTCAGGTCGTCGAGCGAGAGGTTCGTGGTGTAGCCGCCCTCGCAGTAGGCCATGGCGTACTGGCCGCGCGGATCGGCGTCCGCGAGCAGCGTGTCCACGGAGACGCCGCCGAAGCTCGTCTCGAGCTTGGACCACTTGGTGACGCAGTGGATGTCACACGGCACGTTCTCGAACGGAAGCTCGTGAAAGGCCTCCCAGCTCCACGCGCGCGTGGCGCCGACCATGCCGTCGACGTGCATCCGCCAGTCGTCGAGGCTCACCTTCGGGGTCGGTCCCGCGGTGAGCACCGGAAAGCCGGTCTCGTAGTACTGCCCCGGCGGCAGGCGGTCGGCGAACTCCTCGGGCACGCGACGGCGGCCGCCGAACGCGCGGGAGATGAAGTCATTCATGGCGCACCGCCGTGCTCATGTCCTCTGCGTCGCAGCCTATGGGCTGGCCGTCACGCGCGGGCGGCGAATCTGGGAAAAGGCGGTACGGCTAGCCGCACCTCGATTGACCGGCTGACCCGCTGGCCGGGTCGCTTGTGAGGAAAGACACTGCACCCATGCCGTCGCTCTCCCTCAGCCGCCGCAAAGCTGCCGCCCCGCCTCCGCCCGAGGCCAGCGTGTGGACGGCCAGCCGGTTCGTGTCCGCTACGCCGCCCGAGGTGCTGCGATCGCTCACCGATCCCGAGCTCATCGGCACCTGGGCGCCGATCGACTTCGAGGTAGACGGCCTGCGCGGGCGCCGGCTGCGCTCCGGCAGCCACGCCTGGGTCAACGGGTCGCTCGCCGGCGTGTCCGCCGAGTTCGAGATCGACGTCCTGCGCGCCGACGAGCACGGCCTGACCCTCGCCGCTCGCGGCCCCGTGACGCTCGACGTCGACTACCGCATCGAGCCCGCGGACGTGGGCGTCTACGTCGAGGCCGAGATCGCCATCCAGCGCGAGCGAGGCCTGAGCGGCCGCGTCCTGCGCGCGGCGACCGGCGCGCTGCTCAGTGGCGGCGCGCTCGACCGCGCGCTGCGCCGCCTCGCCGGCGAGCTGACGCCGCTCGACGAGCTCGACGACGCCGAATTCGCGATCGCCGCCTGACCCCCGGCGCCGTCAGCGTCCCGGCGGCCCGGGCTGCTGCGCGTCCCAGGACTGGGTCATCTCCCGGCGCAGCCGCTCGTTCGGGGCGAACTCGAAGCGCAGCACGTGCAGGTCCTCCGGCGCCGCGTCGATGCCGTGCCCGGCAAGCTCCGCGCAGATGCGCTCCCACGCGTCGCGGCGCACTCCGGTCGGCGTCTGCTTGAGCCGCAGCGACATCTGTACCGAGAGCTCGACCGCCGCAAGCTTCGTGCGTTCGAGCCGGACGCTGACGGAATCCTCGGGGTCGTCAACCTGCGTCCCGTCGTCCAGTCGGGCGAACAGGCGCACGGCCACCGACGCGAAATCCGGGTCGTCCGTCACGCGGTCCGCGGGCGCTCTCAATCCCGCCGTCGCTCCGATGTTGCGCACCTCCGCCATCCACGAACCGTATTGAGCGGGCGCAAAACCTGCTACGAAGCGGCAATGCGCTTCATCCCACGGACGGCCGCCCTCTCCTTCACGACCGTGGCCATCCTCGTGGCCGCGGCGTGCGTCTCGCCCGCGCGCAGCGCGCACGCGGCCGAGCTCAAGGGCATCGCCGACCAGGGGACGAACATGTTCGCCAGCCCGTACTTCCAACAGATCGACAGCCCGATCTCGCGCCTCGTCGTCTCCTACGACGCCGTCCTGCGCAACACGGCGGAGGTCGCGAACATCGACGCCTGGCTGCGAGCCGCTCGTGAGTCCGGCATCGAGCCGCTCATCGCCTTCGAGCACGGGCAGGGCTGCTACGACGGCGTCGGCGTCGTGCGTTCCAAGCGCTGCCGGCTGCCGACCACGGCGCGCTTTCGCGCTGCGCTGCGGGCGTTCCAGGCGAGGTATCCGTTCGTGACCGATTACTCGCCGTGGAACGAGGCCAACCATCGCAGCCAGCCGACGGCCAAGCGCCCGGACCGGGCGGCGTCCTTCTACAACGTGACGCGCCAGGAGTGCCCGGACTGCTCGGTCGTCGCCGTCGACGTGCTCGACGCACCCGGGATGACGCGCTACGTCAAGGCGTTTCGCCGACACGCCGTGCGACCGCCCACCATCTGGGGCCTGCACAACTACCGCGACACGAACAGCGGCAAGTCGACCTACACGCGCGCGCTCCTGGGCACGGTCAGAGGAGAGGTCTGGCTCACCGAGACCGGGGGCCTCGTCAAGCTCGGGCACAGCGCGTTCGGCGTGAAGGGCGCAAAGAAGGCCGTCAAGTACATGTTCCGCCTGGCGCGCATGAGCCCGCGAATCAAACGGCTCTACATCTACAACTGGACCGGTCTGGGCGGCAGGGGCCGCTTTGACTCGGGGCTGACCTCGCCGGCGGGCAACCCGCGGCCCGCCTACTACGTCGTGCGCAACAACCTGGGCATGAAGCCCCCTCCGCCCCCGGCGCCTCCACCGTCACTGCGGTCGACGACGCCGCCGATGTGCGTGATGGTGCCCGCACTCTGCTCCTGACCGCGCGCAGGGAGCGGGCCTGGCGGGTCGAAGTCGACCGACATGACCGTCGCGCTCGTCGCCGTCGCCGGAGCCGCCGGGGTGCTCGCGCGCTACGGCATCGGCCAGCTCACGCCGTCGATGTGGGCGACCCTCGGCGTCAACGTGCTCGGCTCGTTCCTGCTCGGGGTGCTCGTGCACGCCGGGCGCGACCTCGATCCGGCGCTGCGCGACGCGCTCGGCACGGGCTTCCTGGGCGGCTTCACGACGTTCTCGACGTTCTCCGTGCAGGCGGTGCTCGAGGCCGACAGCGGCAAGACCTCGACCGCGGTCCTCTACGTACTCGCGTCGGTCGTCCTCGGCATCGCGGCGGGCGCCGCGGGCTACTACGGATCCAAAGGCATGTAGCGGAGTTGGCGCCCGCTCGGCCTATCCTCGAAGGGGATGACCACGACCCGCGAAACACCTCGCGAGACGCGCCTGCGCGACGAGCGCCGCAGCCTGCCCGACGGGCCCGGCGTCTACCTCTTCCGCGACGAGAGCGGCAAGGTCATCTACGTCGGCAAGGCGAAGTCGATCCGCAAGCGGGTGGCCAGCCATTTCTCCGGGGTGGGTGGGATCGGTGCCACCCGAGGCGCCGTGGAGATGGTGAGCCTCATCCACGAGATCGACTTCCTGCTCGTCTCCTCCGAGGCCGAGGCGCTGCTCACCGAGAACCGCTTCATCAAGCAGTACAAGCCGCGCTTCAACGTCCGCCTGCGCGACGACAAGTCCTATCCGTTCCTCGCGATCTCGGTTGACGAGGACTACCCGCGCGTGTACTTCACGCGCGAGCGCCACCGGCGCGACCGCCTCTACTTCGGGCCGTACTCGAACGCCAAGCGGGTGCGCGGCACGCTGGACCTGCTCCAGAAGGTGTTCGCGTTCCGCTCGTGCAGCGGGATCGAGCCCGGCCGGCGCAGCGGGTCGCCGTGCCTGGACTTCTACATCAAGCGCTGCGGCGCGCCGTGCGTCGGCTACCAATCCAAGGAGGAGTACCGCGCGGCGATCGACGGCGTCATCGACTTCCTCTCCGGGCGCTACCGCCAGATCGAGCGCGACCTCGAGCAGCGCATGCACGCCGCCTCGGAGGCGCAGGAGTTCGAGCAGGCGGCGCTCGAGCGCAACCGCCTGCGCGCGGTCCGCAGCCTGCTCGAGCGCCAGCGCGTCGCCAACGAGTCCGTCGGCACGCTGGATGCGATCGCCGTCGCCGTCGATGGCGTCGACGCGAACGCGCAGGTCTTCCAGATCCGCGACGGGGTGCTGTTCGATCGCCAGTCCTTCTACCTCGCCAACGAGACGGGCTGGGGCGTGGGGGAGGTGGCCGAGGAGTTCCTCCTGCAGTACTACTCAGACCAGATGGCGATCCCGCCGCAGGTCATCGTCCAGCGCGAGGTCGAGTCGACCGACGTGCTCGGCGAGGTGCTCGGCGAGCAGCGCGGTGCGCGCGTCGAGGTCCGCGCGGCCGAACGCGGCGACAAGCGGCGCATCCTCGAGATGGCCGAGCGCAACGCGCATCTCGCACTCGACCAGGAGCGCCTGAAGGAGGAGCGCCGCCGCCAGCAGCGCGTCGAGGCGCTCGACGGCCTGCAGAACGTGCTCGGGCTCGACCATCTCCCGCTGCGCATCGAGGCCTTCGACATCTCGAATCTCATGGGCACGAACACGACCGCCTCGATGGTCGTCTTCGAGGGCGGCGCGCCGAAGAAGAGCGACTACCGCCGCTTCAACGTCCGCACGACGACCGAGGGCGTGCCCGACGACTTCGCGGCGATGGAGGAGGTGCTCTCGCGGCGCCTCGCCCGCTGGGAGTCCGAGCAGGACCTCAGCCCGAACGACCCCAAGCGCAACGAGTCCTTCGCGACGCTGCCGAGCCTCATCGTCATCGACGGCGGCCATGGCCAGCTCGCGGCCGGGCTGCGTGCACTACAGGGCTTCCGCGACCGGGGCGTCGCGGTCATCTCACTGGCCAAGCGCGTCGAGGAGGTCTTCCTGCCCGACGAGCGCGCGCCGCTCCTGCTCGGCCACGACACGCCCGAGCTCCAGCTCCTGCAGCGCCTGCGCGACGAGGCGCACCGCTTCGCCATCACCCATCACCGTCAGCGCCGCGACCGACAGATGACCGCGTCGGTGCTCGACGGGCTGCCGGGCGTCGGCCCGGCGCGCAAGCGCGCGCTGCTCAAGCGCTTCGGCTCGCCCGACGCCGTCCTGCACGCGTCGCGCGAGGAGCTCGAGTCGGTCCCTGGCCTGCCGTCCAAGACGGCCCGCGACGTGTACGCGTATCTGAATCGAACATCCGGATGACCGGGCCACCCGCCACAATCGAAGCCGTGACCGAGACGGATGCAGCCGCCACCGGCTCGATGCTGGAGGACTTCGTCGTGATCACCGGCTTCAGCGGGGCGGGGAAGTCGACGACGATGAACGTCTTCGAGGACACCGGGTACTTCTGCGTGGACAACCTGCCGCCGGAGATGATCCGCGGGCTCGTCGACCTGTTCATGCACGAGGGCTCCAAGGTGCGGCGCGCGGCGGTTGTCTCCGACGTGCGTGGCGGCCAGCTCTTCGACGCGCTGAGCGCCGTGCTGGACGACCTCCCGAAGCTCGGCGTCAACCACCATGTGCTGTTCCTCGAGGCCGACGAGGAGACGCTGATCGGCCGCTACAAGGAGACGCGCCGGCGCCACCCGCTGAGCCCGACCGGCTCGGTCACCCAGGGCATCGCCCTCGAGCGCGCGGCGCTCGCGCCGTTCAAGGCTCGCGCCGACCTCGTCCTCGACACGAGCGGAATCGGTGCCGCGACGCTGCGCCGCCGCATCATCGAGGAGTTCCTGCCGCGCCAGACGCGTACGAAGCTCGCGATGACGTTCACCTCCTTCGGCCACAAGCACAGCCCGCCGCGCGACGCCGACATCGTCTTCGACGTGCGCTTCCTGGCCAACCCGCACTGGGTCCCGCAGCTGCGCGGGCTGACGGGCTTCGACGCGCAGGTGCTGGAGTACATCGCGCGCGACGGCAAGCTGCAGGCCTTCTACGAGCACCTGCACCCGCTGCTGGACTGGCTCATCCCGGAGTACATCGCGGAGGGCAAGGCGCACCTCGCGGTCGCGATCGGCTGCACCGGCGGCCGGCACCGCTCGGTCGCCATCGCCGAGGCGCTCGCGACGCGCTACCGCGAGCGCGAGGACGTCGAGATCGAGGTCATCCACCGCGACGTCGGACGCGCGGCGCGATGATCATCCACGTCGCCTTCGAGGTCTCGGACCTCGCGCGCTCCGCCACCTTCTACGACGCCGTCTTCCATGCGCTCGGCGCGCGGCGGATGTTCGAGAGCGAGGGCGCGATCGCCTACGGCCGCGACCACGAGCAGATCTGGATCGTCTCCCGCGGCCGCGCGCCCGCGCCGGGCTACGGGCACGTCGCGCTCGCGGCGGTCGGCCGCGCGGCCGTCAACGGCGCCCACGAGGCCGGCCTGGCCAACGGCGGCACCGACGACGGCGCGCCCGGGCCGCGCCCGCAGTACGGCACGCACTACTACGCCGGGTATCTGAAGGACCCCGACGGTCTGCGGGTCGAGATCGTGTCCGGCGCCTGACGGCCACACGCCGTGCAGTCGGAAGCCCTCGACACCGCTGGATCGAGCCCGAGATGGAGACCCATCAGGTAGCCGGGACGGGCGCTGGGCCCCCCGGCGGAGCCGGCGTATCGTCATCGCCCGCAGGTGCCTCGGTCGCGGTCTCGGCACGCTCGTCGACGTCCGGCCGCCGCCGCTTCTGCCAGTCGACGAGCAGGATCTGCACCGTCCCCGCCACCGGGATCGCCGCCAGCGCACCGATGACGCCCGCGACCTGCGAGCCGACGAGCACGGACACGAGGATCACCAGCGGTGAGAGCGCCACCGTGCGGCCGTAGATCACCGGTTGAAGGACGTGGTTCTCGATCTGCTGGTAGACGACGAAGAAGACGAGCACGATGATCGCGGCCGACGTGGAATGCGTCAGCGCGATGAGCGTCACGACGATCGCCGCAAGCGTCGCGCCGGCCAGCGGGATGAGGTCGAGGATCGCGACGACGAGACCGAGCGCCAGCGCGAAGGGGACGCCGAGCGCGAGCAGCACGAGCGTCGTGATGGTGCCCGCGATCAGGCTGATGAGCAGGTTGCCCGTCACGTAGCCGCCCACGGTCCGGTAGATGCTGTGGACGATCGCCTCCCAGTGCGCTTGGCGCTCGGACGGCAGCAGCCCGATGAGCCGCACCTTCCACTCGGGCCCCTCGAGCAGCATGAACAGCGTGAGGAACGTGATCGTGACGACGCCGGCGATGAAGGTCACGACGCTGCGCGTCACGTCGAGCGCGGTGCTCGCGCCGCTGGCCAGCGAGGATCCACCGCTGCCGCCGCTGTTGACCGCCTTCTGCACGCGCTCTACGACGTGGTACTTCGTCTCGAGGAAGCCGAGCGGGCCACGCCCGTGCGTGAGGTCGCGGACGTAACCCGGCAGCGCGTTGATGAGGTCGGAGACCTGCTGGACGATCGTCGGGATGATGAGCGCGCCGAGCCCGGCGAGGACCGCCGTGGCGAGGATGTAGACCGCGGCGACGGCGGCCCCGCGGCGGCGCAGGCCGTGGCGCTGGAACCAGTCCACCAACGGGTTGAGCGCCATCGCGAGGAAGAGCGAGACGAGCGCCCAGATCAGCACCTGCAGCGACACGAGGATGATCCACACCCCCGCGGCGACGGCGAGCAGCAGCCCGGCGACCATGAGGACCGTGCGCGGGCGAACGGTGACAACGCGCTCAGGTGTCATCATCTGCTCAGTAGCCGCCGCATCCTCGGGTCAAACGCCCTGCACGCGTACCGCGACGCACCGGGGGGTAGCCGTCGCACGGGTACTCGCGTGTGAGATCTATAGATTTCGCCGCGTCGGCGATGGGCGGGGAGGTCCCGCCGATGCAGTCAATCCCGAAGAGCAAACCTCCAAAAAGGATCTACCAAGCATGCCAGTACGCGTTGGAATCAATGGCTTCGGCCGCATCGGCCGTAACGTGTTCCGCGCCGCCCAAGCTGCGGGCGCTGACATCGACTGGGTCGCCGTCAACGACCTGACCGACAACGAGACGCTCGCCCATCTGCTGCGCTACGACTCGATCCTCGGCCCGTACCCCGGCACAGTCGAGCTCTCCGGTGACGGTCTCGTCGTTGACGGCAAGCAGCTGAAGGTGCTCGCGGAGCGCGATCCCGCCCAGCTTGGATGGGGAGATCTCGGCGTCGATGTCGTGCTCGAGTCGACGGGCCTGTTCACCAAGCGCGAGGCTGCGGCCAAGCATCTCGACGCGGGCGCCAAGAAGGTCATCATCTCCGCGCCCGGCTCGGACGAGGACATCACGGTCGTCCTGGGCGTGAACTTCGACCAGTACGACAAGGACAAGCACGACGTCATCTCCAATGCGTCGTGCACGACGAACTGCCTCGCGCCGTTCGCCAAGACGATCCATGAGGCGGTCGGCATCAAGCACGGGCTGATGACGACGATCCACGCCTACACGGCCGACCAGAACCTGCAGGACGGCCCGCACAAGGACCTGCGCCGCGCCCGCGCCGCCGCGATGAACCTCGTCCCCACGTCGACCGGCGCCGCCAAGGCCGTCGGCCTCGTCCTGCCGGAGCTCAACGGCCGCCTGCACGGCTTCGCGGTCCGCGCCCCCGTCCCCACGGGCTCGATGGTCGACCTGACGTTCGTCGCGAAGCGCGAGACC
>JAWVGM010000091.1:0-3659 GCA_033855075.1 Solirubrobacteraceae bacterium | reverse complement strand
GACGGCGGCATGCAGCGCATCGCGCACAAGGTCTTCATGCTCACCCCGCGCAACGTGCAGATCAGCGCGGAGGAGAAGGCTGAATTGATTGAAAAGGGCTTCTTCAATCAGTCATGACGATCGACCTCGCTGAGGGGTCGTCCATACTTGCCTCCATGCAGATCGGATTCATCGGAGCGGGCAACATGGCCACTGCGCTTGCGCGGGGCTGGGGCGAGCCCGTGCTGGTCCACGACGCCTATCGCCCGCGGGCGGAGGCGCTCGTCGAGGAGCTCGGCGGCGAGGTCCTCGACTCGGGCGCCGAGGTCGCGCAGCGCGTCGATGCCGTGCTGCTGTGCCACAAGCCGCAGGGCCTCGAGCGCGTCGCGGCCGCCATCGGCGGTCAGGCGAACGCCGTCATCTCGATCCTCGGTGGCGTGTCGGTCGGCGCGCTGCGCGCCGCCTACGGCGCGACGCCGGTCGTGCGCATGATCCCGAGCGTCCCGGTCGAGGTGCGCCAGGGTGTCACCTGCCATGCACGCGATCCCGAGGGCGACGAGCGTCTGCAGGCGCAGGCGATCGAGCTCTTCGAGCGCGTCGGGCTCGTCGTCACCGTCGACGAGCCGCAGATGAGCATCGCCACGGCGCTCATGAGCTGCGCGCCCGCGTACGTGGCGCTCGTCGCCGAGGCGCAGGTCGACGCCGGTGTCCGCGCCGGGCTGCCGGCGGACCTGGCCGGCGAGCTCGTCGGCGCGAACTTCGCCGGCACCGCAGCGCTGCTGCAGGCGCGCGGCATGGACACGCTCGCGGTGCGGCGGTCGGTCACCTCGCCCGGCGGGGTCACCGCCCGCGGCCTGGCGGCGCTCGAGCACGCGGGCGTCCGAGCGGCGTTCGACGACGCGATGCAGGCGGTGCTCACCGGATGATCGCGTCCGTTCTCATCCTCGCCAGCGCGCGCACGTCGATCGCCGACTTCCTCAGCGCGCTGCTGATCGTCTACACGATCCTGATCTTCGCCCACATCCTCCTGCAACTCGCCTTCTCGTTCGGGGCGCGGATCCCGTACCACCAGTGGTCAAGCGCCCTGATCGGCTTCCTGCGCGACGTCACGGAGCCCTACCTCAGCCTCTTCCGGCGCTTCATCCCGCCGATCGGCCCGATCGACCTCAGCCCGCTGGTCGCGATCCTCGTCCTGCAGTTCGGCGGTGGCCTGATCGTCAACTTGATTCACGGGTGAGCGGCGGCACGGGCGCGCCGTCCGCGCGCGGGGTGTGGCTTCGCACCGGCCTCGTGCTCGCGGTCGTGGTCGCCGCCGACCAGGCGGTCAAGGCGCTGGTGACGACGGGGCTGCAACGCGGCGAGCAGCGCGAGATCGTCGCGGGCATCAAGCTCATCAACACCCGCAACACGGGCGTCGCCTTCGGGCAGTTGCAGGGCGGCGGCGCGATCGTCGTGGTCCTCATCGCGGCGGCGCTCGTCGCGCTGCTCGTCTACGTCGCGCGCAACACCGAGCGCCGGCTGATCTGGCTGCCGGCCGGGCTCCTGCTCGGCGGCGCGCTCGGCAACGTCATCGACCGCATCCGCGAGGGCGCCGTCGTCGACTTCCTCAAGCTGCCGCACTGGCCCGCGTTCAACGTCGCCGACTCGGCGATCACGATCGGGGTGCTGACGCTGCTCTTCGTCATGGAGCGTGGTGATGGAAACCGACGTTCCGGCTGAGGCGGCCGGGGA
Organism: Solirubrobacteraceae bacterium; assembly: GCA_033855075.1. Taxonomy (GTDB): domain Bacteria; phylum Actinomycetota; class Thermoleophilia; order Solirubrobacterales; family Solirubrobacteraceae; genus CADCVQ01. The sequence goes on along the minus strand of JAWVGM010000091.1, from coordinate 1,949 downwards.
GCGCCTGGACGTCTTCCTCGCGGCGTCGCTGGGCTCGCGCTCGCAGGCCCAGCGGCTGATCGTGGACGGGCGCGTCCTCGTCGACGGGCGCGCGGCGCAGAAGGGGGCGCGCATCAAGGGCGGTGAGCGGATCACGGTCGACGAGATCGAGCCCGGCGCCCCCGAGCCCGACGCCGCCGCACCCGTCGCGCAGTTCGAGATCGCCTACGAGGACGACGACCTGATCGTCGTCGACAAGCCGGCCGGCGTCGTCGTGCACCCGGCCCGCGGCAACCGGGAGGGAACGCTCGCACAGGCGCTCGCGGGCCGCGCGGCCGGCGGCGAGGACCCCTGGCGCGCCGGGATCGTGCACCGCCTGGACCGCAACACCTCGGGGCTGCTCGTCGTCGCCAAGAGCGAGGAGGTCCACCGCCGTCTGAAGGCGGCGCTCGCCGCGCGCGACATCAAGCGCGAGTACCTCGCGCTCGTCGAGGGTCGCCCGCCCGCCCGCTCCGGCACGATCGAGGCGCCGATCGGCCGCGACCGCCGGCACCGGACGCGGATGTCGACCGACAGCGACGCCCCGAAACCGGCGATCACGCATTTCGAGTTCGAGCGCTCGCTGCCGCAGGCGACGCTGCTGCGGGTGCGCCTGCAGACGGGCCGCACGCATCAGATCCGCGTGCACCTGAAGGCGATCGGCCACCCCGTCTGCGGCGACCGCGACTACGGGCACGCGGGGCTGTACGGCCTGAAGCGACAGTTCCTGCACGCGACCCGGCTGGCATTCGCCCACCCGACGAGCGGCGTCGAGATCGACATCGTGTCGGCGCTGCCTGCGGACCTCGAGGCGGCGCTCGCCGCGGCTGCCGAGAGTTCGTAAACGCAGCGGGGCGGCCAGTCCAATGGCCGCCCCGCCACCCCACATCACGAGTCGAGCCCACCGGAGGTAGGGGAAGGGAGGACTCGCCTCGCAGACGCACTAAACGCAGGTGTGTGCGGAAGCTTGCGTAAACTTGTTCACTCAACGTCACACGACCCCACCGGGGTTTCGTGTCGCGGTCCTGCCCGGCATCGCCTGCCGGGTCCCGCGCACGCCGGTGGGCCTTAGCCACACACCACATTCAAGGAGCAGGAACCCATGGCCGAAGTCGGCATCAGGGAACTGCTGGAGGCCGGAGTGCATTTCGGTCACCAGACCCGCCGCTGGAACCCGAAGATGCGCCGGTTCATCCACGGCGAGAACGGCGGCATCTACGTCATCGACCTCCTCAAGACGGAGGCGTTGCTCCGCGAGGCGCAGGAGTTCGCCTCCGCGGTCGCCCATCGCGGCGGCACCGTGCTGTTCGTCGGCACGAAGAAGCAGGCCCGCGACGCCGTCAAGAGCGCGGCCGAGGCGTCGGGCATGCCGTACGTCAACCACCGCTGGCTCGGCGGCCTGCTGACGAACTTCCAGACGATCAACCAGCGCATCAAGCGCCTGCACGACCTCGAGCGCTACGAGGCCGACGGCCAGCTCGCGCTGCTGCCGACGCGTGAGCGGATGGCCGCCCTGGCCGATCTCGCGAAGCTGCGCGCGAACCTCGGCGGCGTGAAGAACATGGTGCGCACGCCCAACGCCATGGTCGTCGTCGACCTCAAGGTCGAGGAGATCGCGGTCCGCGAGGCGCAGCGCCTGCGGATCCCGATCATCGGCCTCGTCGACACGAACTGCGACCCCGATGGCATCGACTTCGTCATCCCCGGCAACGACGACGCGATCCGCTCGTGCGCGCTCATCACGCGGGCGATCGGCGACGTCGTCGGCGAGGGCTCGGCGGTCTTCCGCGCGCAGGAGGAGCAGGCGCGCAAGGAGGCCGAGGAGCAGCAGCGCCTCCGTCTTGAGGAGGTCGATGACGTAGATGCCGCCGTTCTCGCCGTGGATGAACCGGCGCATCTTCGGGTTCCAGCGGCGGGTCTGGTGGCCGAAA
>JAWVGM010000090.1:0-6587 GCA_033855075.1 Solirubrobacteraceae bacterium | reverse complement strand
TACGAGTTGCGCTCCCACAGCAGCCGCAGCCCCGTCAGCGTCAGCAGGTCGTCGACCTCGTCGATGAGCTGGGTGAACGGCGCGATCGCGCTGGCGAGGCCGCCGGTCGCGATGACATCGGTCTCCTCGCCGAGCTCGTCGAGCAGGCGACGCAGGATGCCGTCGACGGCGCCGGCGAACCCGTAGATGACGCCCGAGCGCATCGCGTCGACCGTCGACTTGCCGATGACCGTCTTCGGCGGGGCGAGGTCGATCGTCGGCAGCTTCGCGCCGCGCTCGGTGAGCGCCGCGAGCGAGATCTCCACGCCCGGCACGAGCACGCCGCCGAGGAAGTCGCCCTTCGGCCCGACGACGTCGAAGTTCACCGAGGTGCCGAAGTCGACGCAGATCGCGGGTCCGCCGTAGCGTTCGCGGATCGCGACGGCGTTCGCGAGCCGGTCGGCGCCGATCTCGTGCGGGTTGTCGTAGCGCAGCGCCATGCCGGTCTTCAGCCCGGGCCCGACGCTCAGCATCTCGTGGCCGAGGTAGCGCTCACCCATCGCCAGCCACTCACGCTCGAGCGCCGGCACGGTCGAGGACACGATCGACGCCTCCATGTCGGCGAGGCCGACGCCGCGGAGCTCGAGCAGGTTGCGCATGGCCGCCCCGAGCTCGTCGGCGGTCGATTCGGTCACGGTCGCGAAGCGCCAGTGCTCGACGAGCTCCTCCCCGCGGAACGTACCGAAGTGCGTCTGGGTGTTGCCGACATCGACGGCGAGCAGCATGGACCCGACTTTATGCTCTCCCCGTGAACAAGCTCTACGTCGTCCATTCGTCGCATCCGTCAGAGGCGGTGAAGAAGGCGCTCGAGCTGAAGTCCATCCCGTACAAGACGGTCGAGCTGCTCATCCCGACGCAGGCGCCGCTGACGCGGATGCGCTTCCCGAAGCGCTCGGTGCCGGCGCTGCGTCTCGACGGCGGCGAGAAGGTTCAGGGGTCGCGCGCGATCATGCGCCGCCTCGACGAGCTCGTGCCCGAGCCTGCCCTGGTGCCCGCCGACCCGGTGGCGCGCGACGCGATGCTCGCGGCCGAGCAGTGGGGCGACGACGTGCTCCAGCCGCAGGCCCGCCGCGCGGTGTGGTCGGCGCTGAAGCACGACCCGTCCGCGATCCCCAGCTACCAGGAGGCCTCGAAGCTCCCGCGGCTCCCGCGCCCGATCGTCCGCCTCGTGGCGCCGGCCGTCATCCGCATCGAGAGCTCGATGCACGACGCCACCGACGAGGTCGTGCGCGAGGACATGGGTGGGCTCCCCGGTCAGCTGGACCGCATCGACGCGTGGATCGCCGAGGGCGTGCTCGGCGGCGAGCAGGTCAACGCGGCGGACCTGCAGATCGGCTCGTCGCTGCGACTGCTGCTCACGATCGGCGACGTGCGGCCGCTGATGGCGGGCCGGCCCGCCGAGGCGCTCGCGCTGCGCCTGTTCGGCGACTTCCCCGGCGACGTCCCAGCCGGCACGCTGCCGGCGGACTGGTTCGCCGCCGCCGCGCGTTGAGCGCCGTCAGTCGCCGGCCGACTGCGCGCGAGAGATGAGCTCGGCGGTCGCCGGGCGCAGCTCCGACGCGCTGCGCAGCGGCTCGCCGAACAGGACCCGCGCAGCCGCGGACTGGCCCGCGCCGGTGCAGGCGAGATCGATCCCATAGCGGTCGATCCCGGTGCAGACCGCCGAGACCGCGCCGCGTGCGCCGGCCAGCTCGCGGGCGACCACGAGCAGCCCGTCGGGACTCTTGTTGAGGTGCTCGGCCATCTTCACCGCCACCGGCGCCGTGGGATCGGGCTCGGACGCCCGGTACACGTCGCGGCTGATCGTGTCGGTCTGAAACAGGCTCCCGACGCAGCGAACCTCGCCGACCTCGAGCACCCAGACGCTGAACTCCTCCCAGGCGGCGTACAGCATGGCGCCCGGGATCGCGCTGGCGTGCGCGTGGAGCGCCTGCTCGGCCTGCTCGCCCTCCGGCCGGACCGCGCGGCCCGCCAGCGTGATCCGCGGCCGGTCCAGCGGATCGCCCGGCGCCGACGGGTCGTGGATCGCCAGGCTCGCCCGCGGCTGCTGCACGAGGTGACGTCCCTCCTCGGTCTGCGACGAGAGCAGCAACACCGGATCGCCGTCTGCGGTCGGCCCGTAAGAGACGAGCGAGCACCATGGCTCGCCGTCGCCGCTGACGGTCGCGAGGTGCGCGACGGTCATCGAGGCGACGAGCGTGCGCGCCTCCTCGGCGGGGTCGCGGCGCCGCTCGGCGGCCGGGGTGTCGTGGTTCGTGCTCATGGCCGGAACGCTAGGGGATCGCCAGCGGCGAGCCGTCGCGCCGCACGCCCTCGGTCACCGGTAGCGCCGCGAGCGCGTCGGCCAGCCGGTCGCCGGCGGGCGTGGCGAGCTCGAAGTCGAGCTCGAGCAGCGGGACGAGGACGAAGCGCCGCGACAGCACCTGTTCGTGTGGCAGGTTCAGCCGCTCCGAGGCGAGCTGCACGTCGCCGAGGAGCAGGACGTCGACATCGATCGGCCGCGGACCGTGGCGCGGGCCCCCGGGCTCGCGCCCGAGCTCGCGCTCGACGGCCTTGCAGGCATCGAGCAGCTCCTCGGGCCCGAGCTCGGTCGTGATGCGAACGCACGCGTTGAGAAACGACGGCTGGTCGAGCACCTCGCCCACGGGGTCGGTGTCGTAGGTCGATGAGCTCGCCTCGACGGCCACGCCGTACGCCGGCAGCGCGTCGATCGCCGCCTGCAGCTGCGCGCGGCGATCGCCGACGTTCGAGCCGAGTCCCAGATAGCCCGGCGTGCTCAATCGTCTTCGTCGTCGGGCAGCTCGATCTCGCGCCAGACCTCGACCGAGACGTCCTCCACCGGCAGCGGGATCGGCGGCTCGGGTTTGGAGGCCTTCACCGCGACCGAGGACGCGTCGAACTCCCGCAGCAGCCGGTCGCAGACGGCGGTGCAAAGCCGCTCAAGCGTCTTGTCGGAACGCTGCGTCGCCACGAGCGCCGCGATCTCGCATACGCGCGCGTAGTCGACGGTGTCGGCGACGTCATCGGTGATCGTCGCTGCGGCGTCACCGAGCTCGAGCCGGATGTCGAGGATGAGCCGCTGGCCGACCTCGCGCTCGGCCGCGGTCACGCCCACGTGGGTGTAGAGCGAGAGACCGTTGACCTCGACGGTGACGATCGTCTGGATGCGCTGCTCGTCGTCCTCTTCGAAGCCGTCTTCGCTCAGCTCGTCGTCGCCGGAGCCCATCGCCCGCGCAACGTAGCAGCCGCCACGTCGAGCGCATCGCGCGCTTCGGCGACGTCGTGGACGCGGAAGACCGTGGCGCCGCGCGCGAGCGCGATGACGTTCGTGGCGATGGTTCCCGGGACGCGCTGATCGACCGCGCGCCCGGTGATCTGGCCGAGGAACGACTTGCGCGAGGTCCCGACGACGACGGGCCGGCCCAGCGCCGCGATCTCGTCCAGACGATTGAGCAGCTCGAGGTTGTGGTCCACCGTCTTGCCGAAGCCGATTCCCGGATCGAGCCAGATGCGCTCCTCCTCGATCCCCTGACTCACGGCGAACGCCATGCGCTCCTCGAGGAACGCCTTGACATCGGAGACGACGTCGTCGAAGCGCGGGTCGTCCTGCATCGTGCGCGGGTCGCCGAGCATGTGCATGAGGATGAAGATGCACACGTCGCAGCCGTTCGCGCCCCCGCCGGCTTCGGCCATCCGCTCGTCGCCGCGAAAGGCGGTGACATCGTTGATGATCGTGGCGCCGGCGTCGATTGCCGCGAGGGCGACCGCGAGCTTGGAGGTGTCGATCGACAGCTCCGCGCCCGAGTCGGCGAGGCCCTCGAGGACCGGCAGCACGCGCCGCAGCTCTTCCTCCTCGCTGACCGGCTCGGCCCCGGGGCGCGTGGATTCGCCGCCGATATCGAGGATCGTGGCGCCCTGCGCGACGAGCTCGCGACCGTGGGTGATCGCCGCCTCCGAATCGAGCCATGCGCCGCCGTCAGAGAACGAGTCGGGCGTCACGTTGATGACGCCCATCACGACGGGATCGGGCACCTCGGCCTCCATCGCGCAAGCGTATCCGCCGGCCCTTGTTGCGCGAGCAATCATCTGATACTATTCCCTGCGGCGATGTGCGGGTATCCCCCCTGCCCGCATGACCGCTCCTCCTCATGTTCTCCAGGCGCCGCCAGGCGAGCGACGAACTGGGGCCGGGAGCGGCAGAGCATCGTCGTTCCCCCTCGAAAGGATCCAATTGGCCGGCACCACTACAGCGAGCGCACGCCGCCGCGGCGACGAGCACCGCACCGCACCGAAGCGCCCACGGCGCCCGACGGTCGACCGCGACGGTCGCGCTGACGCGCGCGCACATCACGAGGCAGCGACCGACTCCCTCCAGATCTTTCTCAACCAGGCTTCGCGCCATCCGCTGCTGACGGCGGCGCAGGAGGTCGAGCTCGCCAAGCGCATCGAGCGCGGCGACATGGTCGCGAAGGACAAGATGATCAACTCCAACCTCCGGCTGGTCGTGTCGCAGGCGCGCCGCTACCAGGGACTCGGGCTGCCGCTCGGCGACCTGGTTCAGGAGGGCATGCTCGGGCTCATCCGCGCATCGGAGAAGTTCGACTGGCGCAAGGGCTTCAAGTTCTCGACGTACGCGACGCTCTGGATTCGCCAGAGCATTCAGCGCGGGCTGGCCAACAGCGCGCGCACGATCCGCCTGCCCGTTCACATCGAGCAGCGCGAGCGCAAGCTCGCCCGCGTCGAGCAGGAGCTCACGCTGAAGTTCTCCCAGGACCCGACCGACGAGCAGGTCGCCGCGGCCGCCGACATGACCGTGGAGGACGTCCGCGCGCTGCGCGAGGCGCGCCGCGCCGTGACGAGCCTCGACGTGCCGATCGGCGATGACGGCGACAGCCACCTTGGCGACTTCATCGCCACGGACGCTCCCGGCCCCGAGGAGGAGGCGCAGTCGACCGAGCTCGAGCAGACGGTCGCCGACGCCCTCGGGCGACTGACCGGCGAGCAGAGCCGCGTCGTCGAGCTGCGCTTCGGCCTGCGCGACGGGCGCGAGCGCAGCATCGAGGCGACGAGCCGCGAGCTCGGCGTCAGCCGCGACCGCGCACGCCAGCTCGAGGAGTCGGCGATGCGCACCCTGGCCGACGAGCCTGGGCTCGCGGACCTGTACAACGCGGCGTAGCCAACGCCGTAAATCGCGTCGTACGAAACCCACCCTCTGGGGTGCGTTTCGTCGTTTCGGGCCGCGCGAGATCCGGAGACGAACCTGCAGTTGAGCCGCTATAGGCGGCCAAACTGCAGGTTGGTGCCCGACCGCCGCCGTCACGTACCCACATCCTTTGATCGATGCAGTTCGTCTCCCCCGCCGCCCGCGATGCGAAAGGATGTCCCACATGCCCTCGACCGCATACAAGGCCGACCAGCAGCCCGGCGCGCTCGCCATCGCCACGAACCAGCACACGGAGATGGTGTCGCTCACCCTCCCGGCCGGCAACTACGCGCTGACGGCCACAGGGACGGTCGAGGGCACGGACCGCCGCTCCGTCGCCGGCTACATCGAAGCGGGCGCGACGACCGTCGACACCCGCGGCATCACGCTCGCCGTCGGCCCGGACTTCCTCCCGTTCCCGACGATGTTCGGCGTGCTCGCGCTCCCGTCGGGCGGCAAGGTCAGCGTCAGCTGCGAGGTGAGCGAGTTCACTCCCGGTCAGGCAGCCGGGGTCGGCTTCCGGCTCATGGCCGTCTCGGTCGACGCGCTGGGCTGAGCGTCAGATCTTGGGCGGCCCGGGCAGCTCGCCGCGGGCCTCGAGGCCGCCGGCGAGACCGGGACGCGGCAGCGCACGCGGCGCCTTCTGGCCCGGCTGCTTATCGGCCGGCGCCGGCGGCGGCGGCAGCTCGGGCGCGGGCTCGTCGGGGAAGACCTCTTCCTCGGGCGTGCCCGACAGCAATGCCTTGAACTCCTCCTTCTCGATCGTCTCGCGACGGACGAGGATCTCGGAGACCGTGTTCAGCGACTGCAGGTGCTCGGTGAGGATGTCCTTCGCGCGCTGGTGCGCGGACTCGACGACGCGGCGGATCTCGTCGTCGATCTCGCGGGCGATCTCGTCGGAGTAGTCCGGCTCGGAGGAGAACTCGCGGCCGAGGAACGGCTGGGAGTGGTCGTGGCCGAAGACGCGCGGGCCGAGCTTCTCGCTCATCCCGTAGCGCATGACCATCGCCTTCGCCGTGGCCGTGACCTTCTCGAGGTCGTTCGAGGCGCCGGTCGTGATCTCGCCGAAGACGATCTCCTCGGCGGCGCGGCCACCCAGGGTCATCGACATCGAGTCGGCGAGCTCCGCGCGCGTCGTGAGGAAGCGGTCCTCCTGCGGCATCGAGATCGTGTAGCCGAGCGCCTGGCCGCGGCCGATGACCGAGATCTTGTGGACCGGGTCGGAGTGCTCGAGGTAGTGCCCGACGATCGCGTGGCCCATCTCGTGGAAGGCGGTGATCCGGCGCTCCTTCTCGCTCATGACCCGGGTCTTCTTCTCCGGGCCGGCGATGACGCGCATGATCCC
>JAWVGM010000089.1:0-18204 GCA_033855075.1 Solirubrobacteraceae bacterium | reverse complement strand
ACTCACCACATGACTTCGATTCCTGACATGACCGTTGCCGAGCCCGCCTGGCTCTCCGAGCGCCGCTCCCGCGGGGCCGGTTTCGTGCGCTCCCTGCCGCTGCCGTCATTCCGCGGGAACCCCGGCTGGGAGTTCACGCCGCTGAAGAAGCTCGAGCTCGACTCGTACCTCATCCCGGAGGGGGAGGCGGAGGGTGAGGCGCGGTCGGTCGATGCCGCCGGACTCGGGGTCTTCGAGACGCCCGAGGGGGCCGTCGTCCTCGAGCAGGTCGATCACGTCTTCGACGGTGCTCCGAGCGTCCGCGCCGACGGCGTCATCGTCATGGCGCTCAGTACCGCGGTCGTCGAGCACCCCGACCTCGTCGAGCGCCACTTCGGCACGATCGTCTCCGCCGAGGATCCGTTCGTCGCGCGTAACGAGGCGGGCTGGCAGGGCGGCGCGTTCGTCTTCGTCCCCCGCGGTGTCGTGCTCGAGACGCCGATCGTCATCACGGTCGCGCAGGCGCAGACCCAGACCGCGCTGAACTGGCGCACGCTCGTCGTGCTCGACGAGGGCGCCGAGGCCGAGGTGTGGGAGCAGTACGTCTCCACCGAGGACGGCGAGGACGCACTCTTCAACACGGTCACCGAGCTGTCGGTCGGCCAGAACGCGAAGCTGCGCTACGTCTGCGCGCAGGGGCTGTCTGAGAAGACCTGGATCTTCGGTGCCCAGCGCGGCGTGGTCGAGCGCGACGGTGCACTGGACTGGATCGCGCTCGGCTTCGGCGCCGGCAACGGCCGCGTGAAGATGGACACCGAGCTCGCCGGCCCGGGCGCCGACGCCAAGGTCACCGGCGCCTACGCGACCCACGGCCGCCAGCACCTCGATTTCGCGACGACGCAGGTGCACGCGGCGCCGAACACGACATCGGACCTCGCGTTCCGCGGCATCCTCGACGGGCGTTCGAACACGGTCTGGTCGGGCATGATCAAGGTCGAGCCGGGCGCCCAGCAGATCGACGCCTTCCAGGAGTCACGCAACCTCCTGCTCACGAAGACCGCCCACGCCGACTCGATCCCGGGCCTTGAGATCCTCGCCAACGACGTGCGCTGCACGCACGCCGCGGCGATCGCCCAGATCGACCCAGAGCAGCTCTATTACCTGGAATCGCGCGGGCTGAGCCTGGAGAACGCCAAGCGGCTCGTCATCGAGGGCTTCCTCGAGGCGACCGTCGAGCGCTTCGAGCCCGGCTTCGTGCGCGAGGCGATCGCCGGGGCGCTCGAGCGCCGGCTGGAGCTCGTGCTCGGCTAGAGCCCACCGCCGCCGGGCCGTGGGAGCCGGACGACTGATGATTCAGCTGGCAGGTGGCGCGGTGGTGAAGGTCAGCGTGCTGCTGAAGGCACCCGCGTCGACGTCGCCCGGGATGACGATCGCGAGGCTCTGGGCGCCGTCGGCGTCAGCGGGGAAGTCCCATTCACCCTGGCCGGTGCCGGCTGGCGCATGTGCGATCGTCGCGGCGATCGGAGTCAGCGTCTGTTCGGCCGCGGCGACAGGGCCGGTTGCGGCCGGGTTGTTGCTCGGGCGGGTGGCGGTGACCGGAGTCAGGAGTAGCTGCGCGCCGCTTCCGGCGGCGGATGTCGAGCCGTCGACGGTCGGTGCGGTGGCGGCCACGGTGACGCTGTAGCCGGCGTTGCTGTCCCGCGCGTCGGTGACGCTCCAGGCGCCGACCGAGGTGCGCACGGTCTGCGTCAGGCCGGTGAGCCTCGCGTCGAACGGGGTGATTGCCGGGGCGGTGTTCGACAGTGGTCCGGCGCATCGCGGCGTGGTGACGCTGTCGTTGATCATCGTGACGGCGCCGTCGCGGGCCAGTGCCCGGCCGTCGATGGTCACGCCGTCGCCCATCGAGATCGAGGTCGAGGCCAGGATGGTGCCGCTGAGCCGCGAGCTGGCGCCCAGCGTGGCGGAGCTGCCGACCTGCCAGAAGACGTTGCAGGCCTGAGCGCCGCCTGCGAGGTCGACGTGACCGCCTGCTGCGGTGCCGAGCGTGGAGCCGGCTTGGAAGATGAAGACCGCACCTGGATCGCCGCCGGCATCGAGCGTGACGCCTCCCGCGAGGCTCAGCGCGGCGCCGGTGCTATGGATGCCCGGGCCGAAGGTGAGACCATCGAGGACCCCGGCGAAGGGCACCGCCGGCGAACGCCCGGCGGCGTCGAGGTAGGCGGTCGCGAGGTCCGCGTGTGCCTGGACCGCGGCACTGTCGCCGGCGTGCATCGCTCCGCTGAGAGCCCCGGGGGGAAAGCCGGTCACCGCCGTACCGGGACTCACGCCGAGATCGCCGCTGAGTGTCGACACGCCGGCGCTCGTCACCGTCGAACCGCCCAGCACCGCGAAGCTGTCAGCCGCGCCGAGCTGGACCGGCTGCGCCGCCGGCGCGGCGGCCGCGGACGAGGCCAGCGAAATGAGGCAGCCGACGGCGACCACGATGAGCTTGCGTGGCGTGAGTGAGGGCACGTTGAGGCCTCAGGCGGCGTGCGCGTCGTCGACCTGCACGTCCGGACCCCGCTTGAGCTTCCAGACGGCGAGTGAGAGCGCGATCAGCAAGCCTGCTGCGATGCTCAGCGCGAGCCACACCCAGATCGGCAGGGCGGGCTTGGCCGAACGCGCGACGGTGGGCGCCACGTGGTCCAGTGCGGTGACCTTGGCGGGCGAGAAACCGATGGTCTGGTCGATGTACACCGGCGCGGCGTCCTGCGGGCGGATGACACCGCGCACGTGGTAGGAGCCCTTCGTGGGGTGGCCCTTCCACGGAATTCGGAAGTCCAGGTCGTCTCCGGGAAACAGCTGACCGAGCGTGGATGCATGGTGGAAGATCGTGCGTGACCCGCGCGACACGCGCAGCTTGACCGGCGCGGACTGGATGAGCACGGTGCCGCCGGGTCGCAGGCGCAGAACGAGCCCCGCCCCGGCGGGCTGGACGACGAGCTTGACCGAGCGCAGCTTGAGGCTGCGCGTCAGCGGGCCGGGAAGGCGGATCGTGAGCGGTAGCGCCTGGCGGTTGATGCGTGCGAAGCTGAAGCCCTTGTTCTTCGCGGTCTTTCGGCGGCGGTTGGCGGCGGCAAGATCCGCGGCGTCGACGGCGACGATCCCTGCGTAGTGGGAGGCGCCCCGCGCTCGCGCAGGGATGTTCACCTTGTAGGCGACTCGGCGCACCGCGTGCGGAGCCAGGCGCACGGTCGTGGCGGCGAGGTGCAGCCAGCGACCGTCCCCGGAGAGCCGGGTGGTCACGTAGTCGGCGTTGCCGTTGGTGGCATTGCGGATGTCCGACGGCTGCAGTCGCACGGTGATCGTGCGAGGTGCCACGTTGCGTACGAGCACGCTGCCGCGCACCCCGCTTCCGGGGGTGCTGCGCACGTGGGGAGCACCACCGGTTCCGCCTGGGGCCAGCACGAACGTCGCGGACTTCGGAGGCGCCGCTGCTGCGGCCGGCGCTGGCGCCGCCGCAATCGCGGCGAGCGCCAGCGCAGCCAACAGGACCGTGGCCCCGGCGTGAGGAGGCGAGTCAGGCTTCGTCGATCCGGGGCGTCTGGTCATGGCGTCCTTACACCGCCGGAGCGGCGGTGAACGTCAGCGTGCTGCTGTAGGCGCCGGCGCTGGCGTCAGCCGGGATGACGACCGACAGGCTCTTCTCCAGGCTGGCGTCCGCGGCGAAGTCCCACTCGCCCTGGCCGGTACCCGGGTCGGCGTTCTGGATGGTCACGCCGCCCTCCGTGAGCACCTGTGCTGCCGTGGCCTGTGGTCCCACCGTTCGTGGGTTGCCGTCCGCGGGGGTCGCGTCCTTCGGGGTCAGCGTCAGGGACCCGCCGGTGCCCGCAGCGGCTTCCACGCCACCGACCGTCGGGTTGGACGCAGCGACCGTGACGCTGTATCCGTCGTTGCTGCCGGTCGCGTCGGTGACGCTCCAAGCTCCGACCGCGGTGTTCACGCCCTGCGGGAAGCCCGTGAGGGTCACGCCGAACGGCGTGATCACCGGGGCGGTGTTGGTCAGCCCACCGGCGGTCAGCGTCCCGGTCGCGTCGGTGTCGGCGGCCTGTGACGCCACCGGGGCCACCGCGAATGCGGACGCCACCGCGAGTCCCGCCGCGACCTTCGAGAGGCGCGAGTTGAGCATCGACATGTAGTACCTCCTGCACTTCTGCGGGCAGTCCTCCTTCGACGGTGCCTGCGATACAGATGACTCGCGTGACGTTGTCGGCGGCCCGGCGAACTCCGGCGGAGTCCCGTGGCTTTGCGGACCCGCCTCGCGACGGGGGTGCCTTGTTGGTGGAGGTGCTGCCCAGGGTTCGGTGTCTCATCGACGGGCCGTCGCGGTCTCCGGATAGTCAGTCGTAGGAATCGCGGAAAGTGCGGGTCGTCGATGGCGTCCCCTGTTTGCAGGATGCCCCTCGCGCCGCTCACCCGGACTATTCGGACTGGCCCGCGCCTCCGGGTTCGCGGGCGATGAGGCCAGTTCGGGTCGTTGGCGCGAGCTCGACCGCTCGACGACGCGCGTTCGTGCAATTAAGACAGGACGAGGCCGACCTTCTCGGCCAGTCACCGCAAATTACAGATTTGTAGCCTTCGCGACCGCGGCTCCGGCCCCCCGTAGGTACGACAACAGCAAACAGGCGGCCGACGCGATGTGCGCGTAGAGTGAGCGTCCACATTCATGGAACGTCACTCACACTGCGAGCACGGCGAACACGGGTGGCAGCAGCGCCTGCTGGGCACGGTCGAGCGCATAGCCCAGACCGGCAGCTGGGCGTTCGCGCCGTCCGCGGATGTGCTGCTGTGGTCGGACAACCTCTACCGCATCTTCGGCGTGGAACCGGGTGAGGTCCAGCCCTCGATCGAGTATGTCCTCGCCATGACCGATCTCGCAGATCGGCAGCAACTGAAGGCTGCCATCGGAGCGCTCGTCGAGCGCGGTGAACCGCGGGTGGTGGATTACCGCATCACGCGCCCGGATGGAGAACAGCGCCACCTGCGATCGACCTTGGTGGTCCTCGAGCCAAGCGAGGGAGCATCCGATGGGATCGCTGGCGTGGTTCAGGACCGCACCGACCGCCACAGCGCCGAGCGTGAGATCGCGGCCCACGTCGCGGTCGAGGAGGCGCTCGTCGAGTGGGAGGCCCTCGAGCCCGGTGCGAACGGGCTGCTGGCACGACTGGCCGGCGCGCTCGATTGCGCGGCGGGTGTGTTCTGGGTGCCGCACGGCGACATCCTCGTCCCGCGCGTGGTCTGGCACCAAGGCGGTTTGGATCCGCGGTCACAGGAGCCGGTGCGCGCGAGGTCCCTGCGGGGTGAGAGTGGACTGCCCGCGCGCGCGTGGAAGGACCGCGAACCCTTGACCTGGACGGTGGACAGCGCGGCTAGCGGCGATCAACCTGATGCAGCGTTCGACGACGGCGGGCTGAGTGGAGCGATCGCGATCCCCGCTCTCGAGGGCGCAGAGGTCCTCGCGATCGTGGAGCTGAAAACCGATCGTGAGATGAGAGTCAGCGAGAGGCTCATGCGTTCGCTCCACGGGATCGGCCACGAGCTCGGCCACTTTCTCGCGCGCCGGGGCGCCGAGCTGACCGGCTCGCTGCTCACGCGACGCGAGATCCAGATACTCCAGATCGCCGCACAGGGGCTCTCGGCGCGGCAGACCGCTGAGCTGCTCACCATCAGCGCGTCCACGGTCACGACGCACTTGAAGAACGCATATCGGAAGCTCGACGTCCCCGACAGGGCGTCGGCGGTCGCGGCCGCCTTTCGCCTCGGGCTCATCGACTGACAGCAGCGCATCGAGCGTCTCGGCATCCGTCATGCGGTTCGGCAGGCTCATCATGCACGGTCATCTGATCGGACGATGCGTTGGGACGGGCGCGTGTCGACACCCAGCGTATGAGTCTCCCCGCGATGCACCGGCCGGCACTCCGGCTGCCCGCCCGTCCAGCTCGACAAAGCGGCACGACGGCGCTCGCGCGCTGGACCGGCTGGCTCGTCGCGCTGATGGCCGTCACCGTGCTGCTCCACGCCGTGGACCTCCTGTTCCACCCCCTTTCGCCGGCGGCCTCCGAGCTGTGGCAGCAGTTCGCGGCATGCTCGGTCTTCTTCGTCGCCGCCGGCTTGTGCGTCATGAGAGGTCGCGTTCAGGGTCCGGCGTGGTGGTTTCTCGCGCTCGCGCTGACCATGTGGGGCATCGCCACCGTGTGCCTCTTCGTCCTGCTGGCTCCGTCCATCAGCAACGTGCTCTGGCTCGCGGGGTATCCCTGTGCGTACCTGGCGCTCATCATGCTGCTGCGCAAGCGGGCCGGCTTCATCGGAAACGGCGTCTGGATCGATGCATTCGTGGGTGGCCTGGGTGTCGGGGGCGCCGGAGCGGCGCTCGCGTTCGAGAGCGGTCTGGCCACTGCGCACAGCAGGACGGACGTGGCGATCTACCTGGCGATCCCGGTCGGCGATCTCATCCTGCTCGCACTCGTCGTGGCCGCGATCACCGTCGTCGGGTGGAAGATCTCGGGCGTCTGGCACCTGATCGGGCCTGCGTTTGCGATCTTCGCGGTCGGCGACGCCAGCTATCTCGACCAGGTCGCAGCCGGCACGTACGTTGCCGGCGGAATCGGCGACATCGCGTGGCCGATCGCCGTTCTGCTGATTGGAGTCGCCGCATGGTGGGGCGACGCGCGTCGCCGCGTCGACGTACGGACGCGCGCAACCATCGTGCTCCCGTCGGTCTGCGGCGTCGCCGCGCTGACGTTGCTCGTGGTCGACCACTTCGATCGTACGAACCTGCTCGCGCTGACGCTCGCAACGCTTGCGATCTGCGTCATCCTCGTTCGGCTGTATCTGTCCGTGCGAGACAACGCGTACATGCTCGCGCAGACTCGCCGAGAGGCGAGAACGGACGGGCTCACGGGCCTGGGTAATCGCCGTCAGCTCGCACTCGACCTGGCCGCCCATGTCGACGATCTGCACGCGACGCGGCCGCTGGTGCTCACGCTCTTTGACCTCGACGGCTTCAAGCACTACAACGACACGTTCGGCCACCCGGCCGGCGACCAGCTGCTGACGCGGCTCGGCGGTCGGCTGAGTGACCTGGTGGCCGGCCGTGGGACCGCGTACCGGATGGGCGGCGACGAGTTCTGCATGCTGTGGGTCTGTCCGGACGCCGACGAGGCATCGATCATCACGATGGAGGCAGCGGCGGTGGCCGCGCTCTCCGAACACGGCGAGGCGTTCTCGATCGGCGCCTCGTACGGCTCGGTCCAGCTGCCGCAGGAGACCTCCGACCCAGCCGACGCGCTCGGCGCCGCGGATCGGCGCATGTACATCCGCAAGCGAAGCGGGCGGGCCTCGGCCGGGCAACAGAGTGCCGACGTCCTGCAGCGGGCGCTGGCCGAATGTGACGCTTCACTCGACGAGCACCTCGGCAACGTGGCGCAGCTGGCGTTCGCGAGCGCGCTGCGACTCGGGATTCCCAGAGAAGACGCGGAGATGGCGCGGCAGACCGCGCAGCTTCACGACGTGGGCAAGGTCGCGATCCCTGACGCGATCCTGAACAAGCCGGGACCGCTGGACGCCGCCGAATGGGCGTTCATGAGACGGCACACCATCATCGGCGAGCGAATCATCTCGGCGGCCCCCGCGCTTGCGCCCGTGGCGAAGCTCGTGCGCTCGACGCATGAGCGCTACGACGGCCGCGGATACCCCGACGGGCTGGCCGGAGCGGACATCCCGCTGATCTCGCGCATCGTCTCGACCTGTGACTCCTACGATGCGATGGTCACCACGCGGGCCTACCGAAGCGCCGGCAGCCGCTCGTGGGCGATCGCCGAGCTGCGCAGCTGCTCGGGCACGCAGTTCGACCCCGATGTCGTCGAGGCGGTCATCGGCTCGCTGGATGCCGCGGAAGCCGGTGGGCACGTCGAGCAGCGGCTGCCCGACGGCCTGGCCGGCAATCGCGAGATGGTCGTTCGACAGGGCTACTGAGTCATGTGTCGAGTACTGTGAGAGCGCGACGTTCTCGTGACGTTTCCACCGAAGACCGGTGCATCCAATGTTCAGGCGGTTCCCCGATTCACGTGCGGAAACCGATCTCCCAGCCCAGGACGCAAGGGCGACCACATGAACAGTGAGGGGCTCGACAACGACCGTCTGCGGCGACTGCTCGACGCAGGGCGTGCCCTGGTCTGCGAGCTGGAGCTCGAACCGCTGCTCGACCGCGTCCTGCGCATGGCCCAGGAGTTGACCGGCGCGACGTACGCGGCGCTCGGGATCCTCGACGAGAACCGCAGCAAGCTCGAGCGTTTGGTCACCCGCGGAGTCGACGACCGTACACGGGAGGCGATCGGGGATCCCCCGGTCGGGCTCGGCATCCTCGGGATGCTCATCGAAGATCCGCACCCTGTGCGGCTTGCCGACATGGGCCTGCATCCCCGGTCGTGCGGACTGCCCGCGGGGCACCCCCCGATGAAGGGCTTTCTCGGCACACCGATTCTCATCGGCGGGCGTGCGTGGGGCAATCTCTATCTCACCGAGAAGGCCAGCGGTCCGTTCACTGCCGCCGACGAGGCGGTGGTCGTCCTGCTCGCCGAATGGGCTGCGGTGGCGATCGGCAATGCGCGCGTGTACGAGCGTGAGGCCGCCCGCCGCAAAGAGCTCGAGCGCGCGGTGGGGGCGACGGACGCCAGTGCCGAGATCGCCCGTGCGCTTGGCGGCGAGACCGATCTCGAGCGCGTGCTCGAGCTCATCGTCAAGCGCGGGCGTGCGCTCGTGGAGGCGCGAGCGGTCGTGCTGCTGCTGCCCGACGGCGACAGCCTCGTCGTGCGCGCCGAGGCAGGGCAGATCATGGGCACCGCGGTCGGGCAGCGCGTCACGCTGGACCGGCTCTCGGGGCGGGTCCTCGTCGGCGACCGTCCGCTGCGCATCCACGACGTCCACGGACACCTGCAGTTCTCGGCCGACGAGCTCGGCATCGCGGGCGCGGAGTGCGCGCTCGTCGTGCCGCTCATGTTCCGCGCCCGTGGGGTCGGCGTCCTGGCCGCCTTCGACCGACTCGTCGACGGGCCCGGCTTCCACGACGACGACGAGCGGCTCGTGCTCGGCTTCGCCGCGAGCGCGGCGGCGGCGCTGTTCGCCGCGCAGAGCGTCGAACACGACCGGCTGCGACGCAGCATCGAGGCGGCGGAGCGCGAGAGCCGGCGCTGGGCGCGCGAGCTTCACGACGCGACCCTGCAGGGACTCGGTGCGCTGCAGCTCAGTCTGTCGTCGGCCCGGCGCAGCTCAGACCCCGATCGGCTCGACGCCGCCGTCGGCGAGGTCATCGGGCATCTCGCCGAGGAAATCGCCACGCTGCGCGAGCTCATCACGGAGCTGCGGCCCGCCGGCCTGGACGATCTGGGCGTACGCCCCGCGCTCGAGGCGCTCGCCGAGCGCGTAGCCGCTCGCCATGATCTTTGCGTCGAGACCGACTTCGGCGCGGAGGCCGAGCGCGCCGGCGCTCGGCTGACCGCCGAGATCGAGACCGCGATCTACCGCACCGTGCAGGAGGCGCTGACGAACATCGTCAAGCACGCAGCGGCAGCAACCGTGCACATCACGCTGCGAGAAGCGGGGCGCTTCGTGCGCGTGTCGGTACAGGACGACGGCCGCGGATTCGATCCCGCCGACGGAGCCGAGGGGTTTGGGATCGTCGGCATGCGTGAGCGCGCCGAGCTCGCCGGCGGAGAGCTCGGCATCGAGAGCGCCCCTGCGGGCACGACCGTCCGCCTCGTGCTTCCGGCCGCGCGCCGCGCTGACGCCCGGACTCTGCGGCGGGTGAACGCGTGAGCCCCCCTCGCGACCGGCTCGCGATCGTCGTCGTCGACGACCACCCGCTCTATCGCAAAGCGGTCGTCGACGCGATCAAGACCCGGGCCGACTTCGAGCTCGTGGGCGACTACGCCAGCGGAAGCGAGGCGCTCGAGGCGATCCGTGAGCAACGTCCCGCCGTGGCCGTCCTCGACGTCCACATGCCTGGGCTCGACGGCCTCGCCGTGCTCAATGCGATCGTCCGCGACAACCTGCCGACGCGAGCGCTGCTCTTGACCGCGCAGCTGGACTCGGCGGAGGCCTTCAGGGCGATCGGCGCCGGCGCCTCGGGCTGCCTGCTCAAGGACGCGAGCGCCGACGAGATCTGCGATGCGATCGCCGCCATCGCCCGCGGCGAGACGGTGCTCGCGGCCGAGGTCCAATCCGGCATCGCCCGCGAGATCCGGATGCGCAGCGTGCAGGACCGGCCGATCCTCAGCCCGCGCGAGCACGAGATCCTGGTCCTGACGGCGGAGGGCCTGTCCGCGCCCGACATCGCCGAGCGGCTCGTGCTCAGCGCTGCGACGGTCCGCACGCACCTCCAGCATCTGTACGACAAGCTTGATGTGTCCGACCGCGCCGCTGCCGTCGCCGCGGCGCTTCGCCGCGGCGTCATCGAGTAGCCCCGCCCTCCTTCGATCGAACGTCGCTCATGTGAGGGACAACGGGCGCGGACAGGTTCGTGCGATCGGCCGATCGCCGAACCGTCATCGGGCGACGACAGAACTGGCATGCGACGTTCACGAACGAGGCTCGGGGCGGTGGAGCGCGTCCGGATGCGCCTGCGCCCCGCGTTCCTCGTCACGTTCACGCTCGGCGGTTTTGTCGCTGTCGCCGCGCTCGCCTTTGTCCTGAACTGGATCGTCACGCAGGACGTACGCAGCGATCAGCTGCGGACCGCGCGGGCGTCCGGCGAGCTGATCGCACGCACCGCCTATGCCCAGCGCCTCGGGCACCTGCGCAGGCCGCTCAGCTCGGCCACGCTGCACGCCCTTGACCAGGCCACCGCCGCCGCACAGCGAAACGGCTCGTTGTACGAGGTCGTTATCTTGAGCCGCAGCGGCCGGGTCGTCTACTCGCCCGACCACCGACAGATCGGCGTGCGCTCGCGACTGACGACCGCCCTTGGCGCGGCATTTGACGGCCAGACCGTGACGAACCTGCAGAGCCCGACCGCCGCGTCCTCCGGCCCCAAGGGTCAACGCCGGCTCCTGGTCACGGTTCCGGTCGTGGCCGAGGGTGGCACCCGTCCGCTGGCCGCGGTCCAGATGCGTCTCCCGTACGAGCCGGTCGCCGCCGCGATCAAGAAGCAGAGCCTGCGCCTTCAGCTCATCCTGATCGGTGCCGCGCTGCTGTTCTACGCCGCCATGCTGCCGCGCCTGATCGCGGCCTCGCGAGCGGCGCGGGAGAAGTTCGATCCCAAGACAGAGATCCTGATGCGCGAGCTGCGCTTTGCGCTGGAGGCAGAGGAGCTCGAGCTGCATTACCAGCCGATCGTCGAGCTCGCCAGCGGGCGGGTCAGCGCGATGGAGTCCTTCCTGCGCTGGCAGCATCCGCGGCTCGGACCACTGCCTCCCACCGAGTACCTGCCTGCGGCCGCCCGCACCGATCTCGTCGGCCCGCTGACGCTGTACGTCATCAACCGCGCGCTGCGCGATTGCCGCAGCTGGCGCGAGCGCGGGATCGACGCGGGCGTCCACGTCAACCTGTCGGAGTCCAACGTCCTGGACGAACGGCTTCCCGAAGAGGTCGGAAAGCTGCTCGGGCAATGGCGGATACCGTCGAACATGCTCTGCCTGGAGGTCACCGAGGAGGCGATCGCCGCCGACCCCGAGCACGCCGCCGACGTCCTCGCCGGACTCGACGAGATGGGCGTGCGTATCTCGATCGACGACTTCGGGACGGGCTACTCATCCCTGGCCGGGCTGCGCGACCTGCCCGTCGGCGAGCTGAAGATCGACCGAACCTTCATCAGCGGCTTGGCGAGCGTCGACCGCGACGCCGCGATCACACGCTCGATCATCGGCCTCGCGCACGATCTCGACGTGCGCGTCATCGCCGAGGGCGTGGAGGACGTCGCGACGCTGCAGCAGCTGCACGCTCTGGGCTGCGACGGCGCCCAGGGCTTCTACTTCGCCCCTGCGCTGCCGCTGGCGAAGCTGCTCGCCTGGCTGAGCGCACCGACGCTTCGAGACGCTGACGAGGCCGGCGCAGACGGCGCAGACGCCCTCGGCGCAGACGGTCTCGTGACGGCGTAGCGGCCGAGCTGCGGGAGCGACATCCGATGAAACGGTCAGTCCGCGCTCGCGTTGCGGGGGCACTCACGAACCTCGTGCTGCTTGTCGCGTTCGCGTTCGGAGCGATGTTGCTCGTCCCGACCGCGCTGGGGATGCACCACTACGTGGTCCTCACCGGGTCGATGACCGGCACGTACGACCGCGGCTCGATCATCTTCGACAAGCCGGTGGCGACCACGTCCCTGCGCGTCGGCGATCCCATCACCTACAGCCCGCCGCCGGGGCAGACGGCGCACAGCCAGATCACCCATCGCATCAATCGGATTGGGCACGGTCGCGACGGACTGCCGATCTTCGGCACGAAGGGCGACAACAACCGCGTCCAGGATCCCTGGACGTTTCGCCTGCCGCAGCCGACCCAGGACAAGGTCGTCTTCCACATTCCCTACGCGGGCTACGCCCTCGGCGTGCTGTCAGACCGCAAGTACCGGATGTTCCTGATCGGGATCCCGGCGTTGCTCGTCGCGCTCAGCGTGATCCGCGGACTGTTCCGAGATCCGCGCGAAGCCGAGCAGAGCGAGGCCCCGGGTTGGGGCGAGGGGGACATCGCCGAGCCCATCCACGACGGGCAGGGGCCGTCCGCCGACGTGACGGGTGTGGCCCCCGTGTTCGTCACCCTCGGCGAGGACGCGCGACCAGGCGCCAGGCGCGCGTGCGCCAGGGCGCCACGGCCCGCCGAGGCGCGCGGTCCCCAGATCGCGCGGCTCCCGGTCGCCGAGCGCGGGCCGTGCGAAGCGCCCTGCGACGCGGCCGGCAGCTACGACTTCCTCGACGAGAGGCAGCCGCCATCGGCAGCCCCGCGCGATGCCGTCGCCGGCGTCGTCGCCCTGCCGCCGGGTGCGCCCGCGCCTTCGCCGCGGCGCCGCGGGGCCGCAGCGCGGACCGCCAGCGCACGCGGCCCGCGCGTCATACAGCTGAACGTCCCTCAGCTGCACGAGGCCAGGTCTCGTCAGCGTCCTCTGACTGCGCGTCCTCCCTACCTCGAGGCGCCGTCGATTGAAGACGGGACCACTCACTGAAAGGCACCCCAATGTCAGGCATTTCATCCATCACGAAGTCGACGCCTCGCAAGCTCGTCGCTGCCATGGGCATCCTGCTCGCGGCGGCTGCGGTCGCTGTCGGCTCCGGTGCGGACTTCAACTCGACGAGCGCGAACGCCAGCAACGTCCTGTCGGCGGGCAACATCGCTCAAAGCAACTCCAAGGGCGGCGCCGCGATCCTCACGGCGAGCCTCATGAAGCCGGGCGATACGACCACCGGCAGCGTCGACATCAAGAACACCGGCGACATCGCCGGCACGTTCACGCTGACGAAGTCAGCGCTCGTCGACACGCCGACCACACCGGCGTTCTCGAGCAAGCTGACGCTCGTCATCGACGACGCCGGCGACCCCACGTGCACCGTCAGCTGTCCCGCCACGGTCACCAAGTACAGCGGCACCATCGCCGCCATGGGCACGATCGCGATGGGCAGCTTTCCGGCGGGCGCCACGCATCACTACACGTTCACGGTCACGTTCCCCGACGGCGGGGCAGGCGGCGCCGACAACGCGTACAAGAGCGCGTCGACGAGCCTCACGTACAACTGGACGTCGACGAGCTGAATCACCCAGCCCCAGTGAGCACACCCGGTCCTCCAGGTCGGTGAATGACCGGGGCCGCTCTCTCCTTCGGGGGAGGGCGGCCCCGCTCACTGATTGCCATGCGCGCACCACTCCCCTACACCTCGAGCGCGCGACGCCACGCGGCGCGCATCCTGGCCAAGCTTTCGGTCGCCGCCGCCCTCACCGGGTGCGTCGCCGCGGTTCTGCTCTCCGGCACCGTGTCGGCGTTCAACGCCGTCACGAGCAACCCGAGCAACGCGATGTCCGCCGGCACCGTCGTGATCTCCGACAACGACGGCGGCACGGCACAGGTGGCGCCGCCGGATCGCAAGCCCGGAGACACGCTTGCCAGCTGCATGACCGTCACCTACGACGGCACGGTGCCCGCCACCGTCGCGATGCACGGAACGCCGGGCGGCACGCTCGGCGCGTACGTCGACCTCAAGGTCACCCGCGGGACGATCTCCGGCACGCCCGCTCCGTACTCGTGCGTGAACTTCACGGGTGACGCCACGAACTACCTCGGCAAGGGTGCAGGCGTCATCTACGACGGGACCCTCGCCGGCTGGCCGGCGAGTTCGGGTACCGCAATCGCCGACCCGCCGTCCGGGGCTCTGGAGACCTGGACGCAGGGTGAGTCGCACGCCTACCTGATCCAGATGACCCTGCAGAACACCCTCGCCGCCCAGGGCAGGACGGCGACGCAGACCTTCAAATGGCAAGCGGCCAACAAGTGATGCCGAGCGCGCACACCGCGCTGCGATCGATCGATCGAGCCGCCACATTCGTGTGCGCGTCGGTCGCCGTCGCGCTCATCGCCGCCGTCGCCGGCTCGTTGGCCGGCTATCGCCTGCTCGTCGACATCTCCGACAGCATGCGGCCGGCGCTGCGGGCGGGCGACCTGCTCGTGACCGAGCGTGTGCCCGCGGCGTCCGTCCGGCGCGGCGACATCGTCAGCCTCGCGGACGTGCCGCGCGGCGGACGGCTCGTCACGCACCGCGTCGTCGCGATCAGCCGAACCGGCAGCCGCATCGTCCTCACCACGCGCGGCGACGCGAACCCGGCGACGGAGAGCTGGGTCAAGAGCTCGACGACCCCCGTGCAACGAGTCGCGACGCGCGTTCCCGCGCTCGGACGAGCGCTCGCGATGCTCGGCGCGGTTGGGCTCCCGGCCCTGCTTGGCTCCGCGGCGATCCTCCTGGCGGTCGTGCTACGGCGCAGCCGAAGGACGCGAGCATGACCGGCCGTGTGCGACTGTCGGTGCTCCTGGTCGCGGTCTGTGCGCTCGTCGCAGGAGCCTCGACGCTGCGCCAGACGTGGTCGGGCTGGACGGCTACGACGAGTAACCCCGGCATCTCGTTCGCGGCAGCCCCCGATTGGGAGCCTCCGGCCCTGGGAACGGCCGTCATCGGCAAGGAGGCCGGCGGGACCGCGGGTTATATCCACCAGGGCGGCACCTACTACGTGTACGCCAACGTCAGCGACGGCGGCAACCCCGCGAGCGGGACATCCGCGGTCACGGTCAGCCTCCCCTCGCTGACGACCGGGCAGACCGCGGTTGCGCTCAGTACCGGCTCGTTCACGGCCCAGGGCAGCTCCTACAACCGTCGTAGCGCCCTGCTGACGGCGACCTCGGTCTTGTCCGCGGGCGCCTACACCACGACGGTGACGACGACCGACGCCGCCGCCAACAGCGCGACCGTCGCCGGACCTGCGGCCACCGTCGACAACACCCTCCCCGTTGGCGCCGACGTCCAGATCGACAACGGCGCGGGAACTGCCGGACACCCGGACAGCGGCGACGTGCTCACCTACACGTGGTCGGAGCAGCTGGACTCGTACGCCGTCCTCTCCGGCTGGACCGGGGCCGCCACCAACGTACGCGTCGTCGTCGCCAGGAACGGAACCACGAGCGACTCGGTGACCGCATACTCGTCCGACGGCGTGACGCAGCTGCCGATGGGCGGTGTCGACCTCGGCAAGCTCTACACGACGAGCGCGAGCACGTTCGCCGCGACGATGACGCAGGCGGGTGCGACGATCACCGTGACGCTCGGCACGCTGCTGAGCGGCGTCCCGAAGACGACCCCGGTCAAAACGGCAATGGTCTGGAGCACCGGCCTCGTGCCTGGAGCGACTGATCGCGCCGGCAACGCGCTCACCGCGACGACCGTGACCGAGTCGGGCACCAGTGACTATGAGTTCTGAGACGCTCGCGGCCGCCTGGGGACACGACCCGGCGACCGATCTGCCCTGCCGGGAACTGCTGCTGCACCGGATGGCTCGGGCGCTCGCGCGTCGCGACCGGGCGGACCAGGTCGCGCTGATCCTGGTCGACGTCGACCGCTTCCGGTCGATCGCCGAGTCGCTGGGTCACGAGGCCGCCGACGACGTGCTGGCGACGCTCGCCACGCGCCTGCGAGCGACGATCGGCCCGGGCGACACGCTCGTCCACGTCGCCGACGACGAGTTCGCCGTCCTGTGTGAAGAGCTGACCGACACGGGGCAGGCAACATCGCTGGCAGCGCGGCTCGTCGCGTCGGTGATGCCGCCGGTCTGTGTCGACGAGCAGGAGCTCTTCCTCACGGCAAGCGCCGGCATCGCGTGCGCCGGCCAGGGCGGGTCTCCGACGTTCCTGTTGCGCGATGCGTCGGCGGCGCTGCACAGCGCGCAGCTCCGCGGGCAAGGATCGGTGGAGATCTTCGAGCCTGCCCTGCGCGCGCGCCTCGTGGAGCGCATGAAGCTCGAGAACGATCTGCGCCATGCCATCGACCACGGCGAGTTGCGGATCGCCTATCAGCCCATCGTTTCGCTGCGCGACCGAACGGTGGAGGGCGTCGAGGCGCTCGTGCGCTGGGCGCATCCGACGTGGGGCCTGATCGCGCCGCCGCGCTTCCTGCCGGTCGCCGAGCAGGCGGGGCTCATGCCGCGGATCGGCGCGTGGATGCTTCGCGAGGCCTGTGGCCAGGCCGCCTCGTGGTGTGCGGCAGTCGATAGCGGCCGTGCGCCGACGATGACGGTCAACGTCTCGGCGCAGCAACTGAGCGATCCCGGCTTCGTGACGCTCGTGGCGGACACGCTCGCAGCGACCGGTCTGGCCCCGCGCCAGCTTGTGCTCGACATCACGGAGCGCGCATTTCACGACGACTCCGACGTGGCCGAGGTCCTGCACGAGCTCAAGGCACTCGGCGTCCGCGCGTTCCTCGATGACTTCGTGACCGGCAACGCCGCGCTGTCGTGGCTGACGCGCTTCCCCCTCGACGGCCTCAAGCTCGAGGCGCCGTTCGTCGCGGGACTCGGCACCGATCCGAAGGTACGCCCGCTGCTCGAAGCCGTGTGCGGCATGGCGGCGGCGTTCGACATGCAGGTCGTGGCCGAAGGCGTCGAGACCGAGGAGCAGGCGGCGATCTTGGCAGAGCTCGGCTGCGCCTTCGCGCAGGGGTATCTGTTCAGCCGGCCCGTCACTGCCGGCCAGCTCGATCCGATGCTCGCCGCGGCGCCGCCGCGGCGAGCCGGAACGATCGGCGACGGGCACGCCGCGCCTGCGGCGGGCGCGACGGTGACGATGCGCTCCGCGGCCGATGCGCTCGGCGTCTCGCCCAGCACGGTTCGGCGCTGGGCCGACGAGGGGCGGCTGCGAGCGATCCGCACGAACGGCGGCCATCGCCGGCTGCTCGCCGAGGACGTGCGCGGGCTGTCCGCATCGGCGCGGCTGAGCCCGCCACGCGTGCGCGCCGTCCTGCCGCCCGAGCGGCCGCTGCCCGCAACCGCGGCATTCCTGCGCGTGCACGCTGCAGCGATCCTGGGCGCCGGGCTCAATGCGACCTACGAGGACCGAAGCAGCGGCTGGTTCGCGGATGCCGGGCGCCGGCATGTCGAGGTCTGGATGCACGTTCTGGCTGCCGCACTCGATGCCGCCGCGCCCGCGGACGCGATCGTGAGCACGGCGGACCTCACGGAGCGCGCGCGCCTCGGCGGGGCGAGCGCCGTCGAGCGGATCGCCTTCCTCGACCGCTGGTGCGCGACCCTCCTGCGCCTGCTCAGCGAGCACGGCGACGCCCTGGGCGAACTGCCAGATGCGCGCCGCTTCTGCGCCGTGCTGCGCCACGTCGCGCTCGAAGACCTCGCTTAGACGGCGGACAGCCGCGCCCTGGCCTTCGCCTTGGCTTTCGCCTTGGCTTTCGCTTTCGCTTTCGCCCTCGCCGCGGCCTTCGCCTTGGCGCTCTTGCTCTTCGTTGTACACGCGGACGTCTTCGACTTCTTGGCTTTGGCTTTGGCTTTGGCTTTGGCCTTGGTCGTCATCGACTTCTTGGACTTGCTCTTCTGCGACTTCTTGGACTTGCTCTTCTGCGACTTCTTGGACTGCGTCGCCTTGCACGGCTTGGACGTCGTCGACGGCTGCGCGAACGCCGCCTGCATGCCGGCGAAGTACGCCCCGGCGATCGGGCCGAG
>JAWVGM010000088.1:0-5464 GCA_033855075.1 Solirubrobacteraceae bacterium | reverse complement strand
GCCGCCGCGGTGGCCGCCTACCCGGGCGGCACCGTCAACCGCGTGGTGCGGCTGAGCGACGGCGAGTACAACGTCCACATCATCGGCGTCAACTGGCCGCACCACGTCTTCGTCAACCAGAACTTCAAGGTCGTCGGCGCCGAGTGAGGCTCCGATCGCGTATTCGCCGGCGGCCTCGCTTCCGCTTCCCTGCGATGCGCAGGTCGCGGGAAGCGTCGCGAGACACTCCGCCGGATGGCAGATGAAGGATCGGTCCTAAGAGCCAGGAGGCCTGCGCGCACGTGCAGTACGTTCGGCGTGTGAGCCGGATCTGGGAGTTGGCGCGTGGTCATGGCTTCGACGTGCTCATCGCGATCGGAGCGCTCGAGGGCGCGCTGGAGGTGGCCCTCAGGCACGACGTGGGGCGGGAGCTCGGCACGTCGCGATGGTTCGCGGTGCCCGCGGCGGCGTGCGTGGTGCTGGTGTTGCTGGGCCGGCGTCGTTTCCCGTTCGCCGCTCCGGCGGCGATGTGGGTACTGGCCGCTGCGCTCTCGTTTGTCGAGGGGTGGCTGGTCGTATCGATCTCGTCGCTGTTCGTGGCCGGTCTGGTCGCGTCGTGGTTGGTGGGCAACGTCGCCGACGCCGCCCAGGCACGGCTCGGGCTGGCGATCGCGCTGGGCACCACAACCATCGTCGTCGCCAACGACCCCAACCACACCGCGAGCGAGTTCGCGTTCATCCCCGGCCTGATGGCGATTGCCTGGTTCGCCGGTTTCGCGCTGCGCGAACGCGCGGGGCAGGCCGAGGCCGCGCAGGAGCGCGCGATCCGGGCCGAGCGTGAGCAGGAGGAGAACGCGCGCCGCGCGGTGTTCGAGGAGCGGGTGCGGATCGCGCGCGAGCTCCACGACGTCGTCGCGCATCACGTGAGCATGATGGGCGTGCAGGCCGGCGCGGCCCGCATGGTGATCGACCGCGATCCCGCGCAGGCCAAGGACGCGCTGGCCGCGATCGAGGCATCGAGCCGCCAGGCGGTCGATGAGCTGCACCGACTGCTCGGTTTCCTGCGCCAGGCCGGTGACACGGACGACCTGGCTCCCAGTCCGGGAGTGCGCCAGCTGCCCGGCCTCGCGGCCGGGATGAGCGATTCGGACCTCGCCGTCGAGGTGGGCGTCGAGGGCAACGAACGCCCGCTGCCGCCCACGGTCGACGTATCTGCGTACCGGATCGTCCAGGAGGCGCTGACGAACACGCTCAAGCACGCCGGCGCCTCACGCGCCGACGTGCGACTGCGCTACGGACCAGGAGAGCTCGAGGTCGAGATCGTCGACGACGGCCGCGGCGCCGGCGCCCCCTCGGGAGGCGGCAGCGGCTTGGGCCTGATCGGCATGCGCGAGCGTGCCGCGCTCCACGGCGGGCAGCTCACGGCCGGCCCCGTGCCCGGCGGCGGGTTCGCCGTTCGGGTCACGCTTCCGACCGCGGACGGTGCACGATGAGCACCGCCGTGCTGCTGGCCGACGACCAGGCGATGGTGCGCGCCGGGTTTCGCATGATCCTCGAATCCGACCCGGACATGTCGGTTGTGGGCGAGGCATCCAACGGCGAGCAGGCCCTCCACTCGACCCGCCGCCTGCGACCGGACGTCGTGCTGATGGACATCCAGATGCCCGACCTCGACGGGCTCGAGGCGACGCGGCGGATCACCGACGACGAGGAGCTGCACAGCCGCGTCCTGATCCTCACCACGTTCGACCGCGACGAGTACGTCTTCGGGGCGTTGCAGGCGGGCGCCAGCGGGTTTCTGCTCAAGAACGCGCCGCCCGAGGAGCTGCTGCACGCGGTCCGCGTTGTGGCCGCGGGCGATGCGCTGCTCGCACCGTCGGTCACCCGGCGGATCATCGAGCAGTTCGCTTGCCAGCCGGCCAGGCCGGAGCTCGGCACCCAGCTCGAGTCGCTCACGCAGCGCGAGCGCGAGGTGCTGACGCTGCTCGCCGGCGGCAAGAGCAACGCCGAACTGGCGGCCGAGCTGTTCGTCAGCGAGGGCACGATCAAGACCCACGTCTCGAGCCTTCTGGCCAAGCTCGGGCTCCGCGACCGCGTTCAGGCCGTCGTGCTCGCCTACGAGAGCGGGCTCGTCACGCCCGGCGCCTCGTAGTTCGCCTCTGTCCTTCGACAGACTCCGGCGCGAAAGATCCGGCTTTGGGCGGAGACGGGACCGGCCCCGCGGACGATGGCGCGCGCATTCCATCCCTCGAGAGTGACCTCAGGCAACCAACCACCGTCCTGAGGAGACTCACATGCAGCCGTCACGCAACATCGCAGCTCGCGCCGGGCGCTGGAGCGCCAGCCACCGCAGGACGGCGATCCTGGGATGGATCGCCTTCGTCGTTCTTTCCTTCATGGTCGGGGGACAGATCGGCACCAAGACGCTGACCACCGCGCAGTCCGGCGTCGGTGAATCGGGCACGGCGGACAGGATCGTCGCCGACGCCTACCCCAAGCACCACGAGGAGCTCGTGCTCGTCCAGAGCACGACCGGGACCTACACCGATCCAGCATTCCGCGCGGCGGTCGGCGACGTAAGCCGGCGGCTGCACGCGATCAAGGGCGTAGCCGCGGTCTCCGAGCCCTACGGCAAGGATCGACGGGGCGCGGTGTCGCCCGCGGGCAACGCGATGCGCCTGACGTTCGAGATCCCTGGGGATCCGGAGAACGCGAAGGTCGCAAAGACCCTCGACGCCACGGTCGCCGCGGTGACCGCCGCGCAGAAGGCGCATCCCGAACTGCGCGTCGAGCAGTCCGGGAGCGGGAGCACGCAGAAGGAGGTCGAGGCGCTGTTCGGGTCCGATCTCTCCAAGGCCGGCACGACGTCGCTGCCGATCACGCTGCTCGTCCTGCTGATCGCCTTCGGCGCGCTCGTGGCGGCCGGCATCCCGTTGCTGCTCGCGATCACGGGCATCGTCGCCACGCTGGGCCTCGTCGGGCCGCTCAGCCAGCTCACCCCGGTGGACGACGCCGTCAACCACGTCATCCTCCTCATCGGTCTGGCAGTCGGCGTGGACTACTCGCTGTTCTACCTGCGCAGGGTGCGCGAGGAGCGCACAGCCGGTCGTAGCAAGACCGCAGCGATCGAAGCTGCCGCTGCCACGTCCGGGCGCGCGGTGCTCGTCTCGGGCATCACCGTGATGATCGCGATGGCCGGCATGTACTTCGGCGGGGCATCGACGTTCGTGTCGTTCGCAACGGGGACGATCGCCGTCGTGGCCGTCGCGATGATCGGATCGCTCACCATCCTGCCCGCGCTGCTGTCGCTCAGCGGCGATCGCGTGGACAAGGGCCGCGTTCCGGGACTCAGCCGCCTGAAGGCCAGGATGGCTTCGCTGGGGTTGTGGTCGCGCGTCGTGGATCGCGTCATGCGCCGCCCGCTGGTGTCCGCAGTGGCCTCGGTCGCGCTGCTCCTGGCCCTCGCCGCACCGGCGCTGCAGATGACCATCGGCACGACCGGCGTTCATGCGCTGCCGCAGGATCTGGGCATCGTCAAGAAGTTCAACCACCTCGAGGCGGCGTTCCCGAGCGAGACGTCATCGCTGAGCGTCGTGGTCAAGGGCGACGACGTGACCGCACCGGCCGTCACCGCCGAGGTCCAGAAGCTCGACCGGGCGATGCACCGCCGACCGGCGCTGTTCCCCGGTAAGGACGCGCTCGAGCAGGACATCAACGCCGACAAGACGGTCAACACCCTCACGATGCAGATCGCGGGCAACGGCACGGACAAGACGTCCGGCCGAGCGCTGGACACGTTGCGCGACGACCTCGTTCCGGCCACCCTCGGCACGGTCGGCGGGCTGGAGGCCTACACGACCGGTGATACCGCCACCGATCGGGACTTCGACGACTCGATGGTCTCCCACCTGCCGCTCGTGTTCGGATTCGTGATCCTGTCGGCGTTCCTGCTGCTGCTGTTCACGTTCCGCTCGATCGTCGTCCCCATCAAGGCGATCGTGCTGAACCTGCTGTCGATCGGGGCTGCGTACGGCGCGCTCGTGCTGGTCTTCCAGCACGGCTGGTTGGGCAGCCTGCTCGGCATCTCCGCGCAGGGCCCGATCGAGTCATGGGTTCCGCTGTTCATGTTCGTCGTGCTGTTCGGATTGTCGATGGACTACCACGTGTTCATCCTCACCCGAGTCCGTGAGCTGTACGACAGCGGCATGGCGACCGAGGACGCCGTCGCATCGGCGGTCAAGAGCACCGCGGGCGTCGTCACGAGCGCCGCCGTGGTCATGGTCTCCGTGTTCGCGGTCTTCGGCACGCTCACGTTCGTCTCGTTCAAGCAGATGGGGGTGGGCCTCGCCTTCGCCGTCCTGCTGGACGCCACGCTCATCCGCGGCGTGCTGCTCCCGGCGACGATGAAGCTCCTCGGCGACTGGAACTGGTGGCTGCCCGGGTCGATGAGCTGGATGCCGCAGGTCCAGCACCACGGCGAGAGCGAGGTGGCGCCGGCGAACACATGAGCACGGGCACATAGCACGGAGCAACCAGCGGCGCCCACCCTGTGGGCGCCGCTCGTTCGCTCGCGCGGATGGCGTCCAACGTGGTGGGGCAGCGCGTGCGCCGCGGCGCGAGTGAATTCGGTCCGGGCTGCGCTTGGGCCGGCTTGGAGTCGCTGGGACCGGACGGTAGGACGTCGGGTCCGGGCGCATGACGACGCCTAGACGATCGAGCCACTCGCTTCTGCGAGGGCCTGTTCGCACGCATCAAGCTCGATAGCGAGCCGCTTGACGAGCGGATGCCGGCGATTGACGCCCTGCAGCATCCCGAGGCTCTCGCGGTAGTGCTCAAGGCGCAGCTCGTTGTAGCGCTCTACGTGCTTGTGCGCGCGGCTGTGACGTGGCGACACCGAACATTTCGCCCGGTCGCCAAAGACCT
Organism: Solirubrobacteraceae bacterium; assembly: GCA_033855075.1. Taxonomy (GTDB): domain Bacteria; phylum Actinomycetota; class Thermoleophilia; order Solirubrobacterales; family Solirubrobacteraceae; genus CADCVQ01. Next base: position 562 of record JAWVGM010000088.1, on the reverse strand, counting down.
GTGCGGGTAACTCGCGGACCTTGGCGATCTTGTCGGCGGCGAACAACAGCGCCGCGTCGGCGCCCGCCGTGCGTACGCGCGCGCGCTGGGCGTGTTTGCGCTGGCGGTAGCCGTCGGACGCGTCGTCGCGTACCGCCTGGACCAGGTCGGCGACCTCGACGCCGAAGCGCATCGTCAGTTCGGCGACGGGAACGGTGCCGTCCTCAAGGACATCGTGCAACAGGCCGGCCGCGATCAGGACGGCCGAGCAGCCCGCATCGCGCAGCAACCGCGCGACCTCCAGCGGGTGTTCGATGAACTGGGCCCCATCGCTGCTGCGGCGCTGCCCGGCATGACAGTGAACCGCGAACGCGAGGGCCGCGCGCGCCAACGCGGCGTCGTGCACAGCGCTCGCGGCGTTCTCCGAAGGTCCCTGTCGCCTGGCCGGCTGAGAGGTTTGACCTGCGTGTGTTCCGGCGGACGACGACTCCATCGCTGCTCCCTGCCGCGCGCGTCCCGACAGTCCCGAGAGGTCCTGCGAACGATCGCTGGGTGGTCATGATCAACGCACGTCCATCGACAC
>JAWVGM010000087.1:0-9079 GCA_033855075.1 Solirubrobacteraceae bacterium | reverse complement strand
TTCGCGCCGCCGGACATCGTCATGAGCATCTTGCAGACGAGGCGCGGATCGCGCGTCACGATCGCGGCCGCTCGGTCGCAGGTCAGCTCCGACGCTCGCGACCACTCGAGCAGCGCGTATTGGACGGCCGCCAGCGGCAACCCGGCGACCGCCGGCAGCCGGCGCGACGTGCCGATCCGCAGGAGGATCTCCAGCGCCGTGCGGTACATGATGTGGTCGGAGAGGATGTGCCCGACCTCGTGCGCGATCACGGCCTCGAGCTGGTCGTTGCCGAGCAGTGCCACCGTGGCGCTGTTGAGCACGACGATGGGCTGCGTCGAGCCGACCGTCATCGCGTTGGCCATCGGCTGCTGGGTGATGTAGAGGTCGTACTCCTCGGGCATGTCGAGGACCCCGAGCACGTGCTGGTAGAGCGTCCAGATCTCGGGGAGCTGGTCGGTGCCCAGGCGCACGGACGCACCGAGGTACGTCTGGCGCAGCGCGCGCTCGTAGCCGAACTCGATGAGCTTGCGCACGACGAGGTCGAGCATCGGGATCGAGCCGAGCGCCGCGGTGGCGGCGCGGTCGGCCGGGTGCTCGTAGGCCTTCGGCGAGATGCCGGTCAGCCGATAGGCCTCAGCTGGGACCGTCATCCGAGCAGCGTACGGGAGCCGTCGTCCGGGCGCGAGGGCTCATACACTCCGGTGCAGTGCGTGCCGCCACGATCCGCGACGGCGAGGTTCTCGTCGAGGAGCATCCGGACCCCGAGCCGGGCAGCGGCGAGGTGCTCGTGCGCGTGCGCGCGGCCGGCATCAACGGCGCGGACATGATGCAGCGCCGCGGGCGCTACCCGGCGCCTCCGGGAAGCCCGCCGGACATCCCCGGGCTCGAGCTCGCCGGCGAGGTCGTGGCCGTCGGCCCGCGCGCCACGCGCTTCGCCGAGGGCGATCGCGTCATGGCCATCGTCGGTGGCGGCGGCCAGGCGGAGCTCGCGGTGGTCCATGAGCGCCAGCTCATGCCGGTGCCCGGCGCGGTCGACTTCCCCGCTGCCGGCGGCCTGCCCGAGGTCTTCACGACGGCGCACGACGCGATCTTCACGCAGGCGCAGCTGCGACCGGGCGAGCGGTTGCTCGTGCACGGCGCGGCGGGCGGCGTGGGCACCGCCGCGGTGCAGCTCGGTCGCGCCGTCGGCGCCCACGTCACGGCCACCGTCCGCAACGAGGCCGCGCGCGACGCGGTCGCCGAGCTCGGCGCCCACGAGGTGATCGATCCCGAGGGCTTCGAGGAGCACGGGCCGTTCGACGTCGTCCTCGAGCTCGTCGGCGCCCCGAACCTCGGCGCGAACATCAAGTCGCTCGCGATGGGAGGCCGCATCGTCGTGATCGGCATCGCGGCCGGCGCGAAGTGCGAGATCAATCTCGCTGCGCTCATGTCCAACCGCGGGACCGTGCGCGCCTCGATGCTGCGCGCGCGAACGCTGGAGGAGAAGTCCGCCACGGCGCGCCTGATGGAGCGCGAGGTGCTCCCGCTGTTCGAAAGCGCCGCCCTCCGCGTGCCGGTCGCCGACACGTTCTCGCTCGAGGACGTGGCCGACGGCTACGAGCGCTTCGCGGGGGGCGGCAAGCTGGGGAAGGTCATCGTCGAGCCTTCGTAGGGCGCGCTTCACGAAACAGCAGGGAGCGAGTCGCCGCGGTGCGTTTCGCTGGGGTGCCGTGCAAGACGTCCACTATGTCGTCGTTTTGAACGGGACCCCCTTCGGGACTCGCCCGCACGGCCGATCCTGTCTCCCCTCCCCGAGTCCTTTATCGATGCTGTTCGTCAGCCGGACGGTCAGGCGGCTCCCCCCGCTCCATCCGCAGCACACCGACGATCCGGTCGAGGTTCGGCAACAGGTACCCCGCGGCGACGAGCGGCAGCGCTGGGATCGCCCGGTTCGTCAGCACGCCGAGAACGAGCGACGCCACGAGGCCCAGCGCGAGGCCGACGAGCGTCGCGCCGCGGCGAAAGCCGTAGCGCCAGGCCCAGGCGGCGAACATCGACACGAAGACCGCGTCCGACAGGCCGAGCCGGCCGACACTGCCCCCGTCGCCCCAGGTCGGCAGGTCGAAGCTCAGTGAGTCGACGCGATCACCGGGCGCCTGGAGCAGCCGGGAAGTGGGTCCGCTTGCCACCGACCAGATGTCGATCGCGGCGACGAACAGCGGCACGGCGATCGCGATGAGGGGCGTCGAGAGCAAGCGCGCGAACAGCAGCCCGACCGTCGCCGCGAGCAGCGCCTCGGGAACGTTCGCCACCGCGCCGACGCCGCCGACGTTCAGGAACGCGACGATGAGGCCGGCTCCGAGCAGGATGAGCAGCGGGCCGAACGTCGTGTCGCGCGCGGGGACGAGCGAGAGCGCGGTCGCGGCGACCATGAGCATCCCCACGCCGCCCGCCACGAGGAGGCGCTCGTCGCCCGCGGGCAGCACGGGCAGCGCAGGCGCCACGCAGAAGTACACGAACGCCAGCAGCGGCAGGCCGAAGCTCAGCGAGGCCCGGCCCGGCCGCCGGCGGCGACGCTTGGCTAGTACGGGGGCAGGTCGGCGTACCACTCGCCGAGGACCCTGAAGGCCGACCAGAACGCGCGCTTGGCGGCCTCCTCGTCGAGCGCCTCGTCGATGCTCGGGACGAACAGTGCGTCGATCGACGGCGTCAGGCGCTGGACGGCGCCCGGATCGGCGTTCACGGTCTCCGCGAGCGGCAGCGCGAGCTCGTTGAGCACGCCGAGTGCCTCCTCGCCCATGATGACGGCAATCTTCGGCTGCACGATCGCGAACTCCTCGACGAGGCGGGCCACGCATGCCGGGTCCGCGAGCGACGTGTCGCTCACCGGGCACTTGACGCACAGCGTGCCGTAGACCGTGAGCGGATCGATCGAGAGGCGCTTGAACGCCTTCATGAGCGCGGTTCCGGCCCGGCCGTAGAACGCCACGCCCTCCTCGATCTCGGGCGGAGTGGGCGCGTACTTGAGCAGCAGGACGTCGGCCTGCGGGTGCCCCGAGCCGAGCACCGGCATGAGGTTGCCGCGCGGGCAGTGCTCGCATGCCTGCAGCTCGCGCGTCAGCGTGTTCAGCTCTCGAATCGCCCGCTCGAGGTACTTCTCGCGGATCTCGTCATCGGTGGCAGGCGACATTGCTGCCCGTGGTTTCGACGGCTCGGACGGGCGACCCTGCGCGTGCATCACGACTTGCGCGTCGCGCGCCGGACCCGCCGGTCACGCACCGCGCGGCGCGCCCCGGCCGGGGTCGCTTTCGTCTCGAGGAACTTCAGCGCCTGGACATAGAGCAGCGACGACGGCTTGCAGGTGATCTCGGCCTCGCGCAGCGCCTCCAGGAACTCCTGCGGACCGTCGAAGTCGGCCATGCGCACGCGCACGGAGCCCAGGCCCGGGGCGACATGCGAGTCCGAGCCGGCGGCGGCGAGGATCCGGTATTTGGCGGCGAAGCGCTCGGCCTCCTCGTTGAAGGAGCCGATCGCGACGCGCGGGTTATAGACCTCGATGAGGTCGATGTCCTCGATGATCGTGAGCAGGTGTTCGTAGTCGGGCACGGCGTGCATGCGGTCGAACGGGTGCGGCACGTAGACCAGGCCGCCCTGGCGCTTGATCTCCGCCACGGTCTCGGCGAGCGACATCCCGCGCTCGATCTTCTCCTCGATGAACAACCCGATGACCTCGCCCTGGTCGGCCGTCTTGACCTCCTCGGCGACGATGATCTTCACGCCGTACTCGGCCGCCTTGTCGCGCGCCTCGTACGCGCCCGTGATGACGTTGTGGTCGGTCACTGCGATTGCGCCGAGACCCTGCTCGCGGGCGGTGGCGAGCAGCACCTCGACGGGCGTCGCGCAGTCGTGCGAGTGGTCGGTGTGCATGTGCAGGTCGACGTCGATCCGCGGCCGGCCTCGCAGCCTGGCCGCAACCTGAGCATCCCCGACGACCGCGTGGCGCCGGGCGACGAGCCCGCGGTAGACCTCCTCGAGGTCGTCGGCGACTCGCGACCACGTGAGCTCTGCCCGCAGCGATGCGGCCTGCTCGCGCAGACGGTCGCGCAGCGCGCCGTCGTCGATGAGGCGCGCGAGCTGCGCGGCGAGTGTCTCGACGTCATGCGGTTCGAAGAGCAGCCCGCGCTGGCCCTCGTCGAGGATCTCCTCATAGACGGGCAGGCGCGACGCCAGCGGCACCGCGCCGGCGTTCAGGGCACCCAGCAGCAGGGACGGAGCAGGAGATGTCCCGACGGACGCCGCGACAAAGACGTCGGCCCGCGCGAGTGCCTCGGGCACGGACAGCTCATCCGCAGACGCGTAGCGCACGCGCTCCGCGAGATCGGCGCGCAGGGGCGTGCTGGTCGACGGACCGCGCTCCGAGACGATCGTGACCTCCCACGCATGGGTGGGCTCGAGTCGTCGCAGCGCGCGCAGGAACAACCGCAGCGCCGGGCGCTCCTCGTCATCGACGAACACGATGCGGACCTTGGCGTCGCCTGGGACGCGGGGTGCAGCGGGGTCGCACCCCGGCAGGACGACGCGGTAGTCGGCCGGGAAGTAGCGCTGCATGAGGTCGCGGGTCGCGGCGAAGCTCGCGGTGCGGGCATCGAGGCGCCCGAGCACGAGCTGGACGACCTTGCGCGCAACCTGCGTCGAGAGCAGGCGCTCCGTGGGGGCGTGGAAGGTGCCGACGTTCAGCGCGCGGGAATGACGCAGCGCGGCGCTCGGCGCCGACGGCGCAAACGGATCGTGCACGTGGCAGACGTCAAGCGGCAGGATCGTCAGCAGGTCCTCGATCGTGCGCGAGATGTCCACCGGCAGCGCCGGTGCGCGCCGGCGCGCGTTGCCGGGCAGTTCGGGCAGCGCATCGCCGACCGCGAGCACCCGCGGCGCCTCCCCGGATTGCGGCAGCAGCGCGGCGGGGTCCTCCCGGGCGGCTCGCAGCGCCAGCCGCGCGTCGCGCACCGCCTGCTGCGAGCGCGAGGGCGCCAGGATCAGCACGCGGTGCCCGCGACGTGCGAGCTCGTCGCTGACGCGCCCCACGAATGCGGTGATCTCGTGCCCTGCGGCATCCCACGGAAAGGGGGTGACGTGCGTGATCGTCAGCGGCGCCATGAGGTCGGAGGATACGGAGCGCCCGCAGCCCCGCAGCCCGAACTGTGGACGGCGTAGCCGGGGGCGGCTGGACGAATGTCACACGCCCCGGCGCCGAACTTTCCACAACAGTGAGGCCGGGAGTGGTATTGCTTGTCCATTGCACAAGAGCACGATGGGGGGTAGGCGGCCAAGGTCGGCTGATCTCCGTTCGTCACGAGAAGGAGAACTGCATGCAAGGGTTTCGCATGAAGAGGCCGTCGGCTGGCATGGTGGTCGCATTCGTCGCGCTCGTCGCCGCATTGTCGGGTACCGCTGTCGCGCTGCCGGGCAGCAACAGCGTCAACTCCGGTGACATCAAGAACAACACGATCACGAGCTCTGACATCAAGAACAACAGCGTCAAGAGCACCGACGTCAAGAACGGCTCGCTGCTGTCGAAGGACTTCAAGTCCGGCCAGCTGCCGGCCGGTCCTGCGGGTCCCGCGGGTGCCGCCGGTGCGCCGGGTGCCGCCGGCAGCGCGCTGGCGCTCGCGCACGTGAAGCTCGACGGCACGCTCGACGCCGCCGCCTCGAAGGCCGTGATTCTTCGCAACCATCCGAACACCGGCCTGACCTGCCTCACGGTTCCGCCCGGTTCGATTAGCGTCACCGGGACCGCTGACTACGGGAACACGAGCACCGACCCGATCGTCGTCGAAGCGTCGCTGACCGGTAGTGACATCACGGGCTTCGGCTGCGACGCAGGCAGCAACGCGCTGATCTTCACGTACGACAGTGGCTCGTTGTCCGACCAGGGCTTCTTCGCCGTCATCAACTAACAAAGGGATCACGACTCCGATGCCGGCTCGCGAGTGGCTCGATTGCACTCGCGAGCTGGCATCATGAGTGCCGTGCCTATGCCACGGTTATTGCTCGGCACGGCGCTTGTGGCAGCCCTTGTCGTTACGTGGGGCTGCGGCTCGGATTACCGACCGCTCGACAAACCCGTCGCCCAGACCGCGCCCGCTGCACCCGTCGCGCCCGCTGCACCCGCTGCACCCGTCGCGCCCCAGTCCACGCAGACGCAGCCCGCGCGGACGGCACGGCGCGCTCGACATGCGCAGAAGCCGGGAAGCTCAGGAGCTTCCGCGCGAGCGCTCAGCCGCCGGCAGTTGGCCGGGAAGCGCAAAGCGGCGCTCGCCCGCCGCCAGCCTACCCGGGCCCAGGCCGCGGCAACGCAGAAGCGGCTCCTCGTCGCCAAGCGGAAGAAGGAGCAGGCCCTGCAGCATCAGCCAGAGCCCAACCACCAATACGGGGCGGCGGCGAAGAAGAAGCCAGTTCCCTAAAGGGTGCGCCGCACTGGCGCGTTGCGTGTCCCGTGCCGCGGCGTTTGCATCAGCCGCCGTCGTACAGCCCGTCGAACACGTCGCGGTAGCGCTCGTAGACGACGTTGCGCTTGACCTTCAGCGTCGGCGTGAGTTCCTCGTGCTCCTGGGTGAGGTCGCGGTCGAGGATCGCGAACCTCTTGATCTGCTCGATGCGGGCGAAGCGCCTGTTGGTCTCGTCGATCGCGCTCTGCAGCACTGCGCGCACGCCGGGGTGCTGCGCGAGCGCCGCGGGATCCGCGTCGCCGGCGCCGACCTGCTCGGCGAGCGAGGCCGCCTCGTCGGGGTCGAGGGTGACGAGCGCCGTGAGGTAGGAGCGGCGGTCGCCGTAGACGACGGCCTGCGAGATCCAGCGCGACTGCTTGATGGCGCTCTCGATGTTCGACGGCGAGATGTTCTTGCCGCTCGAGGTGATGATGAGGTCCTTCTTGCGGCCGGTGATGCTCAGGTAGCCGTCGTCGAGCTCGCCGAGATCGCCCGAGTGCAGCCAGCCGTCCTGGACGACCTCGTGCGTGGCCTCCTCGTTGCGGTAGTAGCCCTTGAAGATGTTCGGCCCGCGCATGAGCACCTCGCCGTCGTCGGCGATCTTCACGTCGCAGCCGGGCAGCGGCCGGCCGACGCTCCCGGGCCGGTTCTCCTTGATCGTGTTGAGCGTCGCCGCGACGGTCGTCTCGGTCATGCCGTAGCCCTCGAGCACCCACACTCCGGCCGCGTGGAAGAACGAGACGATGTCGGCTTCGATCGGTGCCGCTCCGGTGATCGCGAGCTTGGCGCGGTTGCCGAACAGCGCGCGGATCTTGTGCAGCACGAGCTTGTCGGCGAGCGCATGCTGCGCGTTCAGGACGAGGCCCGGGTGTCCGCCGCGGCGCTCGCGGCGGCGGATCTCGCTGCCGACCCTGATCGCCCACCAGAAGAGCTTTGCCTTGACGCCGCCGGCGGCCTGCGCCTTGCCCGTCGCCGCCGCGTAGATCTTCTCGAAGATGCGCGGCACCGACGGCAGGTGCGTCGGGTTCAGCTGCGCGACGTCGTCGATGATGAGCTTGGGGTCGCGCCGCCAGTAAGCGAGCTCCACGCCGAAGGAGATGCCGACGATCTGCACGATGCGCGCGAGCATGTGCGCGAGCGGGAGAAAGACGTAGACGACGTCGTCGTCGGGCGTGAACTCCAGGCGCTGCTGGACCATATCCACGACCGCGATCACGTTGGCGTGCGTGAGCATGCAGCCCTTCGGCGGCCCGGTCGTCCCCGACGTGTAGACGATCGTGGCGACGTCCTCGGGCGCCGCCGCGCTCGCTCGCTCACCGAGTTCCTCGTCGCTGATGGGGGCGCCGCCCGCGCGCAACTCGTCGAGCGACATCGCGCTGCCGGGCTCCCCCTCGAAGCAGACGACGAGCTCCAGATCCGGGAGGTCGGCGCGGATCGTGTCGACCTTGGCGACCTGCTCTGCGTCCTCGCAGAACACGACCTTCGCGCCGGCGTGCTCGAGGACGTACTGGCACTCCTCCGGCGAGTTGGTCTGATAGACCGGGACGACGATCGCGCCCGCGCAGATGGCGCCGAAGTCCGCGAGCGTCCACTCCGCGCGGGTGTTGGAGAGGATCGCGACCCGGTCGCCCGCCTCGACGCCGAGCGCCATGAGCCCCTTGGCGAGGGCCCGCACGTCGTCGCCGACCTGCGGGTAGGAGAGCTCGCGCCAGGCTGCGCCGTCGGGGTAGCGCAGCGCGGTGCCGCGATGCGATGCGGCGGAGCTGAGCACCAGCCCCGCGAGCGTCCTGGAGCTGGTTTGCACGACAGCCACGGCAGAGACGGATATCACACGGCGCCCGGCCGCGAGCCCGCAATCAAGCGTGCGTGCTGAGCGGTGACCGGAAAGTACCCTGCGCGGCGCTGTGTCGATGAGTCCTGGAGCCGGGGTGCCGGCCTATCGCGTGCGCCGGCGGATGGCGGGCTTCACCGCGCTCGGCGGCACCGTGGTGACGTTCGTCGTGCTTGCTGCGACGACGACCGCGGCGCAGAGCCTGATCACGGCCGAGGCGGGTCACCGGCAGGTCATGCTCAGCCCCGCCACGCGTGCCGGTGGCGCCGATCCGCACGTCGGCTGGCGCCGCTCCCGCGCGCTCGGGCTGCCGTTCGCGGGCTCCCTGCTTCGCGCGGTGAAGCTGCCCGCCCGGGGTCCGCACTTCGTCACCTGGGACTACAACCGCCACGCCAGCCCCAGCCCGCCGTCGCGGCGCTATGGCACCGACCGTCTGATCCGCGTGATCCTGCGCGTCTCCGCGGCCTACTCCCGCGCGCATCCCGATGCACCGCGGCTCGTGATCGGCGACCTCAGCCTGCGTCACGGCGGCAGCTTCGGCACGGGCGCCCACGCGTCCCATCAGAACGGGCTGGACGTCGACGTCTACTACCCGCGCCTGGACCGCGCCGAGCGCGCGCCCCTGACGGTCGGTGAGATCGATCACGGGCTCGCGCAGGACCTCGTCGATCGCTTCGTCCGCGCCGGCGCGCAGTTCGCGTTCGTCGGCCCCAACACCGGCCTGCGCGGGCGGCCCGGCGTCGTCATGGTCTGGCCGCACCACGACAACCACGTGCACGTCCGGCTGCGCGCGGGCTAGGTC
>JAWVGM010000086.1:0-5590 GCA_033855075.1 Solirubrobacteraceae bacterium | reverse complement strand
GGCGAGGCCGGAGGCATCACGCAGCACATCGGCGCCTACCAGGTCCACCACAACGACAAGCTCGTCACCTTCCTCGACACGCCCGGCCACGAGGCGTTCACCGCCATGCGCGCCCGCGGCGCGCGGGTGACCGACATCGCCGTCATCGTCGTCGCCGCCGACGACGGGGTGAAGCCGCAGACCGACGAGGCGATCGACCACGCCAAGGCGGCCGACGTCCCGATCGTGGTCGCGGTCAACAAGATCGACAAGGAGGGCGCCGACCTCACCCGCGTGCGCACCGAGATGACCACGCGCGGCCTACAGCCGGCCGAGTGGGGCGGAGAGACCGAGTTCGTCGACGTGTCCGCGAAGACGAAGGTCGGCCTCGAGGAGCTGCTCGACACGCTCCAGGTCGTCGCCGAGCTCGAGGACCTGAAGGCCAACCCCACGGCTCCGGCCTCGGGCGTCGTCGTCGAGTCCAAGCTTGACCCGGGCCGTGGGCCCGTCGTCACCGTCCTCATCCAGCGCGGCACGCTGCGCGTCGGCGACGCGATCGTCGCGGGCGCCAACTGGGGCCGCGTGCGCGCCATGCATGACTTCACCGGCGACCGCCTGAAGAAGGCGCGGCCCGGCGACCCCGTCGAGGTGCTCGGCTTCGACGGCGTTCCCGAGGCCGGCGAGTACGTCAAGGTCGTCGAGAACGACCGCCGCGCGCGCCAGCTCGCGCACGAGCGCGAGCAGCGCCTCAAGCAGGAGCAGCAGGCGCGCCGCTCGGGCCGCAAGCGCTCCCTCGAGGACGTCTTCAAGGACATCCAGGCGGGCGAGCTCAAGGAGCTCAACCTCGTCGTCAAGTCCGACGTCGCCGGTTCCGCCGAGGCGCTGCAGGACGAGATCGCCAAGCTGCCGCAGGACGAGGTCACGGTCAACGTCGTGCGCTCCGGCGTCGGCGGGATCAACGAGTCCGACGTCATGCTCGCCGCGGCGTCCGACGCGATCATCATCGGCTTCAACGTGCGCCCCGTGGGCGACGCCCGCGGGGTCGCCGAGCGCGAGGGCGTCGAGGTCCGCGGCTACACGGTCATCTACAAGGTGCTCGACGAGCTGCGCGCCGCGATGGAGGGCATGCTCGAACCCGAAGAGGTCGAGGATGCCGTCGGCACCGTCGAGATCCGCCAGCTCTTCCGCGCCTCGAAGATCGGCGTCATCGCCGGCTCCTACGTCACCGACGGCAAGATCACCCGCGGCGCCAAGACGCGACTCGTCCGTGACGGCACGATCGTCTACGACGGCCAGGTCGACTCCCTGCGGCGCTTCAACGAAGACGTCCGCGAGGTCGCGGCGGGCTTCGAGTGCGGCATCGTCCTGAAGAACTTCCAGGACGTGAAGGAAGGCGACGTGCTCGAGGTCTACGAGACGCGCAAGGTCGATCGCGCCCTGGCCTAGCGCCATGGCCGAAGTCGACGCCTACGTAGCGCTGCTGCTCGTCCACCTGCATTTCCCCGACGCGGAATCGCTGAAGGCCAAGCGCAAGGACCTCGCGTCGGTGAAGGCACAGCTGCACGGTCGCATGGGCGTCGCCGTCGCCGAGGTCGGCCATCAGGATCTCTGGCAGCGGGCCACGCTCGCGGCGGCGCTCACGGGCGGCTCGCCACGCGTGCTGCAGAGCGCGACCGACCGCGTCGAGCGCTTCCTGTTGGACCGCTTTCCGGAGACGTGCCACATCGAGCGCGCCCTTGCGTCCTTCGACGACGTATCGGGTTAGGATGCCCTCAGACCGGATGCGACGCGTGGACGAGGCCGTCAGGCAGGTCCTGTCCGATGCAGTCGCGCAAGACTTACAGGATCCACGAATCGGATTCGTCACGATGACGAGCGTCAAGACCAGCCCAGACCTGCGCCATGCGCGCGTGTACGTCTCCGTTCTGGGAGACGACGAGCAGCGTGCCTCCACGCTCGCGGGACTGAGCTCGGCCCACGGCGCGCTGCAGCGACGTCTGGCCCGGGAGCTGCGGATGAAGCGCACGCCGACGCTCGAGTTCATCTACGACGACACGACGGATCGAGCGATGCGCCTGAACGAGGTCATCGAGCGCGAGGTCGGGGAGGAGTGACCATCGCCGGCACCGCAGCTTCGACGCGGGAGGAGGTGCTCAGCGCGCTGCGCTCCGGAGAGCGCTTCGTGCTCGTCACCCACGAGAACCCCGACGGCGATGCGCTCGGGTCGCTCGTGGCAATGCAGGGCGTGATGACCGCCCTGGGCAAGGACAGCGTCATGTACATCGCGCAGGAGGAGTTCCCGCTCCCCTACGAGTACGCGTTCTTTCAGTTCGACGGGCTCGTCAACACGCTGCCCGACGATCTCGCCGATCGCACGATCGTCTTCCTGGACTGCGGCAACTTCGACCGCAACTCCGTCGAGGCCGGCGATGCGGCGATCCTGAACATCGACCATCACCACGACAACACGGGCTTCGGCACGGTCAACCACGTCGTCGCCGACGCCTCGTGCACGGCGGAGATCGTGTGGGACCTCATGGGCGCGCTCCAGGTGCCGACGACGCCCGAGATCGCCGACGCGCTCTACGTCGGGCTCGTGACGGACACCGGCCGCTTCATGTACGAGAACACGGGCGCCCGGGCGCACGAGATGGCCGCCGAGCTCATCAAGGCCGGCGTCGACGTCCACGAGATCTATCGCCGCCTCTACGAGGGGATGCCGGAGTCCAAGCTCGCGCTGCTCAGCCGCGCCCTGAACGCGGCCCAGCGCTTCGACGACGGCCGTCTCACGTTCGCCCGCCTGACGCGCGCGGACTTCAGCGAGACCGGCGCCGAGGAGTCCTACACCGAGGGGATCATCGATCACCTGCGATCGGTGGCCGGCACGAAGGTCGCGGCGCTCGTGCGGGAACTCGACGAGGACGGCAACTCGAAGGTGTCCCTTCGCGCCGTCGACGGCTCGGTCGACGTGTCGGCGATCGCGCGCTCCCACGGCGGCGGCGGCCATCGCCAGGCAGCCGGATTCCCCACGGACATGGCTCCGGCCGAGCTCGTGGCCGACCTGCGCGCGTCGCTGGCCGAGCAGCTCGACGCCTGAGCGTCCCGTGGCGGCATCGCCCTCCGGCGATCGGGACGGCATCCTGCTCGTCGACAAGCCGGCAGGCAAGACGTCGCACGACGTCGTTGCCGCGATGCGCCGGGAACACCGCGGCCGCCGCGTCGGCCACGCCGGCACGCTCGATCCGTTCGCGACGGGCCTGCTGCTCGTGCTCGTCGGTCGCGCTACCCGTATCCAGCGCTACCTCATGGCGCTGCCCAAGACCTATGAGACCGTCGCGCGGCTCGGTGCCACCTCGACCACGGGCGACCCGGAGGGCGAGATCACCCACACGGGCCGGATCCCACCCGACCCGCCGCCGCTGCCGACCGGGGAGATGCTCCAGCGCCCGCCCGCCTACAGCGCCGTCAAGGTCGGCGGCGAGCGGGCGTACAAGCTCGCGCGCGCGGGCGAGAAGGTCGAGCTCGCGCAACGGCCGGTCACCGTCCACCGCTACGAGCAGCTCTGGCGCGAGGAGGACCGTGCCGCGTTTCTCATCGACTGCTCCGCCGGGACGTACGTGCGCTCGCTCGTCGCCGACCTTCAGGACGCGTACTGCATCCAGCTGCGGCGCACGGCGATCGGCCCGTTCCGGATCGAGGACGCCGACCCGGCGCATCTGATCGGGTTGCCCGAGGCGCTGAGCTTCATGCCCTCCGTGGCGCTCGCCTCCGAGGAGGCCAAGCGCGCCGGACACGGACAGGCGGTGGCGACACCCGCCGCGCTCGAGGCCGCCGAGGGCGACGCGGTCCTGCTCGTCGACGAGAAGGGAGCGATCGCCGTCGCCGAATCTCGCGGCGATGCCCTCAAGCCCGTCGTAGGCTTTCGCGCGTGAAGGTCACGCGCCTGCCCGACGCCGAACCGCGTCCGCGCCGCGTCGCGATCGGGACGTTCGACGGCGTGCACCTCGGTCATCGTGAGGTCATCGCCGGCGCTGACACGGTCGTGACGTTCGAGCCGCATCCCACCGCCGTCGTGCGTCCGGACGCGGCGCCGCGGCTGCTCACGAGCCTCGAGCGCAAGGCACAGCTCGTGGCATCGCTCGGCGTGCAGGAGCTCGTGGTGATCCCCTTTGACGCGGACTTCGCCGCGCGCTCGGCGCAAGAGTTTCTCGACGACGTGCTCGTCGGCCGCCTCGGCGCGACGTACGTGGCCGTGGGCGAGAACTTCCGCTTCGGTCACAAGGCCCAGGGCGACACCGACCTGCTCGCCGCCGACGAGCGCTTTGAGACCCGCGTCGTCGAGCTGCTCGAGGTCGACGGCGAGATCGTCTCGTCGAGCCACATCCGCGCGCTCGTGCTCGGTGGCGCGGTCGAGTACGCGAGCAAGCTTCTCGGCGACCCGTTCACGCTGTCGGGGGAGGTGGCCCACGGCGACAAGCGCGGCCGCGAGCTCGGCTACCCGACGGCAAACCTCGTGCCCGACGCGGAGTTCGTGACGCCCGGGCACGGCGTGTACGCCGCGCTCGCGACGACCGCCGGCGGCGCCGTCGTCCCGTCGGCGGTGAACATCGGCGTGCGGCCGACGTTCGTGACCGGCCGCGGCGAGCTCATCGAGGCGTTTCTCATCGACTTCGACGGCGATCTCTACGGCACGCAGCTCGAGCTCGCGTTCCTCAAGCGCCTGCGCGGCGAGAAGCGCTTCGAGTCCGTCCAGACGCTGATCGATCAGATGGCACTCGACGTCGAGCAGGCGCGCGCGCTGTGCGCCTGACGGGTGATTGACGAGAGGACCACCCTGCTACCTTTTCGCGTCGCATGGCACTGACCCAGGAACGCAAGCAGGAGCTCGTCACGCAGTTCGGCGACGACGACAAGGACACCGGCAACACGCGCGTACAGATCGCGCTGCTGACCGAGCGCATCAACGAGCTCACCGAACACCTGCGCGCCAACTCGAAGGATCACCACTCCCGCCGCGGCCTGCTCATGCTCGTCGGCCGCCGCCGCCGCCTTCTGAACTACTTCCAGAAGCACAACCTCGAGGGCTACCGGGCGCTCATCAAGGAGCTCGGGCTCCGCCGATGAGCGTTTTGGCTCCGGGGACCGAGGTCCCGGAGTTCACGCTGAAGACGGAGGAGGGCGAGGACTTCACGCGCGAGGATCTCGCCGGCAAGACGACGGTGCTCGTCTTCTACCCGTCCGCGTTCAGCTCGGTCTGCACCGACCAGTTTCAGATCTACGAGGAGGTTCTCGCGGACTTCGCGGCCCAGGGCGCGACGCTCTATGGCGTCTCGTGCGACCAGTCCGACAGCCAGACGGCCTTCCGCGAGTCGGTCGGCGTCACGATCCCGATGCTCTCCGACTTTCACCCGAAGGCCGCGGCGACTCAGGCGTTCGGCGTCTACTTCGAGCCAACGGGTGTCTCGAATCGCGCGCTCGTGATGATCGGGCCCGACAAGGTCGTGAAGTGGTCATGGGAGGGCGAGCACCCCGGCACGCTGCCAGGGGCGAACCTGATCTTCGACGCGCTGGCCGGCTGAGCCGCGCGGCAAGGACGAGAGATCGCCGCCGG
>JAWVGM010000085.1:0-4459 GCA_033855075.1 Solirubrobacteraceae bacterium | reverse complement strand
CGCCGCGCTGGGTGATCTCCTTCATCACCTTCTTCAGGCGCTCCTCGAACTCACCGCGGTACTTCGACCCGGCGACGAGCGCCGCGAGGTCGAGCGTGTAGATCTGCTTGCCCTTCAGCAGCTCGGGCACGTCCGACGTCGTGATCCGCTGTGCGAGGCCCTCGACGACCGCGGTCTTGCCGACGCCGGGCTCGCCCACGAGCACCGGGTTGTTCTTCGTGCGCCGCGAGAGGATCTGCATGATCCGCTCGATCTCGGTCGCGCGGCCGATGACGGGGTCGAGCTTGCCCTCTTCGGCGAGCTTCGTGAGGTTGCGGCCGAACTGGTCGAGCAGCTTCGAGGACTTCTTGCCCTCGCCCGACGAGCTGGACGAACCCGCGCCCGCGCCGGCACCTGCGCCCGCGCCCTGGCGGCGACCGCCCGGGCCGGACAGCATCCGGATGACCTCGTTGCGGATCTTCTCGGAGTCGGCGTCGAAATCGAGGAGGATGCGCGCGGCAACGCCCTCGTTCTCGCGCACCAGTCCCAGGAGGATGTGCTCGGTGCCGATGTAGTTGTGCCCAAGGCTCAAAGCCTCGCGCAGTGCGAGCTCCAGCACCTTCTTCGCGCGCGGCGTGAACGGAATCTGGCCGGAGGTGACCTCCTCGCCCGACCCGACGATCCGCACGACTTGGGCGCGCACGCGCTCGACGGTGATGTCGAGGCTCTCCAGGACCCGCGCAGCGAGGCCTTCCTCCTCACGGAGGAGGCCGAGCAAAATGTGCTCAGTCCCGATGTAGTTGTGCTTGAGCGTGCGCGCTTCCTCCTGCGCGAGAACGACCACCTGCCTGGCTCGCTCTGTGAATCGCTCGAACATGCTGCTTGATCCTTCCTGCTTGGGCGGGGCCTCTAGCCTCGGTTCATGCGTGGTCCGGATTGGTCATGGGACGCGGAAACGCCCGACTACCCCATCTCTTCGGCTCCGCAAGCGAAATGGATGAGCGATCGGGTACGGAGGGCGGGCATGGGGCAGTCTACCAACGCGACTACTCCCCATCCTCGGCACTTGTCACGCTGCGATCGCGCAACGCCGGAAAGAGCACGACTTCGCGGATCGACGACCTGCCTCGGAGCGCCATGACGAGCCTGTCGATGCCAAGCCCCACCCCGCCCGTGGGCGGCATGCCGTGCTCGAGCGCCTGCACGAACGACTCGTCGTAGGGCGCGGCCTCGTCGTCGCCGGCGGCCGCGAGCCGCGCCTGAGCCTCGAAGCGCGCGCGCTGCTCGTCGGGGTCGTTGAGCTCGGTGAACGCGTTTGAGATCTCGACGCCGCCGGCGAACGCCTCCCAGCGCTCGGTGAGCCCCGGCTCGGAGCGGTGCGCCTTGGCGAACGGCGAGAGCTCGACCGGGTAGTCCATGACGAACGTCGGCTGCTGCAGCGTGGGCTCGACGAACTTGGAGAGCAGGTCGTCGACGAGCTGCGGCCAGGTGCGGTCCTCGGTGGGCATCAGGTCGCCGATGGCCGCCACGAGCCCCTCCCGATCGTGGTTGGCGTCGGCCAGGACATCGATGCCGGTCGCGTCGCGGATCGCATCGCCCAGCGTCACGCGCCGCCACGGCAAGCTGAAGTCGATCGACCCGGTCGCTCCGACCGCGTCGACGACCGCCGCCACGAGCGTCTCGAGCCGCTCGGCCATGTCGTTGTAGTCCGCGTACGCCTCGTAGAACTCGAGCATCGTGAACTCGGGGTTGTGCTTCGTCGAGAGGCCCTCGTTGCGGAAGTCCTTGCCCAGCTCGTACACGCGTTCGAGGCCGCCGACGATGCAGCGCTTGAGGTACAGCTCCGTGGCGATCCGCAGGTAGAGCGTGCGGTCCAGCGCGTTGTGATAGGTCGTGAACGGCCGGGCGAGCGCGCCGCCATAGAGCGGCTGGAGCACCGGCGTCTCGACCTCGATGAAGCCCTCGTCGTCCAGGAACCGCCGCACCGCGGTGATGACCTTGGCGCGCGCGATGAACAGCTCCCGGGTCTCCTCGTTTGACATGAGGTCGAGCTCGCGCTGGCGGTAGCGCGTCTCGACGTCCTGCAGGCCGTGATGCTTCTCGGGCGGGGCGCGCAGGGACTTGGCGAGCACCGTGAAGTCCTCGACCTTGAGTGTGATCTCGCCGCGGCGGGTGCGCATCGCACTGCCGTCGACGCCGATGATGTCGCCGAGATCCAGACCGAGCAGACGCTCGTGCGCCTCCTCCCCCAGGACGTCGACGCGCGCCTGAAGCTGTAGCCGTCCGGAACGGTCGACGAGGTCGAGGAACGCCATCTTGCCCTGGCCTCGGCGTGCGGCCAGCCGGCCGGCCACGCGGTGGTGCACGCCGGTCTCCTCGCCGGCGGCGAGCGCCTCGTGCGCGGCGATCACGTCGGCGACGGGCTCGACGCCTTCGAACGAGTGTGGGAACGGGTCGATCCCGTCGGCGCGTAGGCGCTCGAGCTTGGCCCGTCTGACGGCGAGAAGGTCGTCAGACACGGTCACCACGCCGCCGGCACCCTGCCGGCGCCTCTGATGAGGAAGGTCTTCATCCTGGCGACCTTAACCGCCCGGCTGCGCCGGGCTCCTCTGAAGGTCAGAGACCGACGTCGATCTTCGTGATCTTGAGCTTGATCTTCTTGCCGTTGGGCAAGGGGACGTCGACGATGTCGTTGCGCTTGTGGCCCATCAGCGCCTTGCCGACGGGCGACTCGTTGGACAGGCGCTCGGGCGGCTTGGCCTCCGGCGAGCCGACGATCGTGAACTTCTGGCCCTTGCCGGTCTTCTCGTCCTTGACGTTGACCACCGAGCCGACCTGGACGGTCTCCGTCGACACATCCTTGGCGTCGATGACCTTCGCCGATCGCAGCCGCTCCTCGACCTGCGCGATCTTCGCCTCCACCATCGCCTGCTCGTTCTTGGCGTCGTCGTACTCGGAGTTCTCGGCGATGTCTCCGAACTCGCGCGCCTCCTTGATCCGCTGGGCAACCTCGCGGCGCTTTTCGGTTGAGAGAAACTCAAGCTCGTCCTTGAGCTTCTCGAGTCCATCGGCGGTGAGGATGACGTCCTTGGGCATGTGCTCCAGAGAGAGAAAAACCCGCGCAGGGCGGGGAAAGCGCGCGGGATGTGGACGACGGCGACGCGAGAGGATAGCAGCGCTTCAGGCGGCTGCCGCAAGGTCGTCCATGCGGGTCAGAACCGCCCGCGCGTGGTCGATCGTGTCGGTCGCCTGAAGCGCTGCCTGCAGCGCCTTGCCGCCGCCCAGCCGGTCGACGTACCACGGGTAGAACTTGCGCAGGTAGCGCCCCGCGCGGCGCTCGCCGAGGTGCTCGGTCGCGCGCTGCATGACCCACTCGAGCTCGTCGAGGATCTCGTGCCGCGACGGCTCCCGATCCTGCGTGCCGAGCAGCTGCGCGAACAGCCAAGGGTTGCCCAGCGCGCCGCGCGCGAGCATGACCGCCTCGCAGCCGGTGTGCTCAAAGGCGGCGCGGATCGCGTCGGGCGCGTTCATCCCGCCGCTGAGGATCACCGGCGCCGGCAGGCTCGCTACGAGCTCACGCGCGAGGTCGTAGTCGGGCCTGCCCTTGTGGTGGACCTGCGCCGAACGCGGGTGAAAGGCGATCGCGGCGACGCCGGCCTCGGCGACGAGCCGGTGGGCGAGGTCGAAGCCGTCCGTCGTGCCGTCGAGCCGGCCCGAGCGCAGCTTGACCGTCACCGGCAGGCCCGAGCCCTCCGCGGCCGCACGCGCAACCTCGACCGCAGTGTCGGGATCCGAGATGAGCGCGGCGCCCGCGCCGGTCTTGCAGACCTTGGGCACCGGGCAGCCCATGTTCAGGTCGATGAAGTCCGCGCCGATCTCCGCGACGCGTGCCGCGGCCGACCGCATGACCTCGGGCTCCTGCCCGAAGAGCTGGATCGCGACCGGGCCGCCGGCGCGCTCGTCGGGATGGATGCGCAGCATCTCGTTGCACGTCTTCTCGTTGCCGTGATGGACGCCGAAGCTCGAGACCATCTCGGAGACCGTGAGACCCGCGCCGTAGCGCTTGGCCTGCAGGCGCACGAACCAGTTGCCGATGCCCGCGAGCGGCGCGAGCACGACCCGGTTGGGGATCGTCAGCGGGCCGAGCTGCCAGGGGTCGGTGAGCGTGCGCATCTCACCGGCAATGGTACGGCCCGGGTGGTCGACGAAACAGCATCGATCAGGGATGCGGGAGCGAGCGTGTGCGTCGGCGCGCGAGGCGCCAGCACGGCCGTGTCCTAGGGGGGTGCCGTGAAAAACGACGACATAGTGGACGTCTTGCACGGGACCCCCCGCTTTGCGGCCCGCGCGGCTTACGAGTTGCGCTCCCACAGCAGCCGCAGCCCCGTCAGCGTCAGCAGGTCGTCGACCTCGTCGATGAGCTGGGTGAACGGCGCGATCGCGCTGGCGAGGCCGCCGGTCGCGATGACATCGGTCTCCT
>JAWVGM010000084.1:0-2832 GCA_033855075.1 Solirubrobacteraceae bacterium | reverse complement strand
CCCGTAAGGGTTCCATTTTCGCGACGTCTTCCGACCCGAAGGCGCCGCTGGCGTCGTCTGTGCCCGGGTCACGAGGTGGAGGTTTTCAGTGCCGACTCTCAGCCAGCTCGTCCGTCACGGACGGCGGGCCCAGAAGAGCAAGACGGGCGCCCCGGCGCTCAAATCGTGCCCGCAGAAGCGCGGGGTATGCACGCGCGTGTACACGACGACGCCCAAGAAGCCGAACTCCGCGCTGCGCAAGGTGGCGCGCGTGCGGATCACGGGTTCGATCGAGGTGACCGCCTACCTCCCCGGCGAGGGTCACAACCTCCAGGAGCACTCCGTCGTGCTCGTGCGCGGAGGCCGCGTCAAGGATCTTCCCGGTGTGCGCTACAAGGTCGTTCGCGGAACGCTCGACGCCGCCGGCGTCAGCGATCGCAAGAAGGCACGCAGCCAGTACGGCGTGAAGAAGAAGTAGTGCCGCGCCGCGCAGCCGCACAGATCCGTCCCGTCGAACCCGATCCGGTCCACCGGTCGCGCATCGTGCAGCAGCTCATCAACAAGGTGATGCTGCACGGCAAGAAGTCCACGGCCGAGAAGATCGTCTACGACGCGCTGGCGATCATCGCCGAGCGCACGGGCAAGGATCCGGTCGAGCAGCTCGAGATCTCGATCAAGACGCTCACGCCGGTGCTCGAGGTCCGCTCACGCCGCGTCGGCGGCGCGACCTATCAGGTGCCCGTCGAGGTGCCCGCGCGCCGCGCCCGCACGCTCGCCGTCCGCTGGCTCGTCGAGTTCGCCCGCCAGCGCCGTGAGAAGACGATGGCCCAGCGGCTGGCCAACGAACTGCTCGATGCTCAGTCCCAGCAGGGTGGCGCGTACAAGCGCAAGGACGACATCTACCGCATGGCGCAGGCCAACAAGGCCTTCGCGCACTATCGCTGGTAACGCAGCGGTTCTTACGCACGGCGCACGCCGATCGTGCGACCCTGTGCGGGTGAGAGCTCGATGGCTCGCGGCGCTTGGCGTCATCGTGACCGCGGTTGCGCTCGCAGGCGCGACCGCCGCTGATGCACGCTCCAGGGCGCCCCGGCTGACCGCCATCCGCTGCGTGCCGGTCAACTCGGTGGCGTGCAAGCACATCGTGCGGGTGAAGATCGGAAAACAGGTCCTGCTCAAGGGCACGCGGCTGAAGCAGGGGATGCGTGTCACGTTCCGCTGGCCGAAGGGCGCGCTGGCGACGAAGCTGCGGCGCACGCGGATCGGCTGGACCGTGCGGGTGCCGGAGGGCACGCGCTCGGGGACCGTGTCCCTCACCGTGCGCGACCGCGCCGGGCGGCGGTCCAACAAGCGGCGGATCCGGGTGATCGGAGGAGGCGCCAAGACGGTGCCGCTCGCCGGGCTGCCTGCCGCGTTCCGCGGAAACGGGATGTGGATCTGGTACCTCTCGGCCAGCGACGGCGGCGACCTGGATGCGATCGCGGCACGCGCACACCGCGCACAGGTCTCGACCGTCTTCATCAAGAGCGCCGACGCCGACCAGCTCTGGGATCAGTTCACACCCGCGCTCGTCCTCGCGCTGCACGCCCGCGGGCTCCACGTGTGCGCGTGGCAGTTCGTCTACGGCAAGAAGCCCGCCGGAGAGGCCGCCGCCGCGGCCGCGAGCGTGGCCACCGGCGCGGACTGCCTCGTCATCGATGCCGAGTCTGACTACGAGGGACGCTACGTCTCCGCGCAGACCTACATGAAGGCGCTGCGCGGCGCGATCGGCCCGACGTACCCGCTCGGGCTCACGTCGTTTCCCTACGTCGACTACCACCCCGGCATGCCGTACTCGGTCTTCCTCGCCCCCGGCAACGCGCAGGTCAACCTGCCACAGGTCTACTGGAAGGAGATCGGCGGCTCGGTCGACGCCGTGAGCGCGAAGACCGTCGCGCACAATCGGATCTACGGCGCGCCGATGGCTCCGCTCGGCCAGGCCTACCACGCGCCGGCCAGGGCGGACCTGACGCGCTTCCGCGGTCTGTGGTCGGGCTACGGTGCGTCGGGCGTGTCGTGGTGGAGCTGGCAGGCGGCGAGCGAGACGACGTGGACGGAGCTCTCCAAGCCCGCGCCCGCCCCGATCGCCTCATCTGACCCGGGCTGGCCGGTCCTCGCCAAGGGGGCCAAGGGCGACGAGGTCGTGTGGCTTCAGCAGCATCTTGCGTCCTTCGACGGCGCGGTGCCGATCGACGGCACGTTCGGCTTCGCCACCAAGGCGACGCTGAAGAGCTTCCAGGCCGCGCGCAACCTGCCGGCGACGGGAGAGACGGACGCCGCGACATGGCTCGCTGTCCTCGCGCTGCCGATCCGCACAGTCGCGTGGTCGAACTGACCAACTTCGCGGGAAGGTCGACGGGCGGGTTACCCTACACTCGTCCGCATCATGGCCGTCGGAGTTATCGGCATGGGCTACGTCGGCCTGCCGCTCGCAGTCGCCTTCGCCGCGGCTGGTCGTGACGTAGTCGCGATCGATGTCGATCGGCGCAAGATCGATGCCCTGCGGGAGGGCCGCTCGTACATCGAGGACGTCCCCGACGAGGATCTCCAGGCGGTGCTCGGGCAGATCGCGGCGACGACGCGCCCCGCAGCGCTCAAGCGTTGCGACGCAATCCTCATCTGTGTGCCGACCCCGCTGACCACCAACCGCGAGCCAGACCTCGGCCCGCTCATCAACTCCGGTCGCACGCTGGCGGGCGTGTTGCAGACCGGCCAGCTCGTCGTGCTTGAGTCCACGACATACCCCGGCACGACGCGCGAGCGGCTCGCGCCGATCCTCGCCGAGTCGGGGCTCGTCGCCGGCGAGCACTTCAA
>JAWVGM010000083.1:0-3884 GCA_033855075.1 Solirubrobacteraceae bacterium | reverse complement strand
GAGCGTCGGCGCGACGCGCGGCATGATCGACGTGCCGCCGCCGACGCGCATCTCGCAGCCGCGCTCGCCGTCCTCGTTGACCTTCGCGATGAACGCGATGTCGTGGATGCCGGTGAGCGCCCGGTCGTCCGGCGCGCCGTTGAACGCGGTCTTGATCTTGCGCGGCATGAGCTGCGTCGTCGGGTGGCGCACGAAGTAGCGCACGTAGGCGCCGGCGTAGGGCGTCATGTCGAACGGCTCGTCGTCGCAGACGCCTGCCCACGGGTCGCCGGTGACGTTGCGCACGGTGTTGCCGCAGCCCTCGCGGGAGGACAGGCCCGAGTCCGACAGCTCTCGAATCGCCTGGGCGGCGTCGGGCAGCGGGACGTGGTGCAGCTGGATGTTCTGGCGCGTCGTGATGTGACCCTTGTTGAGCGGGACGTACTTCTCGACGACGTCGCCGAAGGCGTCCATCTGCTCGGGGGTGATGCCGCCGAACGGCAGCTTCACGCGGATCATCTGCACGTCGGGCTGGCGCTGACCGTAGACGCCCTGCTTCAGGCGAAACCCGATGAAGTCGACTTCCTCGAGCTCTCCGCGCAGGAACTTCTGCGACTCCGTGTCGAAGTCGTCGAACTCGCGCTCGAGGATGGGGATGACGTGACCGGGAACATCCTCGCGAACCTCAGGATTCTCGAGGGTCCCCTTGCGGCCGAGGGTCGTGCTGGGCTCCATGGGATCTCAGTTGCTCCGTGATCGCGTACAGGTCGGTCCCCGGCGGCTTCGGGGAACGCTCGACTATACAGCTCAATCCCGGTCTGTTTTACCCCCAATCGGGTCCACTATCCATCCATCCCCGGGCGCGCGGCTGCAGGGGGCGCACCGTCGGCCGCCATCCTCCATATTGTTCTCGGTGATGACCGGACGCGCCGACGCCGCATCCGCCGACGCGGCGCCCGCCGGCGCCGCGCTCGCCGTGGACTGGCTCGAGACCTGCAGGCGAGCCGCCACGCGCGCTCGTGCCGCGCTCGACCGCTACCCGCTGTACGCCGAGCGCGCGGTCACGGCCGGGATCGGGATCGGCGGCGACCTCGCGCTCGTCATCGACCGGGAGGTCGAGGACGCCGTGTTCTACGAGCTCGAGGCGCTCGGCATCCCGCTGACCGCGATCTCCGAGGAACGCGGCGAGGTCGACATCGCGGGCGGCGGGCCGACGCTCGTCGTCATCGATCCGATCGACGGCTCGCGCAACGCCAAGCGCGGCCTGGAGCTCTTCGCGCTGTCGATCGCGGTCGCGAGCGGCCCGACGATGGGCGACGTCGACTTCGGCTACGTGCACGACTTCAACCGCAACGAGGACTGGTGGGCGTACCGCGGCGAGGGCGCATGGCTCGCGGGCAAGCGCCTGCCCGCGCTGCGCGCCCACGACGACCTCGAGCTCGTCGGCCTGGAGACGATCCATCCGGGACTCGTCGCCGACCACGCCCAGGCGATCGCCGCGACGGGCATCGCGCGGCTGCGCGCCATCGGGTCGATCGCCCTGTCGCTGTGTTATGTCGCCGCGGGCCGTCTGGACGGGCTCGTCTGCCTCGGCGCGACCCGCTCGGTGGACTGCGCAGCCGGCCAGCTCATCGTGCGCGAGGCCGGCGGCGTCGTGGACTTCCCCGAGGCTGCCGGTGACCCCCTGCAGGCGAGCCTGGATGTGACGATGCGCTCGCGCGTCGTCGCGGCAGCCGGGCCCGCGCAGCTGCAGCGGCTGCTGCCGGTCGGCGCTCCCCAGCACTAGTCTCCTTCGCGACACCCGATGGACACGCAGATCCTCCTGATCTCGACCGACCGCGCGGGCGAGCTTCAGTACTCGCTCCCGGCCGCGATCATTCAGGACGGCGCGGAGGTCACGGTCATCGACAACGCGTCGAGCGACGCGACGGGCGACCTCGCCCGCCGCCACGGCGCGCGCCACCTGCGCCTGCCCGAGCGCGTGAGCTGGGCGGCGGCGAACAACGCCGGGATCGACGCGACCTCCGGCGACGCCGTGCTACTGCTCAACGCCGACTGCTTCCTCGAGCCGGACTTCCTCGCGGTCGCGCGGCCCAGGCTCGAGGAGGAACGGGCCG
Organism: Solirubrobacteraceae bacterium; assembly: GCA_033855075.1. Taxonomy (GTDB): domain Bacteria; phylum Actinomycetota; class Thermoleophilia; order Solirubrobacterales; family Solirubrobacteraceae; genus CADCVQ01. Next base: position 1,788 of record JAWVGM010000083.1, on the reverse strand, counting down.
GGTCGGTGACGCCCAAGCTCGTGCGCACGCTCGGGCCTGAGCCTGACGAGCGCCTGGACGTCATCGACTGCGTCGGGATGACGCTCGACCGCCGTCGCAAGAACGGACTGGCCGGACACGGCGCGCCGCGCACGGCGTACGCGCTCGGAGGGGAGGTCATCGGCCCCGACGGCGCGGCGGCGCTGTACCGGCGCGAGATGCTCGACGATTGCCGCCTGGACGGCAGCGTGCTCGACGAGGCGTTTGAGAAGTGGGCCTCCGACGTCGACCTCGCGTGGCGCGCGTGGGCGCTCGGCTGGCGGGCGGTGTACGAGCCGGGCGCGGTCGGCTACCACGTGCGCTCATACAGCCCGACGACGCGCGCGAACGTGCCCGAGCGCGACCGGCGGGTTCAGTTCCGCAACCGCTACCTGATGATCATCAAGAACGACACCGCCGCGGTGGCGCGCGACGTGCACCGGCTGCTGTTCTACGAGGTCCAGGCGCTCGGCTTCGCCGTGCTGCGCGAGCGCTTCCTGCTCGGCGGCTACGCGGACGTGCTCCGCCTGGCGCCGCGCGCCCGGCGCCTGCGCCACGAGCTCGGTGAGCGCCGTCGCGGGCGCCCGCCCGTTCGTGTGCCGTTCGGCCTCGAGCCGCGCCGCTGACCTGAGCGCGAGTAGCCTCCCGGCGCGTGCCCGAGCTCCTCGTCCTCGACCACGCGACGGTTCTCGCCGCGGTGTCGCCGTCGGTCGCGATCGACGTGACGCGCGAGGGCTTTGAGCGCCATCACCGCGGCGAGTGGGTCATGCCGCCGAAGGTCTACCTCGACAGCCCGCCGCACGGCGACTTTCGCGCGATGCCCGCGCGGGGCGGCGGAATCGCGCTGCTGAAGTGGATCACGTCGTTTCCGGGCAACCCGGCGCGCGGCCTGCCCACCGTGAGCGGCGTCGTCTGCCTCTCGGACGCGGAGACGGGCGTGCCGCTCGCGCTGCTCGACGCCCCGGCGGTGACCGCGCTGCGCACCGGCGCCGTGGCCGCGATCGCGGCACAGGCCTTGGCGCGCGCCGACGCGCGCACGGTCGGCATCATCGGGTGTGGCCTCAACGGCGCGTGGGCGGCGCGCTGCCTGGCCGCCGCCGGGTACGGGCCGGGCGTGTGCTTCGACCCTCGCGCCGAGGCGGCCGCCGCGCTGGCGGCCGAGCTCGGCTGGAGCTCGGGGAGCCGCGCCGCCGCGCTGGCCTGCGACGTCGTCAGCACGATCACGCCGGGAGCCGAGATCGTCGTCGACGTGGCCGACCTGCGGCCCGGCCTTCACCTGAACATGCTCGGCGCCGACGGCCCGGGCAAGGCCGAGGCGAGTATCGACGCGGTCGTCGCGTGTGAGCTGTACTGCGACGAGTGGGACCAGGCCTCCCACGGCGGCGAGCTCGCCGGTGCGGTCGCCGCCGGGCGCGTGGCGCGCGAGCAGGTCACGGCTGTGGGCGCCGTGTTGGCCGGTGAGGTCGCCGGTCGCAGCAGCGACGAGGCGGTGACGCTGTTTGACTCGACGGGCCTGGCGATCCAGGATCTCGCGGTCGCGACGGCCGCGCTCGAGGCAGCGCAGGACGGGCGCGTGCAGGCGGGAACCGTGTCGCTGTGACGGCAGGGTCTAGTCCACGCGTCTTCCGGCCACGTGTACTAGCTGTAGGACCCGAGGAGGTTGTTCCGCTCGTGTAGGCGAGCGATGGGCGGCTTGTGGCCGATGGCGCCGTGTGGTCGTCGGCGATTGTAGAAGTCAAGCCAGCCAGCGAGCGCGGCGTTGCGTTCGCG
>JAWVGM010000082.1:0-47363 GCA_033855075.1 Solirubrobacteraceae bacterium | reverse complement strand
TGAAGACATTGGAGTTCCTGAAGTGGCTCGGTGTCGACGTGCCGCGCTGGATCGCGAACGATCTGCGCCATGCCGACGACACCCTCGACGCGTCCTACGATCAAGCGGTCGCGACGGCGACTGAGCTGATCGCCTTTTGCCGGCGCGTCGGCGTTCCCTTCGGGCTGAACATCGAGAGCGTCTCGATACGTAGAGTCGAGATCGAGGCGTCCGTGCGGCTCGCTGCCCGGCTAAAGGCCGAGCTCTGCCGCTAAAGGGTAAGTGTCGGACGGTCGCCTGGGCCGTAGCGCGGCGGTGAAGTCCGCTGCCGTTGCTCGTGTAGGCCGGGACGGCGCCGACAGCGGCGCATCACGGGCGCTAGTTGATGGCGCCTCTGTGACGGAACGTTCTCACGAGCCTGTCGTCTGACACAGACAAGGGGCGGCTGCGCCGCCTCTGCGCCTCCGGCAATGCTCGATAACGTGCGTTATGTGAAGTAGCGGGCGAAAACCGCCGCCAGAGCGTCCGTGACGTCAGTGTTGAGCGACACTGAGAAGTCAGCGGTCTCGTCATCGCAAGGGCTCCCGCATCCACAGCGACACGTGCGCGGGCTGCATCGTCTCGGCGGTGACCGCAATCAGCTCGAGCCCGAGGGCATCGAGGTCGACCTCGTCGCGGGAACGGGCGCCGAACGCGGCGATCGTCCTGACCGCGTCGTACTTGCGTCGGTAGAAGCGGTGATCGACGGTCGCCTGGATGCGGCGGCGAGCGGGCCGGAAGAGCGCGGCGGCCGCGAGCGTCGAGCCGGCGATGGCGAGCCCGTTGTCGGCGGTCACGCCGTTGAGAACGAGCTCCAATAGCAGCACGCTGCCGAGGTAGGTGCCCGCGAGCGTCGCCGTCAGCGAGCCGTAGACGAGCGCGCGGTTGATGACGACGTCGATGTCGTACAACCGATATCGCAGAATGCTTACCCCCACCGCCACTGCGACCACGATCAGCCCGGCGAATATCGCGAGCGGGTCGCTGAGGTTGAGGTTGGTCGTCAGGACTGCGACAAAGAGCACCACCCCGCCGCTCGCGAGCCACTTCAACTGCTGAAGCTCATCGCCGCTTGCCCTGCGCAGCCGGACCACGAGCGAGGCGGCCGAGGCGAGAAAGGCGATCGTGACCAGCACGTAAGAGGACGCGAGCGCCTGCGCGAGCTCGCCGCCGGCGCCGCCCAGCCCGAACGGGTTGTCGCGCGGGAAGCCGCTAAGCCTCCCCGGTGACAGGGCCTCGTGGAAGGCCGCGCCGATCGCACCCACGAGCGTGATCCAGGCCACCGGCCGCCAGCGCGGCGAAGGCGGCCGGCCGTTGGGAAACAGCAGCAACAGCAGCAGGCCCGCCAGCATGCTGGGCGCCCAGATCCATCCGGTGAGCCAGGCCATCAGCAGGCCGCCCGGGAGGGAACCGGGCTCCGCCAGCAGGGCATAGGTCGCGTACTCCCCGCTGAAGAAGGCGAGCGTCAGTCCGAGCGGCAGCAGACACGAGATCCAGCCCACGGTGTTGCGCGGATGACGCGTCACGATGAGAGCGCCCATAGTCGCGAACGCCACTTCGGCGCCACCGGAAACGAAGTCGCCCTCTATCGGCCCGACCTCTACGGGACGAGCGTCGCCGCTCAGCAGCGCGAGGGTCAAGGTGGCAATAACCCCCAGCCAAGTGAGGGCGCACAGTCCCCAGGCGAAGCCGGGTGCGGCGCGAGCCCTCATCGGTGCGTCCCCGGCTCCCGCAGCCGGCGCGACACGCGGGCCGGCTGCATAGTCTGCGAGAGCGCAACTTTGTCGCGCAGGTGGGCGGGCACGCGGCCGACCGTCGACAACCATGCTCTGCGGATCACTGCGCTCATACTGTCCGATCCAAGGGTGGAGAATCGGCCCGATCTGGCTGCTGCGCTCGGCCCGCTCGCGCAGCGGTTGTCGGCGGGGATGCCATCCGACCGGAAACTCCCCGATCGGCGTCCGGAATGCGTTACGAGATCACGCCGGCGGCGGAGGCGAGCATTGAGTCAGCGCACGAGGACTTCAATCTCGCAGCGTGGTCCCGGCGAGTTCGCCAGCCGTTCGTCAGCGGTGAGCAGGACGGCGTCGAGCACCTCGGCGAGGGCGACGTACGTGGCGTCGTAGACGGTCAGGTTCTCTCTGAGCTCCCAGCAACGCGCCAGCAATGGCCGGTGCGGAGCGCGGCGCAGCGGTAGCTCGACGAGGTCGGTGAGCGCAAGCGCTGCACGTCGCAGGTCGAGTGCCCCGCCTCGCGACTGGCGACGAATCACCGATGTCGTCTCGAGGTCGATCAGCTCGGGCGCCGCCAGCGATTGCCCGCGCAGGCGGGCGCGCGCCAGGTCACCGTCGGGCCCGTCGTCAGCAAGTGCGGTGCCAGGACGCTGGCATCAACGACGAGCACGATCCTCCCGCTGTCATTCGAGCGTCGATCTACAGTCAGCGAAGCTCGTCCTCGAAGAAGCCGACCGCCTCCAACGCATAACCGTCACCGACGGCCGCGGCCGCCCATCCGAAACCTGGCTGCCAGCTGCCCGCCACGAGCCGCATAACGGCTGCTTCCAGCGTAAGCAGCACTGACCACGTTCACGGTGCTACGGGCACTCGCCCCTTGTGCGCTCGTAGATCGCCCGCGCGCCTGTCGACAATGGGCCGACGAGGCGGCCGGGGCCCTGGTTCCCCAAGACGAGCACGCATCTACCCTGCACCCACCAGAGGTTGCCGACGGCGTGGCTCGCCGGCTCGCCGGGCAGCGACGCGGTCCAGCCGCGCGCGCCGGGGATGTCGGTGGCGGAGAAGAATCGGAGGTCTTCGATAGGCCCCATGCCGCGGATCACGTTCGGCCGCAACTCGTGCGCCATGTGGCGCTTGGCGCCTTCCGCGGTCGCGAACAGGGCGACGTTCGTGACGCCGGCCGCCCGTGGGCCGCGGGTCGGCTGGGAGGTGAACGAGATGAGTCCTTCGCTGCGCAGTCGCCGCGCGTCGGCCGGCGGCAGCCGCATGTCGTCCACATACGCTTTTGTCCCGCTGATGGTTCGTGCCTGCTCGACGCGACGGAACCCGGGCTCCTCGTCTTTGCGCATGAGGAACCGATTGAGGTCCGGGACGCGCGCCCGCTGGTTCCCCTTCGCCGGTTCCTGAGCGGTGGTCTCGTCACCGTCATCGCCACCGCACGCGGCGAGTCCGATCGCGAGCGTTGCCAGGGCCACACCCCCAAGCTTCGCTGCCGGCATACCCCACATCCCAAGCCCTCCGATCCGTCGTGTTGCGGCGAGCCTCGCAGGTCTCCGGGCGGTCGAGTGACTTCCTGCACAAGCCGCCACCACGGGGCGTATACGCGTCCCGCGGTTGCGTGAGTTACAGGACCAGCGAAGCTCGCTTCGAGGCAGAGCGGCGTCCGCGACCGTGAAGTTCTCGCCAATGGCCGAGCATCAAGACGTGCTGGTCGGAACGACGCCAGCGGGGGACGGCTCAGTCGAAGTCCTCGTGTCAGGCGTCGATGTTCGCCTCACCATCCGCCCCTAAATCCCTGAGACGACGTTGAGTCGTGTCTCAGCGTCATGCGCAGAGCAATGTCATTCGACCGTCGTCCTACAACAGACCGACAGCCGTGTCCTACGACTCGATCAGCTCGATCTCACACCGTGGTCCTGGCGCGTTCGCGAGCCGTGCATCGGCGGTGAGCAAAACGACGTCGAGTACCTCAGCGAGCGCCACGTACGCGGCGTCGTACACGGTGAGGTTCTCTCGCAGCTCCCAGCAGCGGGCCAGCAACGGTCGGTGCGGAGCCCGGCGCAAAGGCAGCTGGACGAGATCGGTGAGGGCGAGCCCAGCTCTTCGTAGGTCGACGTGCCCTTCCTGGGACTGTCGCCGGATCACCGAGGTCGTCTCGACGTCGATCAGCTCGGGAGCAACGAGCGATTGGCCGCGGAGCCGCGCACGCGCGCCGTCGCCGTCAGGCCCGTCGTCTGCAAGTGCCGGCGCCAGGACACTGGCGTCAACGACGAGCACGGTCCTCCCGCAACGCCTCGACGGCCGCGGAGAACGGGACCGAGCCGCCAGCCCTCCCTCCCGCCCGGTCCAGCGCCATAACGCAATCTTTGGCGCCGCCCGTCATTCGGCTGTCGTTCGGCACCCGGTCAGGGTGCGAAGAAGCGCTAGTCCCCGTCGTCCCAGAGGTCGTCGCCGGGGTCGGCGGCCTCGGTGCCCCCGGCACTCTTCTCGAGATCGGCGAGCAGCGGCTCGTAGAGCGCGCTTGCCTCCTCGTCGCGTCCGGCCGCCTGGTAGGCGCTCGCCAGGGTTCCGCGGCTCGCCAGCGTGTCGGGGTGCTCGGCGCCGAGGATCCGGTCGCGGTCGGCGACCAGCGGCTCGAGGATCGTAATCGCGTCGTCGATGCGACCGGCGTCCAGGTACGCGTTGGCGAGGTTGTTGCGAGTCCGCAGCGTGTTCGGGTGCTCGGTGCCGACCGTCCGCTGGTGATCGTCGAGCAGGGGCTCGTAGATCTCGATCGCGTCCGCGGCGCGACCGGCCGCCTGGTAGGCGTTGGCGAGATTGCCGCGCGTGACGAGGGTATTGAGGTGCTCGGGTCCGAGCACACGCTCGTGGTCGGCAAGCAGCGGCTCGAGAATCGCGATCGCGTCGGGTGTGCGCCCGACGGACTCGTAGGCGTTGGCGAGGTTGCCGCGGCCGGCGAGCGTGTCCGGGTGCTCTGCACCGAGGACGCGATCGCGGTCGACGAGCAGTTGCTCGAGGATCTCGATCGCGTCCCCGGCGCGCCCGGCGGCCTGATAGGCACCGGCGAGGTTGCCCCGGGCGCGCAGCGTGTTGACGTGCTCGGCGCCCAGGATGCGCTCGAGGGTGGCCAGCAGCGGTTCGAAGATGGCGATCGCGTCGTCGCTGCGTCCGGCGGCCTGGTAGGCGTTGGCGAGGTTGTAGCGGGCGGCGAGCGCGTCGGGATGCTCGGCGCCGAGGTTCCGCTCGCGGTCGGCGGCCAGTCGCTCGAGGATCGTGATGGGGTCGTGCTCGCTCATGTCAGACCACGCTAGGGCGCGGAATGTACCGTCCCGTCCATCGCCAGGCTCATCTACTCCGCGATCACGTCGCTCGATGGCTGCAGCTGTGGCAGGCCGCCGACAAGGTCGTGTACTCGCACACGTTGAAGTCAGTCTCGAGCACGAGGACCCGCATCGAGCGCGAGTTCGATTCCCGACGCAGTGGCGCGGATGAAGGCGGCGGCGGAGCGTGACCTCACCGTCGGCGGGCCGAACCTCGCGGCGCAGGCACTCGCCGCCGGCCTCGTCGACGAGTGCCATCTGTTCGTCTCGCCAGTCATCGTCGGCGGCGGAACGCGGGCGCTCCCCGACGGCGCCCGCCTGCAGCTCGAGCTGCTCGACGAGCGCCGTTTTTGGAAACGGCGTCGTCCACCTGCACTACCGGATTACGTAGGCGCGCTCAGCCCTGCGCGCCGGCCTCGCGCCTGCCGCCTGCTGCGCGGCACGCCTCGAGCTCGCGCGCGAGGCGCGTGACAAGTTGATGGTCGGGGCCGCCGCGCTCCTTGAGCATCCGCACGCTCTCGTTGTAGTGCTCGAGGCGCATCTGGTGGTAACGCTCCAGCCGGGTTCGGGCGCGGGTCCCCTGAGGCGCATCGCCGACCCGCGCACGGTCGCGCGCGACCTGGCCGGGCAGCTCGCGGACCTCGGAGATCTTGTCCGCGGCGAAGACCAGGGCCGCGTCCTCGCCGGCGTCACGCACCTGCTCGCGCAGCAGCTGCTTGCGATGGCGGTAGCTGCCGATCGACGGGTCGTCGCTCACCGCGCTCACGATGTCGGCGACGGGCTCTCCGAACTGCTCGCGCAGTTCGGAGACGCCGACGCGGGTGTCCTCGACGGCGTCGTGCAGCAGGCCCGCCGCAACGACGACGCTCGAGCAGCCCGCATCGCGCAGCAGCCGCGCGACCTCGAGCGGGTGCTGGATGAACTGCTCCCCGTCGCTGCGTCGCTGGCCGGCGTGACGGCGCGCGGCGAACTGGAGTGCCGAGAGGACGAGTTGGTCCTCCGCTTTCGCGGCGGACGAAACCCGAAGCTCGGCCGAACCGGCCGCAGGCAAGGTCATGCTGCTCCCTCCTGTGTCCGACGCGAGTCCGATGGTGTCCCGGCGCCGATCACGAGGTTGCTTTCAACGCGCGCCCACCCCTGCGGAGGTCACGCGCTGCCTGACTCTCGGTATACCCAGCGTCCTCCGCGGCTACCTGAAATCGCGAACGGTCTCGAATGAGCGCGTCGCCACACGGGTACTCGCACGCCACGAGCCAGCAAACCAAGGGGCACCCGCATGGCGCAACGTACGAAGGCCGATCGACAAGCCGCGGCGAAGAAGGCCGCGACGACCCGGCAGCGCAAGGCCGCGCAGGAGAGCGCGCGCGACACCAAGTCGTCGGTAGAGAGCGCCGGCAAGGCGGCGCTCTCTGCGGCGAAGTCACTCGCCGAGACGGTCAAGCGAGGCGGCAAGGCGGCGGCGGGCCGAGTCGACGCCGCACGCAAGGGACGCTGAGCACGCATTGACGCCCGGCGCACGCGCCGGGCGGACGTAGGCTGGATCCATGGCCTACGTGTTCACGCCGGAGCACAGGGGCGGCGCCGGGTCGCCGCTCGTCTGCCTGCACGGCTTCACGGGCACATGGCGGGCGTGGGAGCTCGTCCTGCCCGACCTCGAACGCCACCACGACGTCCTCGCCCCCACGCTGCTCGGGCACGCCGGTGGGCCGCCACTGGAGGGTGACGTGAGCGACGCGCTCATCCTCGACACCGTCGAACGGGCGATGGACGACGCCGGATTTGGCCGCGCCCACATCGTCGGCAACTCGCTCGGCGGCTATCTCGCGCTCAAGCTGGCCGAGCGCGGGCGGGCGGAGTCCGTCGTCGCGCTGGCTCCCGCCGGCGGCTGGGCCGCGGGCGACGAGTCCTACCGGGACACGGCGCTGCTGTTCGCGACGCTCTACGAGCAGATGCGAGCGGCCGCACCGCACGCCGGCGCGCTCATGGCCTCCGCCGCGGGCCGTCGCCAGGCGACCCAGCTCATCACCACGCACTTCGAGCACATCCCAGCCGAGCTGCTCGCCCACCAGATCAGCGGCGCCGCAAGCTGCCGCGGCGCGCTGCCGATGATCGAGTACGCGCTGCGCGAGGGCTGGCACAGCCTCGACGCCGAGCGGATCACGTGCCCGGTCCGGGTCGTCTGGGGCACCGACGACAAGCTGCTGCCGTGGCCGTCCGCCGCCGCGCGCCTGCGCCAGGAGTGGCTCCCCCACGCCGACTGGGTCGAGCTCGAGGGCATCGGGCACTGCCCGCAACTCGACGTCCCGCTCGAGACCGCGCAGCTCATCCTCGGGCTCACCACCTCATTCCGCTCCGCCACAGCAACCTGCGACGCTCGACGCGCTCAAGAGCCTTCATCCTTCAAGACATAACGCGGCAGAACAGGAGAGACGCATGATCAGCAAGCTCGACTTCGTCGCCATCCCCTCCCAGGACGCCGAGCGCTCGCGCGGCTTCTACGTCGACACGGTCGGGCTGCGGCCCGATGAGCATGCGCGCTTTGAGTTCTGGGCCGGCGAGACGTGCTTCGGAATCTGGGAGCCCGAGAAGATGGGCAGGCCGTTCGCGCCGCAGAAGAACGCCCACCTCGCGCTGCACGTCGACGACATCGAGGCGGCGCGCGCCGACCTCGAGTCCAAGGGCGTCGAGTTCGCCGGCGACACGTTCGACACCGGCGTCTGCCACATGGCCCTCTTCATGGACCCGGATGGGAACGACCTCATGCTCCACCAGCGGTACGCGCCGCGCAGCTGATCTGCGCGTCCCCCTCCGCCGGTTTACTTAAGTAATGTACTTCTGTATACTTCCTTCGCGTAAGCAAATGAAGGGAGCTCAGACATGACTGTCGAGCCAACCGCGAAGGACAAGCAGATCACCATCGAAGTACCCGAAGACCGCGTGGCCGAGTTCTACGCGTTCTACGGCCGCTTCCTCGCCGGAGGACCCGGTCACCGGCGCCGCGGCCACCGTCAGCACCGCCACGGATGCGGCCCGCAGCACGCGAGGCATCGCGACACCGAGGCCGCCGAGCAGCCGGGGCCCGATCGCCCGGAGCCCGTCAGCATCTGATGGCCGACAAGCAGGTCACGGTCGCCGTCCCGGAGGAGCGCGTCCCGGAGTTCTACGTCTGGTTCGCGCACTTCCTGGCGGGCGAGCCCGCCGGCCCGGCGGCCTGGGGCGGCCCACGCGGCCGCGGCCCGCGTGGCCGGGCGGGCGGCCCGCGCGGCCCCCATCACGAGGCTGCCGCATGGTCGGCGCAGGACGCCGAGCAGGCGGCCTGGCTGTACCGCAAGCTCGCGCCGCCCGCACGCGAGCTCTTCGATCTCCTGATCGACGCGCCGGAGCAGCGCATCTCGGGCAACGAGATCGCGTCGCGCCTGCGCCTCGAGCGCGGCGCCCACGGCGTGGCCGGCATCCTCGCCTGGCCGGGCCGCTACAGCCGCAAGCTCGGCCGCGAGCTGCCCATCTCGACCGCGGGCCGCGAGGACGGTGGCACCGACTACTACCTCACGTCGGAGCTGGCCGAGCTGTTCGCCGCCGCCCGGGCGACAGGTGGCGCCCGCTGAGGGGTCTACGATTCCTCGATGGCGAAAACCCGACTCGACGAGGCCGCCGGCCTCTCCGTCACCGACATCATGCACGCGAAGTTCAGTGCGCTGCCGGCCTCGGCGACGATCGCCGAGGTGCGCGAATGGTTTGCCGCGAGCACGAGTCGCCGGCAGGCGTTCCTCGCCGACGGCGATCGCTACGCGGGCTCGCTCACCTCTGACGACGTGGCGAGTCAGGCCGACGACGACCGCCCGGCCGCCGACGTCGCACAGGACGGCCCGACGGTCTCGCCCGATGCGCCTGCGGCAACCGGCCGTGACCTCGCGCTGCTGACCGAGAGCCGCCGCGTGCCCGTCGTCGACGGCGACGGTCGCCTGCTCGGCGTCGTCGCGGTGACCGGCGACCTGCAGTCCTTCTGCGGGACCGGATAGCACCCGGTCAGTCCCCACGCGCGCCGTCCCGCACGGCCCGTGACGGCGTCAACGAGGATCTGACGCTGGCGGTCGAGTTCGGTCATGGCGCCAGCATCTCGGCAACGGCGGGCACGTTCAAGGTCGCCCCGGCCATGGCCGATGAGATCGTATGACACGCGGCCGCGGCCTGGTTCCACTGGGCTTCCTGTTGCTCGGGGTGCTCGTCGCTTTCGCGGTCCAGCTCCATGGCGCCCAGGGCGAAGGCCAGCGCGCCGCCGAGCGCCGATTCGAGCAGCGCGCGCAGATCAGCGCGGCCCTCACGCAGTCGATGTTCGGCGCGCTCGGCAGCGCTTCGGCAGACCAGCTCAAGCGCGAGTACGGCGGGCCGGTCGCCGGCCTGCGGCGTAAGCTGACGCCGCTCGTCCACCGCGGAAAACTCACGTACGCGGCCGTTCGCGACGAGCACGGCGCGATCATCGCCCAGGCCGGTGCCGCCAGCCCATCGCGCGCAACGAATCTCTCAAGCCGTGTCCTGTCGAGTATCCGGCCCACTTCGGCGGGATCGGTCGTCGAGTACGAGCTTCCGTTCAGGACTTCGAGCGGCACGCGCGCCTTCGTCGAAGGCATCCCGGCCTCGTTCATGCGGGTGTTCCTGAGCAACTACCTCGGGCGCCTGCCCAACCCCGACGGGACGACGCTCGTCGTCGCCGACGGCGCCGGCGAGCAGCTGGCCCGGATCGCGCCCCCGCACGGCAGCGCTGCCCCGATCCACACCCCGATCACGGCGACGACCTTGGTGCCCGGCACGACCTGGCGGCTGACCCTGCTGGGCGATCGCGCGCGCGTGCTCGCGGGCTCGGGAGCGGCATGGCTGGGCTGGGTGCTGCTCGCCGGGCTCGCCCTCGCGATCCTCGCCGGGCTGCTGCTGTGCGCGCGCGTGATGGCTTCCTCACGCCGGATAAGCGGCGCCAACGGCGCGCTGCGTGAGGGCGAGGGCAAGCTGCGCGCGCTCGTCGAAGCGCTCGAGGAGGCCGTCTTCCTGCAATACGCCGACGGCAGCATCGAGTTGCTCAATGCCTCGGCGAAGGCCCTCGCCGAGAACGACGCGGACGTCGTCGCCGACCCGCGGACCGACTGGCTGCCGGTGAGCGACGACGGCGCCCCGCTGACGCCCGAGGACACGCCGGTCGGACGGTCGTTCGCCAACGGCACGAACGAGCGCCAGGTCATGGGCCTGGACCGCCCGGGCCGCGAACGGCTGTGGCTCGACGTCAGGACCCGCCCGCTCTTTCGCCCTGATGAGTCGACGCCTTACGCCGTCGTGTGCTCGTGCACCGATGTCACCGAGCGCCAGAATCTCGAGGCCCACCTGCTCGACCTCGCCGACCGCGATCCCCTGACCGGACTGTGGAATCGCCGCCGGTTCGAGCAGGACCTCGCTCACCAGGTCGCCCGTTGCCGGCGCTACGACGAGTCCGCGGCGCTGATCCTCATGGACGTCGACGGCTTCAAGCGCGTCAACGACGAGCGCGGGCATCTCGCCGGCGACGAGCTGCTGTGCGACCTCGGCGACGCTCTGTCCTCGCGTCTGCGCGCGAGCGACCGCGCCGCGCGGCTCGGCGGTGACGAGTTCGCCGTCCTCCTGCTCGACATCGACGACGCCGACCCGGCGGCGCTCGCCGACGACCTCGTCGCCCACATGCGCGAGGCCACGGCCGCCCATGACGACATGGCCCTGTCGATCAGCGTCGGCAGCGCGGTGCTGGGCCGCTTCACCGGGGGCGTGAACGAGGCGCTCGAGGCCGCCGACCGCGCGATGTACGCCGCCAAGCAGAGCCGCGACGGAACCCCGGTCGGGCCAGACACGGCGCCGCGACCGGCCGTCGCCGCGACCGCCGAGATGGCGAGCCTGCGCGCGCTGCTCGCGGCCGTCAGCGCGCGCGACAGCTACACGGCCATGCACTCGCGCGAGGTCGTGACGCTCGCGCGCGCCGTCGCTCGCGCCCTCGGGCTCGACGATGCGCAGACGAGCGAGGTCGAGCACATCGCGCTGCTCCACGACCTGGGCAAGATCGCCGTGCCCGACGCGATCCTGCGCAAGGCCGGCCCGCTCACCGACCATGAGTGGGTGCTCATGCGCCAGCACCCCGTGGTCGGCGCCGAGATCCTCGCGTCGATGCCCGAGCTGGCCCACCTCGCCCCCGCCGTCCGTGCCGAGCACGAGCGCTGGGACGGCGCCGGCTATCCAGACCGCCTCAGCGGCGAGCTCATCCCGATCGCGAGCCGCATCACGCTCGTCTGCGATGCCTACAACGCGATGACCTCCAACCGGCCCTACCGGCGGGCGATGTCCGCGAGCGCCGCGCGCGACGAGATCCGCCGTGAGGCCGGTGCCCAGTTCTGCCCGCACGCGTCGGCTGCGCTGATCGACGTGCTCCTGGCCGCGCGCGAGGCCCACGAGTCCGCTGCCTGACGTGAGCGCGGACCTCGCCGCGTAGGCTTCGGCCCGCGATGGCCTACGACGAGGATCTGGCCGGCCGGGTTCGCGATGTCCTCGCCGACGAGGAGTCGGTCACCGAGAAGGCGATGTTCGGCGGACTCGCGTTCCTGTTGCACGGCAACATGTCGGTCGGGCTCGTCGGCGATGACCTCATGGTGCGGGTGGGCCCCGATGGCGCAGACGCCGCGCTCGCCGAGCCGCACGCGCGCGTCTCCAAGATGGGCGACCGCGTCATGCGGGGCTGGATCCTCGTCGCGCCCGAGGGACTCGCGACGAGGCCCGACCTCGCCGCGTGGGTGCGTCGCGGCGTCGAGCTCGCGCGCAGCCTGCCGGCAAAGGACTAGCGACCGGCCGGCTGTTCGAGGATCGCCTTCAGCCGCTTGAGGTCCTTGCGGTTGGCCCGTCGCATCGCGCCCGCCACTATCGGAACCCCGGCTTTGGAAAAGCCCGACGGCTCGCCTCGGTTTCGCAGCTTCATGCGGGTCGCGCCGCCCGCGGCGTCCTCCCACTCGTAGGTGGTCTCCATCGGAAAGGGCCCCTCGGCGGTGCGCATGACGAAGCGCTCCCCCGGGATGAACTCGCGGACCTCGTACGTGTAGTCGAGGGCGCGGCCGAGGAACTGCGCGATGAACGCGATCTGCGAGCCCTCGGCGAGGGGCGGAGCGGACTTCCACTCGACGGCGTTGATGTTCTCGTACCAGTCCGGTGCGTTGTCCGGATCGCTGGCGTACGCGGCGACCTCATGACGAGGCCGCGCGATCTCGATCTCGCACTCGACGTCGACCGGCACGCGTCCAGGATACGCGTGAGGCGATCGCGCTCAGTCGTCGCCGCCGCTCCTGCCGCTGCCCTTGCCCGAGCTGTCGCCGCCGCCGTGGTCGTCGCTGGGAACGACGGCGGACGCCGCCGGGGGCGGGGCGAGCGCCGGTGGCGGCGCGGCCGGCTGGCTCGTCGTCGGTGCAGCCGCGCGCGCCTTCGCGCGAGCGCGCGCCTTGGCGCGGGCCCGGCTGCGAGCGCGCGCCTGGCCGCGCCTGCGGGCCGCTGCCTGCGCGGTGCTCGCCGCCGACTGGCGCGGGGCCAGCGCCTGCCCGGCCGACACTGGCTCGGAGACGAGCCCGATCTTGGGCTGCGTGAGCTGGGTCGTCGCGTACGCAAGCACCGCGGCGAGGAGAAGGCCGGCGAGCCCGATCGCGATCCACATGGAGCGTTCCTGCATGACGTGCAGCGTCTCAGACCGTTGGCAAAGAGCCGGCAAAGGGCGGCAGCCGAAGCGTCGCGCGCGCGCCGCGCGGCTCACGGTTCGAGAGCTCGGCGTCTCCGTCCCAGCAGCGCATGAGCTCGCGCGCGATCGCGAGCCCCAGGCCGGTGCCCGGGATCCCGTCCGAGCCCGCGCGGCCGCGCCGGAAGCGATCGAAGACGTGCTCCTCCTCCCCCGGCGCGAGGCCGGCGCCGTCGTCGAGCACGTCGATCGCGGTCCCGTCGGCGCGGATCGTCACGGACGCGCCACCGTTCGCGCCGTACAAGATCGCGTTCTCGACGACCGCATCGAGCGCGCGGTCGAGGTCCGCGCGCGCGCACCACACCGGCGAGGTCGCGACGCCGGTCTCGGTCTGCAGCGCGAGCCCGTGTGCCTGAGCGGTCGCCTGCCAGCGCCGGCCCGCCGCGCTGACGACGTCGGCGATGCTCACGACCTCCCCCGGCGCGTCGCGCTCGCCGGTGCGGCTCAGCACGAGCAGCTCGTCGACGGTCTGGGCGATCCGGTCGACCTCGCGCAGCCCGGCGTCGATCTCGTGGTCGAGGTCGGCCCGGCTCGTCGCGGCCCGGGCCTCCTCGAGGCGCAGCCGCAGCCCGGTCAGCGGCGTGCGCAGCTGATGGGAGGCGTCCGCAGCGAACTCGCGCTGCGCGTCGATCGCCCGAGCGACGCGCTCGGTCATCGTGTTGAACGACTGCGCGAGCGACCGCTGCTCATCGCTGCCTTCGACGGTCGCGCGCGCGTCGAGGTCGCCGCCGGCGACGCGGTGGGCGGCCTCCTCGAGACGAGTGATCGGAAGCGCGATGCCGCGCGCGAGGGCGAAGGCGACGAGCAGCGCGACGAAGAGGACCGCGAGGCCGACGGCGAGGATCGCGACCGTCGTGCGGTTCGTGGCTGCGCTGACCGCGCCGACGCTCTGCGTCAGCCGGACGGCCCCCACGATGCGGCCGCTGCGGTAGATCGGGGCGGCGCTCGCGAGGATCTCCTCGCCGAGCGTGTCACTCGCCCGCTGCACCTGGACGCCCTCGCCGCGCAGCGCGCTGACGAGCTCGGGGCGCGTGGCGTTCACGTATGCCGTGCCGCGCGTGCCGGCCCCGGCGCTGTCGGCGAGCACGACGCCACGGGCATCCACGATCACCACGCGCCCGCGGGCGGTCCGCGCCGCGCTCGTCACCAGCCTCGTGAGCTCAGACGTGTCGCGCCGCGCGGCCGAGCTGGCGCTGCCCTCCGCGAGCACGGCCACCTGATTGCGGCCTTCCGCGTGGAGCTCGTCGGCCGTCCGGTCGCGCAGGTTCAGCGCGAGCGGCACCGCGAAGGCGATCGTCAGCAGGACGACGAGGTACCCGAGCGCGAGCAGCAGCCGCGTGCGCAGTTTCATGACCTATTCCTCTGGGGCGGCGAGCATGAAGCCGATGCCGCGGACCGTGCGCAGGAACCGCGGGTCGGTGGCGTCGTCGCCGATCTTGCGACGCAGGAAGCCGATGTGAACGTCCAGGGTCTTCGTCGAGCCGAACCAGTTCTCGTCCCACACGTCTGCCATGAGATCCTCGCGTGAGACGACGCGGCCCGCATCGCGCGCGAGCCGCGCGAGCAGGTCGAACTCCTTGCGGGTGAGCGCGACGTCCGCGCCGGCCAGCGTCGCGCGGCGCGTCGCCGGGTCGATCTGCAGCTCGCCGACCGCAACCGGCGCGCAGGTCGCGGCCGGCTCGGCCTCCGGTCCGGCGCGGCGCAGCACCGCGCGGATGCGCGCGGCGACCTCGGCGACGCTGAACGGCTTGACGACGTAGTCGTCGGCGCCGAGCTCGAGCCCGACGACGCGATCGGTCTCGGTGCCCCGCGCGGTGAGCATGATGATCGGGACGTTCGTGTCGCGGCGCCATTCGCGGCACAGCTCGCGCCCGTCCCCGTCGGGCAGCGTCAGGTCGAGGAGCACGATGGTCGGGCGGCGCTCCTCGAACTGGCGCCGCGCCGCCGCGGCCGTCGGCGCGACCTCGGCGTCGAAGCCCTCGCGCTGGAGCGCGCGCGCGAACGGCTCGGCGATCGAGGTCTCGTCCTCGACGAGCAGGACGCGCGGGCGGTCGGTAGGGGGCGGCATTCCAGAGGGAACGGTAGACCCCGGAAAAGGCGTGCGAGCGGGCTTGTCCGAACCTTTACCCGCGCTTGGACCGCCCTTGCCGGCCCGCATCGCATAGTCGCTGCCGCATACCCCACGAGAGGCAAGGAGCTTTGACCATGCGCAGCATCCGAACGATCATCGCAGCCGGCGTCACGCTGCTGGCCCTCGGCGGCCTGACCGCCGTGGCGCTCAGCGCGGGTGCCGAGAAGCCGGTCGGCACGAGTGCGCCGGCGCCATCCACCGAGGTCCGCACGCAGGTCACCGAGCAGGTCGTGCATCGCACGCGCCGGGCGCGCGGTCCGTCCCAGCGCCGCGGATCCTCGGCCGGGGCGCCGGCCGCCCCCTCATCCACGCCCGCGAGCGCCCCGGCGGCCACGCCGGTCAGCCGCTCGGGCCCCGGCCCCGGCACCCCGGCCGCCAGCGGCGGCAATCGCGGCAGCAACCGCGGCCCCGGCGGTGGCGGAACGGACGACGGCCCCAACCACGACGCCGGCGACGATCACGGCGGCGGCAATGACGACGGCCCCAACCACGATGCCGGCGATGACCACGGCGGCGGCGATGACTGAGCCGCCCCGTCAGACCCGGCCGCGGCAGCCGGCACCAGGGCTCCGCATGGGGCCCTGGTACGGCGGGCTCGCCGTGTTCCTCGCCGCGCTCGCCCTGCTGGGCTGGCGGATGGCCGAGGGGCGCGACCCGGCGCTCGGTGCGCAGGCGACGGCCCCCCAGCGCCAGGTCCTCGTCAAGCGCATCAAGCGCACGATCATCATCACCCGCGTCATCGATCCCGCGCCGAGCGCACCGGCCGGCGCTGCCGCCGGCGGCGCCACGTCCTCGGCAGCTTCGGGCCCCGCGCCGGCCGCCTCCACAGCGGCCGCCTCTGTACCAGCCGCAGCGCCCGCCGCAGCGCCCGCGGCCGCCCCGGCCCCCGCCCCGGCCCCCGCCCCCGCCCCGGTCACGCGCGGCTCATGAGCAACGCGCTGCGTCACCTCACGTTTGCGTGCATGGGCTGCGACATGTCGCTGACGACCCGCGACGGCGCTGCGACGCGCGCCGCGCGGCGCCTCCTGGACCGGTTCGACGAGGCGCTGTCGCGATTTGATCCGCGCAGCGAGCTCAGCCGGCTCAACCGCGATCCGGGCGCCGTGGTGCCGGCGTCGGCGCTCCTGCGCAGCGCGGTCCGCGCGAGCCTGTGGGCCGCGCGCCGCTCCGGCGGTCTCGTCGACCCCACCCTGCTTCGCGAGCTCGAGCGCCACGGCTACGACGCGTCGCTCGAGCACCTCTTGGCCGCGGAACTCTCGGACGCGCTCGCGGCCGCGCCCGCCCGGCGGTTCGCGGAGCCCAGCGCCGCCGCCCGCTGGCGCGAGATCCACGTCGACGATGCGCGCGGCACGATCACGCGTCCACCCGGCGTGGCGCTCGACACCGGCGGTACGACCAAGGGCCTCGCCGCCGACACCGTCGCCCATGTGCTCGACGACCAGGACACGTTCGTCGTCGACTGCGCCGGCGACCTGCGCATCCGCGCGCTCGCGCCGCTCGACGTCACCGTCGAGCACCCGCTCACCGGCGAGACCGCACACACGCTGCGGATCGCCGACGGTGCGGTCGCCACGTCGGGCATCGGCCGGCGCATCTGGTCGCGACCCGACGGCACCGGCTTCGCCCACCACCTGCTCGACCCGGCCACCGGCGCTCCCGCCTGGACGGGCCTCGTGTCCGCGACCGCGCTGGCATCCACCGCCCTGGAAGCCGAGACGCTCGCGAAGGCCGCGCTGCTCCGTGGTCCGCGCGGCGCCCGCGAGTTGCTGTGCGTGCGCGGCGGCGTGCTCGTGCACGACGACGGCGATGTCGAGCCGGTGGGGCGCCGCGCGCTCTCGCCGCTGCGCGTCCGCGCCACCGATCTGCTCGGGAAGCGGGCGCCGGCATGACCGGACCGGATCCCACCAGCCACATCTGGTGGCTCGCCAGCCGCGCGTCGGGCATCACCGCGTTCCTGCTCATCTCGCTGTCCGTGCTGCTCGGGCTCGCGATGGCGACGAAGATCCTGCGCGGTCGCGTGAAGGCACCCGTGCTGGTGAAGCTGCACGAGTCGCTCGCGCTGTCCGGCCTCGTCGCGATCGCCGTGCATGCGATCACGCTGCTCGGCGACGCGTTCCTGCACCCCGGCCCGATCGGCGTGCTCGTGCCGTTCACGATGGATCACGCGCCGGTCTTCACCGGCCTCGGCGTCGTCGCCGCCTACCTCGCCGCCCTGCTCGGACTGTCGTACTACGTGCGCCGCCGGATCGGGACGAAGCGCTGGCGCTCGCTGCACCGCCTGACGCTGCTGGTCTACGTCCTCGGCGTGACCCACACCCTCGGGGCCGGAACCGACGCGAGCGCCATCTGGCTTCAGGCGATCTTGATCGTCACCGGCGCGCCGATCCTGTTTCTCATGCTGCTGCGCTTCCTGCCCGGCGCGGGACCGGCCGCCGCGCGCCCGGCGCAGCCACGGCCGGCACCGCAGCCCGACCGGCCCGCGTATCCCCAGCCACATCCCACCCTCGTCAGCACGGAGGCAACATCATGAGCGAAGCACCCCAGCGGATCGTCGTCGTCGGCGCCGGCCTCGCCGCGCAGCGCTGCTGCGCGGCCCTGCGCCGGCTTGGCCACGACGGCCAGATCACCCTGTTTGGCGACGAGGGCCGGCTGCCCTACGACCGACCACCGCTGTCCAAGGAGGTGCTCGCCGGCACCGATCCCGAGGGGTCGCTCGAGCTGCGCCCGGGCCGGTGGTACGCCGACCACGGCATCGACGTCCGTGCCGGCGTCGCGGCGACGGGCCTCGATCCCGCCGCCGGCCACGTGCTGCTCGCGGACGGAGCTCGCGAGCCCTACGACCGCCTGCTCATCGCGACGGGCGCGCGCCCCCGGCCGCTACCCCGAACCGAGGGCTACGCGAACGTCCACGTCCTGCGCAGCGCGATCGACGCGGCGCGCCTGCGCGCGCGGCTGCGGCCGGGCGCCCGCCTGGTCATCGTCGGTGCCGGAATCGTCGGGCTCGAGGTCGCCGCGACCGCGCGCGGGCTCGGCGTCGACGTGACCGTCCTCGACGCCGCGCCGGCGCCGCTGCTGCGCATCGTCGGACCGCAGCTCGCGGAGTGGTTCGCCGGCCTGCACCGCGAGGAGGGCGTGCGCCTGCTCCTCGAGACCGGCGTCGCGGGCTTCCGCGCCGCGAACGACGAGGTGCGCGCCGTCCGGCTCGACAACGGATCGGAGGTCGAGTGTGACGCGGTGCTCGTCGGGATCGGCGTAGCCCCGGCGACCGAGTGGCTGGCCGGGACGGCGCTCGCCGGGCGCGGGATCCCGATCGACGCGGGCGGACGCAGCCCGGTCCAGGACGTCTACGCCGCAGGCGACTGCGCGCTGGCCTTCAACGCCCGCACGGGCCGCCACGAACCGAGCGACCACTGGGAGGCCGCCGGCCGCCAAGGGGCCGCCGCGGCGCATGCGATGGTCGGCCTCACGCCGCCGCCCACCGGTCACGCGAGCTTCTGGAGCGACCAGTACGGCGTCCGCTTCCAGCTGCTCGGAGACCCTCGCGACGCCGACGAGGTGCGCATCGACGGCGCGCCCGAGGTGCGCGACTTCACCGCCCTGTACGTGCGCGAGGACCGCGTGGTCGCCGGCCTGCTGGCCGGCCGGCCGCGCGCCCTGCCCGCGCTGCGTGACGCCATCGAACAGCACACCCATCCCGAAAGGACCCCCGTATGACGGTCATCGCCCGCATCGACCCAAACGCCTGCGCCGCCCACGGCGACTGCCTGGACTTCGCTCCCACGGCGTTCGCCATGGAGGACACCGCCGTCGTCGTGGGCGGCGCTCCGCGCGACCAGCTCATCGCGGCCGCGGAGTCCTGCCCGGCCGTCGCGATCACGATCCTCGACGACGAGACCGGCGAGCAGCTCTTCCCGTGATCAGGCCTCGTCGAGCGCGGGCAGCCCGTCGATGCTGCGGGCGTTGTTGACCGCGCGCCGCTGCGCCAGCGCCGTGGGTCCGCCCACGCGCAGGCGCTTGGCGGCCGACAGCGCGTAATGCTCGCGCTCGCCGTCGAGGCTCATGAGCGGCACGCCGTAGCCACACGAGTCCGCGATCCGCTCGACGTCGACGACGATCACGGCGCGGCTGGACTCCGGCGGGCCGATGCTCGGCAGGCCGGCGGCGAGTGCTGCAAAGCGCTCGTCGCCCTCGAGCACGGCCTCGCCGGTGCCGTGCAGCCGGTAGATGCGCGGCGGGCCCTCGAACGCGCACAGCATCACGACGATGCGCCCGTTCTCCCGCAGGTGCGCGATCGTCTCGTTGCCGCTCCCGCCGACATCGAGGTAGCTGACCCGGCGTGGCCCGAGGACGCGCAGCGCTCCGGCCGGGCCCTTCGGCGAGACGTTGACGCGGCCGTCGCGGCTCAGCGGGGCCGTCGCCACGAAGAACATGGGCTGCTGCGAGATCCAGGCCGCCCAATGTTCGTCGATGACCTCGTACGTGCGTCCCACGTGAGCACACGGTAGCGGTGCTCTCAGCGCGTGCGCAGCCTCCCGGGGAGATCGTCGGGCACGAGCGAGAACACGACGATGTCGTAGCGCTGACCGTCGCGCTCCTCGTATGAGCGCCGGACGCCCTCCCGGACGAAGCCGCTGCGCTCTGCGACCGCCTGGGACGCCGCGTTGTCGGAGTCGGTGCACAAGGCCAGGCGTGCAAGCCCGAGCTCGTCCAGCGCCCAGCGCGACAGCAGCACGACCGCCCGCGTGGCTGCGCCCCGCCCGCGCCCCCGGGGCGCGAGCCAGTAACCGACCTCGCACCGGCGGTCGCCCCAGTCGAAGCGAAGCAGCGAGATCGTGCCGAGAAAGGTGTCGTCGCGCGCGTCGGCTATCGCGAGCGAAAGCGTCTCGCCGGCCTTGCGCGCGAGCTCGCGATCTAGCAGCCACACGCGCAACTCGTCCGCGGTCTGATCCGCCGGCACGCGTGTGAAGCGCACGATCTCCGCGTCGCTCGTCGCTTCGCGGGCCGGACCGACGTCCCGGTCCGCCCACGTGCGCAGCGTGATCGCCTCGTCGGCCAGCGGGGGGTCCGGGAACGGAATCGTGGTCACAGTGCCCCATCCTCTCCCGCGGTCGAGCATGCCTAACCTGTCGGCGTGCAGCAGGAAGCAATCAAGTCCGCACAGGCCATCTCCGAGCTGCAGATGCTCCTGATGCGTGGCCCCAAAGCCGTGCTCTCGGCGTCGCGGGTTCGCATCGAGCGCGACAGCTACCGCACGGCGATGGCCCGGCTCAGCGAGACCGCTGAGCCGTTTCTGAGTCGCGAGCGCGAGCGCTCGGAGACGGCCATGAGTGAGCTTGTGGCTGAGCTCGAGCGCGTTGGGAACCGAGGTCACGGCTCGCGGGTCCACGTCGATCGATCAGACGTGCTCGAGCTCGTCACGGGACTCGAACGGCGGATCTCGGAGGAGACATTGCGCTGGCTCGACGACAAGACGTCTCGCATCGACCTCGACGCGCCCGGCCGGCCGACGCTCGCCACGCTCGTCGAGCGCGTGCAGCGCGACGACGAGCGGTTTCTCATCTGCGAGCACGGCGCGGTGCTCGCCGACCTGCGAGCGGTGGCGGAGTCATGACCGACGGCGACGACATCCTCGACGCCCTGCTGGCCATCGAGGCGCTCGAGGACCTCGTGAACGGCTCCATGCCGGTCGCCCTCTCGCACTCCGTTCAGGTCGACCAGGCGAAGTACTTGGCGCTCGTGCAGCGGATTCGCACCGGCGTGCGCTCGGTCCTCGACACGGAGCGCGGGCGCGAGGACGCACCGGTCACCGGGCGACTCGACGAGCTCGAGCGCCTGGCCGGGATCCCCGTCCCCGACGACGCGGATGCGAAGCAGACCGTCAACCCGCGCGACGTGCACGTGATCCTCGGCCACCTGCGCCTGCCGCTCAGCGACGCGGGGATCGATCAGTTTGCCGCCGAGCGGGCGCATCAAACGGCGCGGACGCTCGACATCGATGTCGCCGACGCCGACATTCCGGACCTGGCCGAGCTCGCCCGGCGCGTCGCGCAGGACGGCGCGCGCTTTCGCGTCTCGAACGCCGGGATGCCGGTGGCGTTCCTCGGCAAGCCGCCGCCGGGCGTGGCCTAGTGTTGTCCGCGTGGCCTACTCCACCGCCGATGCGCGCCAGGACCTGCTCGACGCGATCGCCGATGCGATCGAGGATCTCGCCCGGGCGCTCGCGGCGCTCGGCGCCGCGTACGAGCTGCTCGACGAGCACAAGGCCGACGAACTCGAGCAGACGCTGTTCGGTCCTGTGCAGGTCGCCTACGGGCGCGCCCGGCGCACGCACACGGAGTTCGCCGGCCGTCACAGCCTGCCCGGCCGGACGTTCACGACGCCCGAGCCGGGAGCGCCTTCGACCGGCCTGAAGGGCTACGTCGACGACGCGGTCGCGGCCGTCACGAGCGCAGACGCGACGCTCAGCACGCTTCAGGATTCGATGATGCCGATCGAGGTCGGCGACGCCGAGCTGCGCGCGGGCCTCGCCCAGGTCCGCGAGCTGGTCGCCGACGTGCCGGCGCAGGCCAAGGCGCTGACGCGTACGTTCGGGCGCTAGGGACCGAGGGTTCGGGGCCCGGTTGGCGCCCGCAACCGCATCGATACGGGGGAGCGGACCGCGAGGCGAGCCGCGCCGCATCCCGTTACCGCCGCGTGCTCGTGAACCGCCGGGCTATCGTCAGAGCGTGATGCCGTCGCCCGCGATCCGGATCCTTGCCGCGCTGCTTGCCGTCGCAGCCTGCCTGGCCCTCTCGGCGTGCGGCAGCGCGAAGACGACCAAGACGACCACGACAACCGGCCCGCTGCAGCTCGGCCCGGCGTTCCCCGACATCGCGAAGCTCCCCGGCGCGCTGACGACAAAGCCGCCCTGGCCCGCGAACAACGACTCGAACACGTTGCAGCTGCGCCTGCGCAAGATCGGGCTGCCGGCGCTCAACGCCGAGGGCCAGGTCGTGCACATCCACCAGCACCTCGATCTCTTCGCCAACGGCGAGCCCGTCACCGTCCCGGCCCAGATCGGGATCGACGCGGCAGGGGCCTACATCGCCCCGCTGCACACGCACGACGCGACTGGCGTCCTGCACGTCGAGTCGCCGACGGTGGCCACGTTCACCCTCGGGCAGATCTTCGCGGTCTGGGGCGTGCGGCTCGATCGCACGTGCATCGGCGGGTTGTGCGCCGGCGGCGGCAAGCAACTGCGCGTCTGGGTCAACGGCAAGCCGCTGAACGCCGACCCCACACGCATCGAGCTCGCCGCGCACGAGGAGATCGTGATCGCCTACGGCACCCCGGCCCAGATGCCGAAGTCGATCCCCTCGAGCTACGCCTTCGGGGCCGATCTGTAGCTTCACCGCCCTGACGCTCGGTCCAGGTTCGCGAGCCGATTCTTGTACAACCGTGCCATAGACAGCCCGCGATCTTTGTCCAGCGGTACAAAGACCCTGCCCGGTGGCGGCAACGAGCCTGCGGGGCGTGAAGCTCGTGATCGGAATCGTGCGTCCCGACAAGGCCAACGACGTGCTCGAGGCGCTCTACAACGCGAAGGTGCGCGGATTCTCGCTCAGCCGGGTTCAGGGGCACGGCGGCGAACTCGAGCGCGTCGAGACCTACCGCGGCACGACCGTGAAGATGGGCCTCGAGGAGAAGGTCCGCTTCGAGATCGCCGTCTCGGACGAGTTCGTCCAGCCCGCGATCGACGCCCTGTGCGACGGCGCGCGGACGGGTGAGGTCGGCGACGGCAAGATCTTCGTCGTCCCGCTCGAGCGCGCCGTGCGGATCCGCACCGGCGAGACCGACCACGGTGCGGTCACGCCCGTCGGCGCATGACGGCCGTCGCGACCCTGGCCGCGGCGGCCCAGATCGACACCGGCGACACGGCGTGGATGCTCGCCGCGACCGCGCTCGTGCTCATGATGACCCCGGCGCTCGGGCTGTTCTACGCCGGGCTCGTGCGCTCCAAGAACACGCTCAACACGTTCATGATGTGCCTCGGCGCGATCGCCGTCGCGACCGTGACGTGGGCGGTCGTCGGCTACTCGCTGGCTTTCGACGGCGACGGGAAGATCATCGGCGGGCTCGGGCACGCCTTCCTCAACGGCGTCACGTTCGAGCCGCGAGCCGGGACGACCATCCCGCACCTGCTGTTCATGGCCTTCCAGGCGACGTTCTGCATCATCACCGTCGCGCTCGTGTCGGGCGCGGTCGTCGAGCGGATGCGCTTCGGGCCGTTCCTCGTCTTCGCCGCGCTGTGGTCGGTCCTCGTCTACGCGGTGCTCGCACACTGGTCCTTCGGCGGCGGCTGGCTGGCCCAGCAGGGCACGCTGGACTTCGCCGGCGGCGTGCCGGTCGAGATGGGCTCGGGATTCTCCGCGCTCGCCGCCGCACTCGTCGTCGGCGCGCGCAAGGACTACGGGCGCCAGGCCCTCCTACCGCACAACGCGATGTACGTGCTGCTCGGCGCGGGCCTGCTGTGGTTCGGCTGGTTCGGCTTCAACGGCGGCAGCGGGTTCTCCACCGGCAATCCCGGGGTGCTCGCGTTCACGAACACGCTGCTGTGCCCGGCCGCCACGCTCGTCGTGTGGTTTGCGCTCGACCTCATTCGCGGCCGCAAGGTGACGGCGATCGGCGCGGCGACGGCGATCATCGTCGGCTGCGTCGGGATCACGCCGGCCGGCGGGTTCATCGGCCCGGGCTGGGCGATGCTGCTCGGCGGTGTCGCGGCGCTGCCGAGCTACGCGGTCATCGTCTGGCGCCCGCGGACGCGCGTCGACGAGACGCTCGACGTCCTCGCCGCCCACGGCATCGCGGGCTTCACCGGGATCCTCTTCATCGGCTTCTTCGCACAGCACTCGTGGAACGGCGTCGCCGACGGGCTGTTCTTCGGTGACGCGGGCCAGCTCGGCTCGCAGGCGGTCGCGGCGCTCGCGGCTCCCGTCTACGCGTTCGTGGTGACCTTCGTGCTGCTCAAGGTGATCCTCGCGTTCACGCCGCTGCGCGGATCTGACCACGAGGAGGCGGTCGGGATGGACGTCATCCACCACGGTGAGGAGGCCTACGCGTCGGGCGAGGGCGCCATCCTCATCACCGCCGAGGCCGGCGTCGCAGAGAAGCTGCCGGTCGGAACCCCGGTGTAGCCGCCGGCAGCTCGCAGGCCGGCCAGTGGCGGCCGGCGCAGCCCCGGCTCGCCGCCGCTCGCATCGAGCAGCCGGCCTTCTCCGCGAAGCCGGCTCGTGACGGTGGCCAGCACGGTCGCGGCCATGTGCTCGAGCTCTGAGAGCGGTTGATGACGGTTCTGGCGCACGTCGAGGTCGACCTGCGCCATGGCCGCGAGACCGACGTGGGCGTGGACGTCGAGCAGCAGCGCGATCTCGACCGCGTAGCCGGTGGAGAACGGCAGCGCCGTCAGCAGGTCGCGGCGAGCGGCGATCTCGCCGGCCAGCGGCTGGTGCACCCCGGCCAGCTCGGGATAGAAGGCCTGCAGCAGCGGGCGCGCGGTCAGGGCCGTGACCCTGCCGCCGCCGGTCGGCTGCACTGCGCCGTCGTGATTGAACGGCCGGCGGTAGTGGCCCTTCACGAACGCGATGTCCGGCTCGCACACGAGCGGCCCGAGCAGGCCGCACGCGAAATGCGCGCCGAAGTTCTCCGAGTCGGCATCGAGGAAGCAGACGAGGTCACCTTTGAGGACGCTGAGGGCCCGCCACATCGCGTCGCCCTTGCCGAGCACCGGGCCGTACTGCTCCAGGAGCGCCGCCTGGCGGTACACGTCGGCTCCCAGCTCGGCCGCGATCGCCGCCGTGCCGTCGCGCGAGTCGGCGTCGACGACGACGACCTCGTCGATGACGCCGTTCTCGCGCAGCCCGACGAGCGACGCGACGACCCGGGCGATCGTCGCCGCCTCCTCGCGCGCTGGGACGCAGACGGAGATCGTCCGCGTCCGCTCCGCGCGCAATCGCGCCGCGGGAAACTCGGCGTGATGGAAGCTGCGCAGCGGCGCGGTCAGGACGGTTGCGGTGCGCTCGGCAGAAGCTCGGTCAGCGGCGTGTCGAGATCTGCGAGACGCTCGCGGTCGACGGGCTCGCCGGAGCGGATGAGCGCCTGGATCGGGTCGGTCACATCCCAGACGTTGACGTTCATGCCGGCGAGGACGCGCCCGCCGTGCAGCCAGAACGCGATGAACTCCCGGGCGGCCGTATCGCCGCGGATGATGACCTCTTCCCAGTGGGACGCGTAGCCGGAGTACTCCATGCCGACGTCGTACTGGTCGGAGAAGAAGTACGGGATCCGGTCGTACGCAACGTGCGCCCCGAGCATGTTGCGCGCCGCGGCCGGGCCCTGGTTGAGCGCGTTGGCCCAGTGCTCGACGCGGATCGCACGCTGGAGCAGCGGATGCCATGCCTTGGCGATGTCGCCCGCGGCGAACACGCCCGGCTCACTCGTCTGCAGGTACTCGTCGACGACGATGCCGTTGTCGACGCTGACGCCTGCGCGCTGCGCGAGCTCGGTGCGCGGCGTCACGCCGACGCCCACGACGACGAGGTCGCATGCGATACGCGCGTCGTCGTCGGTGCGGACGGCCTCGACATGCCCATCGCCTTCGAACGCGACGACGCCGCGGCCGAGCAGCATGCGTACGCCGTGCTCGCGGTGCAGGTCGCCGTAGACCGCGCCGACCTCGGGGCCGAGGACGCGCTCCAGTGGCGTGCTGAGCGGCTCGACGACCGTCACCTCGACGCCCATCTGCCGTGCCGACGCCGCGATCTCCGATCCGATCCAGCCGGCCCCGATGACGACGAGCGCCGCGCCCTCGACGAACCGCTCGCGCAGCGTCTCGCAGTCGGCGAGCGTTCGCAGCTCGTAGACGCCGTCGAGGTCAGCGCCGGGCACGGTGAGCCGCCGCGGGCGTGCGCCGGTGGCCAGCAGCAGGGCGTCGAAGGGCAGCCGTTCGCCGCCGGCGAGGACGACCTCGGCGGCGGAGCTCTGAATGGACTCGACGATCGTCCCGGTCCGAAGCTCGATCGTGTGCTCGTCGTAATAGGCCTCGTCGTGCACGTAGACCTTGTCGCGTCCGGCCTCGCCGCGCAGGTAGTCCTTGGACAGCGGCGGGCGCTCGTACGGGCGCTCCGGCTCGGCGCCGAGCAGCACGACTCGCCCTTCGAAGCCCTCCTCGCGCAGTGCCTGCGCGGCCTTCGCGCCGGCCAGCCCGGCGCCGGCGATGACGAACGTCTTGCTCGTGGTCATGTTGCTCCCGGATCGGAAACGAGGGCGCGGTCGATCATGCCCTGTTAGTGGTCGCGCGGGGCCGCGTCTTACCCGCGGGTGACGAACTCGAGCAGGCTGTCGTAGTCGTCGCGGCAGGCGGGGCAGCCGATCAGGTGCGCGCGCATCCCGGGGACCGCGCGGTCGGGATCGCCGTGCGCCACCGTCACGTCGACGTAGCGGTCGAGGTGCTCGAAGCACGCCTCGCAGGTCAACTCCTCGCCGGACGGGCCGAGCAGCGCCGCGATGAGCTCCTGGTTGCGGCGGGTGGCGTCGTCGCTCATCGCGCTCTCTCGCGATCGTCGCCCGTGACGTCGAGTCCCTGCGCGGCGAGCTCGGCGCGCAGCTTGCGCCGCGCGTCGTGCAGCGTCTTGTAGAGCGCGCCGCGCGTGGTGTTCAGGCGCTCGGAGAGCACGTCGATCGGCACGCCGTTGAGCGTGATGGCGACGAGCACCTCGCGCTGATGCGCGCTGAGCGTGTCGTTGATCGCGTCGCGCAGGGCGCGCAGCAGCTCGTTCTCGGCGGCGTGGCCCTGCGGCGACAGCGACCGTGACGCAATCTGTGGCCAGCTCTCGGGCTCAAGCGGCAGCTCGCGGTCCTGCCAGGCGCGGCGGCGCAGCTTCACCGCGGCCTCGTAGAGCGCGAACTTGTAGACCCACGTCGTGAAGCGGCTCTCGCCGCGGAAGTCCGCGAGCTTGGCGAGCACGGCAACGAGCGCGTCGTCGGCGGCCTGCTGTGCGAGATCGTCGTGGTCGCCGCCGCGCAGGTAGGGCAGCGTGGCCCGCCTGCGGGAGACCTCGAAGCGCGCGGCGCGCAGAAGCAGCTCGTGCAGCCGCCCGACGGCCTCGACGTGCGGGTCGCCGGTGCCCGACAGGGCCTCGAGCCACTGGCGGGACTCGGCGTCCAGCGTCTCGGGCGGCCCGGTCGCGGACTCTGGGGCCACGCGCCGCAACGTATCAGCGGACGCGGGCCGCATCACGACGCGCTCGGCGCGCCGAGCGGGGCGAGGATCCGCGCCGCCAGCTCGGGGGGGCAGCCGCGGTCGACCAGCACCAGGAGCTCGTGCAGGTCGACAGCGCCATCTCGCGTCAGCCGCGTCGCCAGTGCCGCGTCGAAACCAGCCGCGATCAGCCGCCGGCGGCGCCACTCGCCGAGCGTGCGCTCCGGCGCGGCGACACTCGCGGGTGTCCGTGTCGGCCTCATCGCATCGTGAGCGTCGCCCGCCGCCTCGTTCTTACCTCACGCCGTCACGAGCGACAGAAACTCCTGCCGCGTGCGTGCGTCGTCTCGCAGCAGGCCGAGAAGCGCCGAGGTCGTCGTGCGCGCGCCCGCCTTCTGGACCCCGCGCAGCGACATGCACAGGTGCTCGGCCTCCAGGACGACCCCCACGCCCTTGGGCTCGAGGTGCTCCTGCAGGCACGTCGCGATCTGCATCGTCAGGCGCTCCTGGATCTGCAGATCACGTGCGTAGAGCTCCACGACGCGCGCGAGCTTCGACAGTCCGACGATCCGCTTGCCCGGCAGGTAGGCGACATGCGCCACGCCCTGAAACGGCAGCAGGTGGTGCATGCACAGCGAGTGAAACGGGATGTCGCGGACGACCACGAGCTCGTCGTAGCCCTCCTCGTTGGGGAACGTCGTCATCGCGATGGGCTCGGGCGACAACAGCTCCCCAAAGGCGGCGGCCACGCGCCGCGGCGTGTCGCGCAGCCCGCCGTCGTCGACATCGCGGCCAAGCGCGACGAGGAGATCGCGGACCGCCAGCTCGGCGCCGAGGAGGTCGATTCCCGGCGGATTATCTACGGTCGAAATGTTCATGACGCCGTGAGTGTCCCCGCGGCCGCGAGATCTTACGTGCGCGCTGACCGGAGTTCACCGTATATCTCACGTAGTTTATACGGATCGCTCCAACAAAAACGGACGAACGTTTTTCAGACATGCGGGATTAGGAGTATGGTGCTGCCGCGCGGCGCCCATACCTTTCTCCGAAACGCGGCGCCCTCCAGAAGGTGGCACACGATGACTACTTACCTATACCGCCGACTCGGCAGTGGGATCATCCTCGGCATTATGGTTATGGCAGTCGGCATGATCAATAGTGCATCCGCCTCCGCCAGCGTGGACTGCGTGGCGGGTCCGGGGGTGACACAGACCGCGACGACCGTGACCGGCAGCGACGGCAACGACACGATCGACTGCGGTGGCGCGAGCCCGGGCAAGACGATCAACGGCGGCCTCGGAAACGACACCATCACCGCAACGGACTACGCGGACACGATCAACGGCGGTGACGGCAACGACACCCTCACCGGCGTGGGCGGCGACGACACCATGACCGGCGGTGACGGCAACGACACCATGACCGGCAGCGCGGGCAATGACACGCTCAGCGGCGGGGCAGACTCCGACACGCTCAGCGGCGGCTCGGGCGATGACGCCCTGGACGGCGGCTTGGGCACCGACACGCTCAACGGCGGCACCGGCGACGACACCCTCACCGGCGCCCCCGACGACGGCGTCGCGGACACGCTGAACGGCGATGCCGGCGTCGACACCTGCCAAGGACCCTCACCCGATGGCGACACGCTCACCGGCTGCGAGAGCGCACCGTCTCCCGGCGGCGGCGTTGACTGCGTCGTGGGTGCCGGAGTGACGCAGACCGCGACGACCGTGACCGGAACCGACGGAAATGACACGATCGACTGCAGTGCTGCGAGCCCCGGCAAGACGATCATCGGTGGCCTCGGAAACGACACCATCACCGGAACAGATTTCGCCGACACGATCATCGGCGGCGACGGCAACGACACCATGACCGGTGTGGGGGGCGACGACATCATGACCGGCGGTGACGGCAACGACACCATGACCGGCAGCGAAGGCGACGACACGATGACCGGCGGTGACGGCAACGACACGATGACCGGCAGCGCCGGCCTCGACATCCTGGACGGCGGCGCGGGCGCGAACACGGTCACCCAGTAGCCATTCCCCCCGACACAAGATGGAGAGGAGGTGTGCGGACCAGCAAGGCCGAGGGGCCCGTCATCGACGGGCCCCTCGTGCTTCTTACCGGCGACGCGTCGGCCGGCTACCCGGCGGCCCAGGCGGCGAGCGTGCCGTCCCGGTCGGCCGCGCGCAACTCGTTCAGCCCACCGAACGTCTCGCCCTCGACGAGGATCTGCGGGAACGTCGTCAGGCCGGTGAGCTCGGCCAGCTCGCCCTGCAGCTCGGCATCCGATCCCAGGTTGACGTTCTCGAACTGGATCCCGCGCTTGGAGAGGATCGCCCTTGCGTGCTCGCAGAACGTGCAGGCATCGGTTGAGAAGAGGTAGATGCGAGGCGCCACGCGACGAGTATCGCATCGGTGGCGGGCCGGCGATCGCAGTGGCGGTAGCGTCTCGCTCCGCATGCCCGCCATCGATCCCACAGCGGTCGCCGAGCTGCTCGACTACCGCCGGCGGGTCGCCGAGCTCTATGCGGAGGTGCGGGCCGCACGGGACCCGCAGGCGGCGCACGCGCGGTGGCGTGCAGCGCGCCGGGAGCTGTTTGAAACGCACCCGCAGTCGCCGCTGCCGGCATCGGAGCGCGGGCAGTACGAAGGACCGCACGTCTGGGAATACGACGCGAGCTGGCGTGTGCTGGCGAGCGTCGAGCCTGCGCCCGCCGAAGCGTTCGAGTTGCCCTCGAGCGACGGCGCGACGATGCGCTTCGTGCGTGTCGGTCGCGCCTGCTCGGAGCGGGTTTCGCTGGACCTGTTCTGGCTTGAGTCCTACGGCGGCGGCCTCTTCGTCCCGTTCGCCGACGCGACGAGCGGCAGCGAGACCTATGGCGCGGGACGCTATGTCCTGGACACGATCAAGGGTGCCGATCTCGGCGTGCAGGACGGCCTGCTCGTGCTCGACCTGAACTTCGCCTACCAGCCGTCATGCTCGTACGACACGCGCTGGGCATGCCCGCTCGCGCCGCCGGGCCACCGCGTCGACGTGCCGGTTCGCGCGGGCGAGCGACTCACGGCGAGCTAGCCGTCACCGGAGCAGGCGCTCGGTGCGGTTGACCCCGAGCGCATCGGGGTCGATGCCGACGGTCTTCCCGACGATCGCGCGGGCGTGCGCGTCGTCGTCGGCAACGATGTTGCACGCGAGCAGGGGCGGCTCGTCCTCGTCGGGGAACTGCTCCCGGCGCCCGGGCATGAGAAACACACCGTCCATCGCCTCGAGCTGCGCGCGCGCCCGGTCGCCGAGCTCATGCCACGCCGGGATGCCGACGGCGAACAGGTGCGCGTAGCCGCGGCCGGTGTCGAGCGAGCGGTGCACCTGTTCGACGCTCATGCCGAACCGCTTGGCGATCTCCGGCGCGTCGTCGCGCTCGTAGCCGTTGGCGGGCGTGCCGACATGGCGGCTGGCGTCGATCTTGGCGAGATCGCAGAGGTCCATGAGGAACATCTCGTGCTCCATCGCGTCGTGCACCGGCTGGTCGAATCCGTATCGGGCCACGGCACGTCCCGACTGTCCCTCGGGCCAGGCGAACCTGCCGTCGGCGATGTGGTGGTCGAGCAGGTAACGCATCTGGAACAGGCCCTCCTCGGCGGCGCGCTCGGCGTAGTCGGCGAGGTTCTCCAGCGCCTCGGCAGAGCGGACGAACCGCGGGTCGTCGGGGCGCTCCTGCGCCGCGGCGCGATGGGTCGCGGCCTGCGCGCGGAAGAGGTCGCTCATGGCATTCACGCGCCGCATCTTGCCAGCCCCCACCGACTAGCCTTGCGCCGGTGGGCGCGGCACAGGACCTCTCCCCCGGCGCGCGCTTCGGGCGGTATCGCATCGAGGGGCATGTCGCGAGCGGAGGCATGGGTGTCGTCTACCGCGCCACCGATCTCGAGCTCGACCGGCGCGTCGCGCTGAAGCTCATCGCGCCGGAATGGGCGGGCGACGCCGACCTGCGCGAGCGCTTCAAGCACGAGTCGCGGCTCGTCGCGGCGCTCGACCATCCGAACGTCATCCCCGTCCATGACGCCGGTGAACGCGACGGCCTGCTCTACATCGCGATGCGCTTCGTCGACGGAACCGACCTGCGTGGCCTCATCGACGAGCGCGGCGCCCTCGACGCCCGCCTGGCCGCGCGCGTGACGGCCCGCATCGCGAGCGCGCTCGATGCCGCCCACGCGGCCGGCCTCGTCCACCGCGACGTCAAGCCGGCCAACGTGCTCCTCGCGGGCGAGCCGGGCGAGGAGCATCCCTACCTCACCGACTTCGGCCTCGCCAAGCGCCTCGACGGCGACAGCGGGCTCACACACAGCGGCCAGTGGCTCGGCACGGTCGACTACGTGGCGCCCGAGCAGCTGTCCGGCAAGCCGGTCGACCATCGCACGGACATCTACTCGCTCGCGGTCCTGCTGTTCGAGGCGCTCACCGGGGAGGTGCCGTTTCCCGGCGACAGCGCGCCGGCGAAGATGACCGCGAAGCTGCACGAGCCGCCGCCGTCGGTGTGCGAGCGGGCACCGTGGCTGCCGGCCGCACTCGAGGATGTGCTCAAGCGGGGCATGGCCCCGGATCCCGACGAGCGCTACCAGTCCGCCGGCGCGCTCGGTCGCGCCCTCCTCGCCGCCGCCGGCGAGAGCCCGGCCCCGGTCCCGAAGCCGAGGCCCGAACCGGCCGATGCCGCGCCGCCGCCGCCGACGACGCCCGCGGGCGGGCACGACCACGAGGACGTCCCGCCGCCGCGCGACCCCGTTCCCGCACCCGAGCCCCGGCGCGCCCGTCCGGTCGTATGGATCGCCCTCGGCGTGCTCGCGATCGCGGTCGTCGTCGCCGGACTGACGGTCGGCGGGGTGTTGTCGAGCACCACGGGAGCAGGCTCGAACGCGCCGCAGCGCACCGTCGACACCCCTCCCGGCGCACCATCGGCCGCGAGCGCCGACGCCGTGGTGCGGCGCTTCGGCGACGCCTATCGCGCCGAGGACCTCGACACGCTCATGGCCACGCTCACCGGCGACGTCCAGTTCAACTTCGAGGGCGGCGGGACGAAGACGGCCAAGCAGGGCACCGCCGTCCTGCGCAAGGAGTTCGCGACGCAGTTCGCGCTGACCGACGACTACCGGCTGAGGCTGACCGGCCGCGACCGCACGACAGGCGGGCGCGTCGTGCTCGGCCGGTTCTCGGAGAACGTGCTCTCGAACACCCGCACGTCGGGAACCGTGTCCTTCGAGGTCGTCTTCTCCGGCGGAAGGCCGCTCATCCGGACGATCTCGAGCAAGGTCGATCAGCGCTAGCCGACGCGGTTGATCGCCTTCAGCATGTACGGCCCGACACTCGTGGAGAAGATGCGCGTGAGATGGGAGGTGGGCTTGTTGACGAGCGCCCCGCCGACGACCGGGTAGCAGAGCCGGCGATCGCACATGTAGCGCGTCATGTCGACGAACCGAACGCGTCCGCCGGACGGCATCCGCGCGGCGGCTGCCGCCATCGGGTCGCGGTGCAGCACCCGGCTGCGCTTCTCCGCGCAACGCACGCCCGCGTTCTGGTGTCGCTTGATCGCCCGCACGATGCAGTGCTCCGCGGACCCTGTGCCCACGAACGGGAAGTCGCGAACGACATAGATGCGCTTGACCGTGTCCGGCAGCGCCCGCCACGCCCGGAAGTAGCCGGAGGCGGCCGAGCCCTCGAAGCGGGCGGGGTGCGAGGCCACGAGCACCGTGGACACCTCGGGATGGTCGCGGAACCATTGCTGCACGAGGCGGTTCCAGATCGTGCAGCCCTGGCTGGTCTCCTCCGTGCGCAGGATGACCTGCCCCATCGACAGCGGGCAGCCGGCGCGGCTCATCGTCACGCCCTGCCAGCGCTTCTGCTGGGCGACGACCTCGAATGCGCCGCGCCAGGCCACGGCGTGGCTGTCGCCGACGATCGCGGCCGAGCTCGTGGCGGTCGCCGGGCTCGCGCCCCACGCGCAGAGGTAGATGCCGGGCGACGGCGGGAGCGTCGCGCACGGCGCGTTGCCCGCGACGAGCGAAGCGGACGGCGTCGGGAAGACGGTGCGCCGCAGCGACGGCCTCACGCACCGCGATGCCGCCATCGAGGCGGCTCCGAAGCAGCGTGGTTGCGCGAGCAGGACCCGGCGATCCTGGACCGCGCGCGCATCGGGCGCCACGTCGACGCACCCTGACGAGGCGGCGCACCCGGTCCCGTCGCGCCAGGTCGAGGCGACCTGCCAGGCGTAGGCGCCGAACGGCAGATCGACGTCGAGCGGGCTGAACACCGCCACGAGCGTGTGCGCGTCGGACCGGACGACCGTGGCGGCCACCGGCCGGTCCGGACCGGCCAGCGCGGTCGCCGGATCGAGTGTCGCCACCCGCAGAACGGGTTCGCCGCCGGCGCCCGGCCAGACGCAGACGCGCCGGCGCGGGGTCGTGATCGACGCAAACGACAGCACAAGACAGACGCTGCGACCCGAGGACGGCGAGAGCGCCGTGTGATCCCACGCCGTGGCACTGCGGATCCGCAGGACCATGCGCGTGTCCTGCTGGCCGAACGCGACCTGGCTGAGGTCGAGCGGGCTGGACGCCGCGTCGCGCGCGTCGTCGTGCCACACGGGATCGAAGCGCAGCGGCCTGGCGTGCGCCGTGCTCACGGGTCCGAGTGCCGCCGCGAGCACCGCGACGAGCAGGGCTAGCGACGCGGTCCTACTCAGAACGGATCGCCGGCTTGGATTCGCCCGTGCGGCGCCGGTGCGACTCGGTGTAGGACTCCGAGCGGAAATGCAGGACCGGGTCGTCGGAGAGCTCGATGCCCGGTGGCACCTTCGTGGGATCGAAGACCAGGCCCTCGATCGCCTCCTGATCCTCGTGCAGGCGATCGATGACCAGACGCCCCGCGGGGATCTGGCGGCGGTCCTCCGGCCAGTGCCTGGTCATGTCGTCGACCGGATCGTCGCGGTCGGCCATCTGGAAGACGAGGTCCCAGGCGACCGGCTTGGCCGCGATCCGCTGCTTGATCTCGCTGAGCAGGTACTGCGGGGGCAGGATCCGGTCCTCGGCGTCCGTGACGGGCGCGATGCCGGCGACCGGCAGCCAGCGGTAGCGAAACGCGCGACGCCGTCCGTCCGCATCGACGAGCCAGTACGCGTGCAGCCCGTTGAACTGCGTGGTGGCAAAGCTCTCCGTGCTCGGGATGAGGGCGATCTCCTTCGCGCCGCGGATGCACTGCGGGTGCAACGCGAGAAACGGCACAAGGCGCAGGAAGTTCGGCAGGCCGGTCTGGCGATTGCGCGCGGTCGCCCGCGTCATCCCGATGAAGTCGTCGGGCTTGCGCGCCGGGAACGCGCCGACGCTCAGCGACGCCCACGCGGCGGTGAACCCCGACGGCAGCTCGAAGCGCACCCCGAGCCCGAGGACGGCCCCGCTCTTGGCCGACGAGCGGTCGACCTGGTAGGGGTTCGCCGAGCCGTTGGAGAGCCGGACGACCACGTCGATGTCCTCGCCCTGGAAGTGCTCCGCCGTCGTGACGGCGGCCGCCTCGGACGCCCCGGTGAACCGTCCCCGGAAGCCGACGCCGCGCGCGTGGGCACGGCGAAAGCCCGGCTTCGCACCGGCGTACTGCTCGAGAACAGACATCGCTCGCTGAACCCGTTCAGGTCCGCCCAGCTCGGCCACCGCCCTCCCTCCTCAGAACTCGCTTCTAGCTTGCGGCGGGCACGAGATTACCTCGCCACCGAGCGCGAGATCGCCACTTGCCGGGCTTTGGCCGTATTCTGCCGCACCGAGATGCAGCCCATCCGCCGCCGATCCTGCCTGTCGGTCCCCGGGTCGTCTGAGTCGATGCTCGCCAAGGCGCCCACGCGCGGCGCCGACGAGATCATCATCGACCTCGAGGACGCCGTCGCCACATCCGCCAAGGACGAGGCGCGCGATACCGTCGTCGCAGCGCTGTCCGAGCCGCAGTACGAGGGCGTCACGACCGCCGTGCGGGTCAACGCCGCGCGCACACCGTGGTGCCATCAGGACGTGGCCGCGCTGGCCGGGCTTGACGCCAGGCCCGCGTCGCTGATCGTGCCGAAGGTCGAGAGCGCGGGCGACCTCGCGTTCATCGACCGCCTGCTGGATGGCGTCGAGGCGGTTGCCGGCATCGGTGAGCCGATGCGCGTGCAGGCACTCATCGAGACCGCAGCCGGCGTCGACCGCCTGTCGGAGATCGCGGCCGCGTCGCCGCGGCTGGACTCGCTCATCCTCGGCTACGCCGACCTGTCCGCGTCGCTCGGTCGCGCCGCGGGAGCCCGCGCGGAGCTTGACTCCTGGCGCGCGATCCAGGACGCGATCCTCGTCGCCGCCCGCGCGAACGACGTCGCGGCGATCGACGGGCCTTACCTCGGGGTGGCCGTCGACGCGGGCTTCACCGCCGCAGCGCAACGCGCCCGCGACATGGGCTTCGACGGAAAATGGGCGATTCACCCCGCGCAGGTGGCCGCGCTCAACGAGCTCTTCACGCCCAGCGAGGAGGAGCTCGAGCACGCGCGCGCGGTCATCGACGCGCTCGAGGCGGCCGAGCGCGAGGGCGGTGCCGGCGCGGTCGCGCTCGACGGCCAGATGCTCGACGAGGCCGTGCGGGTGGCGGCGCTGCGGGTCCTCGCTCGCGGCGCGGCATAACATCTGTCGTCATGGCGATCGTGAGGCTGCGCGGCCAGCTCGAGAAGCTTGCGGGCGGGACGTCGGAGGTGGAGCTCGACGGCGAGACGGTCGCCGATCTCCTGCAGAGCCTGGAGCGCGACTACTCCGCGCTCGAAGGGTGGGTCCTCGACGAGCGCGGCGTCCTGCGCCCGCACATCCACGTCTTCGTCAACGGCGAGCCCGCCGAGCCGGATACGCCGGCCGGCGCGTCTGACCGCGTCGAGATCCTGCCCGCGATCTCCGGGGGATGACCGAGCTTCTCGTCGGGACCCGCAAGGGTCTGTTCGTCCTGGAGGGCGAGCCCGGCGGATCGTTTGGCATCACCGCGCGGGCGTTCGAGGGCGATCCCGTCGACTACGCCGTGCGCGACCCGCGCACCGGCCGCGTGTTCGTGGCCGCGACCTCGCCGTTCTTCGGGCCGAAGATCTGGTTCAGCGACGACATCGCGGCCGGCGAGTGGGAGCAGGCGCATGGGATCGCGCTGCCCAGGGGCGGCGACCAGGCGCTCAAGCGCATCTGGGTCATCGTGCCCGGCGAGGCGGAGGGAACGGTCTACGCCGGCGGCGATCCAGCGGTGCTGTTCGAAAGCCGCGACGGCGGCGCGACCTGGGAGCTCAACCGCCCGCTGTGGGAACACCCCACGCGCCCGCAGTGGACGCGCGACGCCGGCGGGCTGTCGCTGCATTCGATCCTGCCCTGGCCGGGTGAACCCGACAGGCTCGCGCTCGCGATCTCGGCCGCGGGGGTGTGGCTCACCGACGACGGCGGAGCGACGTGGCGCCACGGCAACGAGGGCATCGTCGCCGACTACCTGCCCGAGGAGTCGCGCGGAAGCGCGATCGCGCTGTGCGTGCACCACATCGAGCGCGCCCCGGCCCGCCCGGAGCGCCTGTTCATGCAGTTTCACGGCGGCGTGTACCGCTCCGATGACGCGGGCGAGTCGTGGACCGACATCGCGGACGGCCTGCCGTCGGACTTCGGTTTCTCGGTCGTGCTGGATCCGGCCGATCCCGATAGCGCCTACGTCTTTCCCGTGACGACCCACGACCGCCTGACCCCGGGCGGCCGCGTGCAGGTCTGGGAGACGCGCGACGCGGGCGCGACCTGGACACCGCGCGCCGACGGGCTGCCCCAGCACGATGCCTTCCTTCAGGTGCTGCGCCAGGCGTTCACGGCGACCGGCGAGGGTGCGGGGCTCGAGCTGTACTTCGCGGCGACGTCGGGTGAGATCTTCGGCTCGGGCGATGCGGGGGCGACGTGGTTCCCGGTGGCGCAGCGGCTGCCGGCGATCGCGTCGGTGCGGGCGTCGTAGGCGCCGCCGCGCGGTTCACGAAACTGCACCGAGAAAGGACGAGGAGCGAACGAGCCGGGGTCTCAGGAATGCCCCGTCGCGTCGCCAACCTGCACTTTGGCCGCCTATCGCGGCCAAACAGCAGGTTCGTCCCGGCGGGGCACATTCGGACCACCGGCGCGGTGCACATCCTCGTCCGTCATCGCCGCTGTTCGTTCTCTCAGCCAGGCACCGGATGCTGCGGGCGCAGTTCAAACGGCATCGGCGACGCAAACTCCGCCGCCCACGCACCAGCGCCGTCGAGCGGCACGACCGGGACGCCGTACGCCCG
Organism: Solirubrobacteraceae bacterium; assembly: GCA_033855075.1. Lineage (GTDB taxonomy): Bacteria > Actinomycetota > Thermoleophilia > Solirubrobacterales > Solirubrobacteraceae > CADCVQ01. Next base: position 9,812 of record JAWVGM010000082.1, on the reverse strand, counting down.
CGCCACGGCGACGAGAGCAACGTGAAGATCCGCCAGCTCCGGCGCGTCGACCAGCGCCAGCACCTCGGCCGACTGAGCCGCCATCGTCTGCCGCCCCGCGGCGATCCGTCCCCAGCTGCGGGTCACAGCGAACACCAGGGCCCCGCGCGGGTGTCCATGACGAACGTCCCAGATCGGAGAGAGCTTCAGCCAGCGCTGCATCCAGTCCAGGTCGTAGAAGCTGTGCAGGCCGCAGCCGCAGTCATCGCCCGGCGGCGGCTCGGGGTGGCCGCCACGGCGGCAGGCGGCCTCGTTGACGCCCGGGCGCCACGGCGCCGCGACCGTCGGGCGGCCGTGGAGCGGGAAGAGGCCGCCGTCGCGCGCGAAGAAGAAACGAAAGCCGAGGACCGGCGCCGTCACGCCGGGACCTTCTCCGGGTCGCGCTGCGGTGGCGCGGCGGGCGCCTTCCCGGGCTCCGGTTGTGGCGTGGTCGCGGGCTCGGGCGGATCGACCGTGATGATGCGGCGCGGCCCCGGCTCTCCCATGTGTGGCGTCATGTGCTCGGTCCTCGTGTCGGAGCGTTCCTCTGCGACCCTACCCCGCGATGCGCGGCCACCTCCGTCAGATTCGCCATGAGATCACCGGCCGTGCGCGCTATTGGGGCACGCGCGGCTTCTCGCGGCTGCCCGACGAGCGCCGCCGGGCGTGGGCGCGGTTCCTGCACGGACGCAACGGCCAGGTCGCGGTCGGCGCGCTGACCGGCTGGTACGGCCGCGCCCCGATCACCGTCGCGAACGGTCCGGCGGCGGGGATGGCGATCTCGACCGTCCATCTGCCGCTCGGCCACGCGCACCTGGGCTCGATCGTGCGCGGCACGCTGGAGCCCGCGGTCACCGAGGCGATGGTGCGCACGGTCCGCCCCGGCCACGTCGTCTACGACGTCGGCGCGAACCTCGGGTACTTCACGCTCGTCGCCGCGCGCCTGGTCGGCCCGGAGGGGCGCGTCATCGCGTTCGAGCCGGTGCCGTGGTGCAGCGACGCCGTCGCCGCGAACATCGCGCTCAACGACCTGGCTCAGGCCGAGGTCCGCACCGAGGCCGTCGGCGCCGTCAGCGGCCGCGCCGCCCTCCTCGTCGCCGGCGAGACGAGCCAGTCGATGCTCGCGTCGCTCGACCGCCACGCCGAGGCGCGCGAGACGATCGAGGTCGCCGTCGTCGCGCTCGACGACCTCGTCGCGGCGGGCACGATCCCGCCGCCCGACGTCCTGAAGATCGACACCGAGGGCGCCGAGATCCTCGCCCTCGAAGGGATGCGCGAGACGATCGCCCGCCACCGGCCGCGAATCATCTGCGAGATCCACGAGACGAACGCCGCGTTCGCCGCGTTCATGGACGAGATCGGCTATCGCGCGGCGAACCTCGGCGGGCCGTGGACGGTCACCGAGGCCGGCCCGCACATCCACGTGCTGGCCGAGCCGCGCGACGTGTAGCTCGTCATCGGTCTGAACCGCCTCCGGGGCCGGTGGGGTCGGAGGTCGTGATCGTGCGGGATCTGGCTGGCGCTCGGCCGGGCGGACCTGACGATCCCCTGCCAGGCGCCCGACTCCCACGAGGGCCGATCGGTGTCGTTTGCCTGGGGCGTGCGCGCCCGGCGCGCGGTAGCGCCAACAGGTGCCCTGGCGCCGCCCGCGTCGCGACCGGCCGGTACGTTGCGTGCCGTGCTTCGCCGAACGCCTGTCCTCTTCCTCGCAACGATGGCGGGCCTGCTTGCCGCCGCGGCCGGGCCGGCGGACGCCGCCAAGCTGCGATTCGGCCCGGGGCCCCACGGCGATCCGCGCGACGTGGCCGCCAGCCCGGTCGATGTCACGAACGCGACCTTCGGCCAGCGCGAGGCCCGTCTCGTGCTGCGGCTGCGCACGCGCTCGGCGTGGAACGCCGCCGATCTCGACCCGGCGGCCGGGCGCGCGCTGTGCGTCGAGCTCTTCACGGCGTCAGGGTCCACGCCGCGGGCGCGCATGTGCGTCGTCAACCGCGACGGCAAGGCCGCGCTGCAGTACATGGACCTCAACCCCGCGGGGCAGGTCGACAGCCAGCGTCCGCTTCCGGCGGCGGTCCGGCGGCCGTCCCGCAGCAGCCTGGACGCGGGGTTCACGCGCGTGGAGGCCGGGCTTCCCCGCGGGCGCTTTCGCTGGCGCGTCGTGTCGACCTGGACCGACGCCGCGAGCTGTCCGATCACGACGCCGTGTGTCGACAAGGCACCGGACAAGGGCACCTACGTGGACCGCATCAACTACGTCGCCGGCCCGCGCTGCTTCGGGGCGGCGTCGCGCTCTCGCTGCTCGAACCCGGCGCTGCGCCGGGCGATCGTCCCGACACCGCGGGCCGCCACGCGGGGGCCGAACGCGTTCTGTGCGAGCGGAAGCCGCGTCGGGCTCGTCGGCGTGTGCACGTTCGGCACGAGCGAGGAGCTCTCCTCGACGTCGGTGGCGATCCTCGGCGACAGCCACGCCCAGCACTGGCGCGGCGCGCTTGAGGTCGTCGCCCAGGCCAAGCACTGGCACGGCCTCTCGATCACGCGCTCGGGCTGCCCCCTGACGCAGGCGACGCCCATCCTCGCCTCAGGGCCGACGGCATCCCAGCAGTGCCGGCAGTGGAACGGCGAGGTCCAGGCCTGGTTCCGCCGCCACCCCGAGGTCTCGACGGTCGTCATGGCCGCGCATGCGGGCGCCCGGACGACGGGCGGGACGAAGGCCGGCTACCGAGCGGCCTGGCACGCGCTGCCGAGCTCGATCCGGCACATCGTCGTCATCCGCGACACGCCGTCGATCGGCATCGTCAACGGCTGCATCCGCCGCGCGCTGGCCAAGCACAAGCTTGCCGGGCCCGCGTGCGCGGTCAAACGCAGCCGCGGCATCCACCCCGACGAGCATTACGCCGCGGCGCGCAGCTCGGGCGACAGTCGCGTACGGACGATCGACATGACGCGCTTCTTCTGCTCACGCCTGTGCCTGCCGATCATCGGTGGCGCGCTGGTCTACAAGGACGGCACCCACATGACGCGGATCTACGCCGGGACGCTCGGTCAGTTCCTGCTCGCGAGGATCAACCGCGTGACGTGATGGCGAACGACACGTTCGACACGCTCGTGGTCGGCGCCGGCATCCTGGGTCTGGCCGTGGCCCGCGAGATCCTCCTGCGCCGCCCCGGCGAGCGTGTGCTCGTCGTCGAGCGCGAGTCGCGTCTCGCCGCGCACCAGACCGGCCACAACAGCGGCGTCATCCACGCCGGCGTCTACTACGCCCCGGGCTCGCTCAAGGCCGAGCTGTGCGTCGACGGCGCCGCGCGGATGTACGCGTACTGCGAGAGCCATGACGTCGCGGTGAAGCGGATCGGCAAGCTCATCATCGCGCTGCAGCCAAACGAGATGCCCGCGCTCGAGGAGATCGAGCGGCGGGCGACCGCCAACGGCGTGTCGGGCATCCGGCGCGTGAACGCCGACGAGCTGCGCCACATCGAACCGCACGCGACCGGACTCGCCGCGCTGCACTCCCCCAACACCGGGATCGTCGACTTCGGCGCGGTCTGTGCACGCCTCGCCGACGACGTGCACAAGGCGGGCGGAGAGGTCCGCCTGAACTGGAGCGTCGCCGGCGTGCGCGACGCCGGGCGCGCGATCCGGCTGCGCTCGGGTACAGGCGATGAGGTCGCCGGCACCCGCTCCGTGTTCTGCGCGGGGCTGTGGTCCGACCGCCTCGCCGAGCTCGCGGGCGCCGATCCCGACCCGCGCATCATCCCGTTTCGCGGGCGCTACCTCGCGTTGCGCCCGGAGCGCCGCGATCTCGTGCGCGGCCTGATCTATCCGGTGCCCGACCCGCGGCTGCCGTTCCTGGGCATCCACCTGACACCGCGTATCGACGGCCAGGTGCTGCTCGGGCCGTCGGCGATGCTCGTCGGCGCGCGCGACGCCTATCAGCTCGCGAAGATCCGCGACGAGGACGTCCGCGCGACCGTGACCTGGCCCGGGACGTGGCGCATGGCCCAGCGCTGGTGGCGAACCGGCGTGAGCGAGCTGCGGCTGGCGACGAGCCGCCGGGCGTTCGCATCCGAGGCGAGCCGCTTCGTCCCGGAGCTCGTCGCGGACGATCTGCTGCCCAGCCTCAGCGGCGTGCGTGCTCAGGCCGTCGGTCGCGACGGCCACCTCGTCGACGACTTCCTCCTGTCGACGACGCCGCGGGCGATCCACGTCCGCAACGCCCCGTCACCGGCGGCGACGTCCTCGCTCGCCCTTGCGGTGCGAATCGCCGACGCGGCCGACGCGCTGGGCTGACCTGCCGTCCGACATGCGAACATCTGTTCGCATGTCGGCGAAGGGCAGCCCTTACGCGCGGTTTCAGCGCGCGCTCGCGCTCGGCGACCTCGCGCTCGTCCGGATGGCGGCGGCCGAGCTCCCGCACGTCAACCTCGACGACGCGCTGACGATCTGCTGCCTCATGGCCGTGAGCGAGTCGCCCGCGTTCGAGCGCGCAGCGGTGCGCTGGACGGCACGCTGGATCCTCGAGCGGCCCGACGCGCAGCTCGACGGGGCACGGCGCGTGCTCGCGCTGTTCGACGCGATGCCACACGCGCCTGACGCCGCGCGCGCGGCGCTCAAGCAGCTCGCCGCGCGACCCTGACGAGGGGCGTTTTTGCGGTTGCTCGGGGGTGACAGGGGGTGGCCCGGTTCACCCCATCGGGGTCTGCCCACCCAGGGCCCGCGCGAGCAGGCTGGACATCACCGAATCACTTCCAGTCCGAGGAGCCGAAATGTCCGCCATCACCGCCACCACCGCTCGCACCACCACATCCCGCGCCGCCAAGCTGCGCCGCGCCGCCATCGCTTCAGCCGCAGTGCTCGCGATGGGCGCGTTCGCCGGGTGCGGCGGCCGCGACGACACCGGTCATCACGCCTCGCGTGGCGCGGCGGCGTCCGCGTCAGCGCCGATCAAACAGGACGCGCCGGACTTCGGGTCGCGCAGCGACTGGGAGCCGTCCGGCAGCGGCTCGACCGGTTCCTACGACACGGGCTCGACCGAGTCCTACGGCAGCGGACCCGCGGACTCCTCCGGCAACCAGTACCCGGCCGAGGCCAAGCGCTCGTTCATGACGAGCTGCGTGGCCTCGAGCGGTGGCATGAAGACATTCTGCGGCTGCGCTCTGGACCACCTCGAGCAGACGATGACGCTCGACGAGGTCGTGCACGACGGCCTGAAGATCGTCGAGGGCGGGCGGCCCTCCCAGAAGTTCTACGACGCGGTCAGCAGCTGCGTGCGCAGCTCCGGCGGCCACAACCCGTTCGACGTCTCCTGACCCGTCGTGCGGCGCCTCCCGCAACCGCGCAACACCGCGCCGCCGAGGGGCCGAGCCGCAGCTCGGCCCCGTCGCGGTGCTCCCGCGGCTACGCGCCTGCGGACGGCAGATCCTTCTGGATCTTCTTCAGCGCTTCGCGCTGCTCGTCCATGTCCACGTCGGCCAGGTGCTCTTCGGCGTTGGCGACCGGGTCGTTGGCGCCGCCGTCTCTGGGCGGGAGCGCCGCCACGAGCTCTTCGTCCGTCCTCTGGTCTTGATCGGCCATGTGTAGCCCTCCGTTTATCGGGTCTCGGAGTGCCTACCCGACAGCGCGCGAATGACACGCCCCCCGGCGCCCGCGGCGGTCACTCCACGTCGTAGACCTCGTCGGCGGCGCTTCCCATCACGCGCTCGGCCATCTCATCCTTGAGCTGATCGAGGCGCGCATCCTCCTCGTCGCTGAGGTCGGGCTTGCGGGCGAGGTCGATGAACTCCTCGCTGACGTAGCCCTCGCGCAGGAGCAGGGTCACCGTCTGGTCGCCGTAGGCGAGCTTGAAGACGAAGCGCTCGCGCGCACGGCCGCGCTCGGGGCGAGCCAGCGAGGCATCGACGACGAAGCGATCGCCGGTCACCGCGCGGGTGACGAGCTCGAAACCGTCACGCGCGCCCGGGCCGCCGAACGCGGTCTCGAGCGTGATCTTGCGCCGCTCGGGCGGGCCGGCGGGCGACAGCAGCGCGAACCCCCGCTCCATGACCTTGAACGCATGCGCGACGCCGCCGGGCGAGTTTGACCCGTGGTAACGCATCAGATCGTCGAACGAGAAGCTCAGGGAGCCTGCGGCGTCGACGACTTCGAGCGTGCCGGACACGCTCACGTGCCCGGACGGCGGACGTCCTTGCCGAAGCGGATCGTGCCCTGGCGGAAGGTCCCGCGCTCGGGGACCGCCGGCGGCCCCGGTTCGGGTGGCGCCGGCTGCGCCGTGGGCGGGGGTGGCGGCGGCGGGGGCTCAGCCGGCGCCGGCGGCTCCGGTGCTGGAGGCTCGGGCGGCGGGGGCGCTGGCGGGGGCGGGGACGGGGGCTCGTACGCCGGCGGGGGCGGCGGCGACTCTGGTGACACCTCCAGATAGGGCTCGGGCGGCAACGCGGCCTCGGGCTCGGGCTCCGCGCCCGCCGGAGGATCGAACGCGGACGGACCGCCGCTCAGCTTGATCCGGCCCTGGCGGAACGGCGCCTCGGCACTCGGCGCCGGCTCGGGCGACACCTCGGGCTCCGGCTCGGGCTGTACGTCCGCCGGAGGACCGAATGCGGACGGACCGCCGCCGAGCTTGATCCTGCCCTGGCGAAACGGCGCCTCGGCGCTTGGCGCCGGTGCGGGCTGCGCCGCGGGCGCTGCCATGTCGAGGACCGCGGTCTCCGGCGCAGCGACGACCTCCGGTGCGGCGAGGACCGGCGCACCGGCGTGAGGCTCCGGACCCGCCGCGGAGGGTTTGGGGGCCGATCCCGGATCGGGCCTGATCCCGCGCGCCATGAGGAACACGCCGAGGAGCAGGCCGACGATCGCGACCGCGGTGATCGTCGGGTCGTTGAGCGCGGCGAGGACGAGCGCGAGCACGCAGAGCAGGGTAGCCGCCGCCGCCGACGGGACGTGCGGTACCCGATCGCGCGACACCTGCCAAGACCCGAGTGAACCGGAACGTTTCGTTTCCGCGCGATAGGGTCATAATTGGCACGTGTGCGGTCGCCTGCCGCAGGGGCTGGGCGACCGCTCCGCATCGAACAAGGGGGGCCTCATGCTGGCTGCACCGGTGACGATGATGCGCTGTGAGCGATGTCGTGCCGTCGTGAGCAGCGTCGATGCGCTCGCGATGATCCAGGCGGGCACGCCGTGCGGGGTCTGCGGCGGAACGCTCACGCGGGGGGTCCCGGATCCGCCTCGCGACGCCTACGCGCTCGCGCAGTCCCGCGGCCACGGCGTCACGAGCGAGCGCCGCTTCCTGAGGTCGCGGCTCCTTCAGTAGAGCCTTTCGCGGGGGAGGGTGCCCGGCAGGAGCGTGCCCTCCTGCCGGGCAGGCCCTCGAACGCTCAGCGCCCGCCGACGGCTATTCGGTTCCGGGCTCCCAGCCCAGCAGCTCGCGGTGGCAGCGCGCGAGGTCGGCGTACGCATCGTGGACCGTCACGCGGGCCGCGTCGAGCATCCCGGCCGGCACGGGTTCGGGCTCCCAGCGGTTCTTGATCGGCTCCGTGGCCTCGAGCGCCTGGAGCTCCTGCGAGGCGCTGCGCAGCCGCTCGTGCGCGCGGCGCAGCGTCTGGCGCTCGTCCGCGGACAGGTCCTCCGGAGTGCGCAGCTCGGTCACGGCGCCCATCATGCCAGCACGTCCTCGCTATGGGACAGATCGCACACTCCACCCGGCCCGCTCGTCCTATGCTCGCAGCGATCCCCAAGGAGGTAGCGACATGGCGGTGCGAGTGAGGAACGACATCTGGGATCTCGGCGACGAGGCGGATCCCTGGCGCGACCCCGTGATCCTCGCCTACGCGCAGGCGATCGCGGCGATGCAGGCCCTTGACGACACCGATCCCGACAACGGCACGAGCTGGGTCAACCAGGCGGCGATCCACGAGCGCCAGCCAGGCACCCCCAACGACCCCAACAACCTTCAGGACCAGTGCCAGCACGGCGGCTGGTACTTCCTCCCGTGGCACCGGATGTACCTCTGGTACTTCGAGGACATCATCCGCTCCCACATGGACGACGCCGCGGCCGGCGACTGGGCGCTGCCGTACTGGAACTACAGCGACGACGCGGCTCGGCGCGTGCTGCCGCCCGCGTTCCGCGAGCCCACCCTCCCCAACGGCGACGACAACCCCTTGTTCGTCAGCCAGCGCCGGCACTTCCCCAACGAGATCAACGCCGGAAATCCGATCTCCTCGGCGGCCGTCCTGCTGACCGACGCGATGCTGCCGTCGGTGTTCAGCCGGCCCAACACGTCGCCGGTGCAGGGCTTCGGGGGCGGCGCGACCGGCTTTCTGCACAACGCCCCCTTCGCCGGGCCGTTCGAGAACCTGCCTCACGGCGCGGTCCACGTGGCGGTCGGCGGCCTCCTGCCAGACCGGACGCCGGACGGATTCATGTCGGCCTTCGGCACGGCGGCGCTCGACCCGATCTTCTGGCTGCACCACTGCAACCTCGACCGCCTGTGGGAGGTCTGGCGGCGCGGGTCCAACCAGGGCCATGGACCCGGCGCGAACCCGACGTCGTCCTCGTGGCTGACGAGGAGCTTTCGCTTCGTCGACCGCACGGCGGCCATCGTGCGCAAGCGCGTCGAGGAGGTCGTCGACATCGAGGGCCAGCTGGGCTACACCTACGTCGGACTGCCGGCTGCCCCGGCGGTCCACCGCGACGCGGAAGCGAGGCCAGAAGCCGTGAGCGACGAGCAGCCCCCCGAGATGGTCGGCGCGACCGAGGAGCCGGTGACCCTGAAGGGCGCCACCGTGGCGACCCGTCTGGGGGTGAGCGCGCCGACCGGTCCCGCGAAACGGGATGTCGCCGCCGGGCCCGAGCACGTCTACCTCGCCATCGAGGACATCGAGGGCGAGAAGAACCCCGGCCTGCTCTACGGCGTGTTCGTGAACATGCCCGAGGGCGCGCCGCTCGACCACGAGAGCCCCTATTACGCCGGGACGATGTCGTTCTTCGGCATCGAGGCCTCGAAGTCCGACGAGGACGAGGACGACGACGACGCGCCGCACATGCTGCGCTACGCGTTCGACATCACGCCGATCGTCGCGAAGCTCAAGGATGAGGATCGCTGGGATCCCGAGCATCTCGACGTGACGATCACGCCGATCGAGGCGGCCGACGAGGAGATCGCGGCGTACGACATCGCGCCGGTGAAGATCGGCCGCGTCAGCCTCTACGTGGAGTAGGCGGTGGCCGCGTCCCCTGGCCTCTCCGGCGCGCCGGCCACGCTGCGACGCGTGGCCTGGACCGTGCCGGAGTGGCCCTGGCTCGTGCTCGCCTCGGGTGCGTGGGTCGCGCTGGCCGCACACGCGGCCCACGCGCGCCCGGCCGTCGCGTGGCCCGTCATGGTGGTCGCGATGATGGTGCCGGCCGCCCTGCCGATCCTGCGCGCCATCAGCCTGGAGGGCCTGTGGAGCCGGCGCTACCGCGCGCCCGCGATCTTTCTCGCGTCCTACGTGGCGATCTGGTCGCTGTTCGGTGTCCTCGCGCTCGGCGCCTGGGCGCTCGCCTCAGACGACGGCGCTGACCGCCACGCCCACCTCGTGATGGCGGCCATCCTGCTTGCGGCCGCCGGCTGGCAGGTCACCCGGCCGCACCGGCGCGCCCTCAAACGCTGCCACCGGCGGCGCCCGGTCGGCGTGCGCGGCCTGGCGGCCGACCGGGCGTGCGCCGGCTACGGCGCCTATCACGCCCGCCAGTGCGTCGTGACGTGCTGGCCGCTCATGCTCGCGATGGCGCCGGCCCACCTGCCCGTGCTCATGGCCGCG
>JAWVGM010000081.1:0-13544 GCA_033855075.1 Solirubrobacteraceae bacterium | reverse complement strand
GGCCGTCGATGCCGTTGAGGTCCACGAACGCGCCGAAGTCGACGATGTTCGAGATCTGGCCCTCGACGATGAGGCCGGGCTGCAGGCGGTCCAGGATCTCCTGGCGCTGCTCCTTGCGCTCCTCCTCGAGCACGGCGCGCCGCGACAGGACGACGTTGTTGCGCGAGCGGTTGAGCTCGATGACCTTGCACTCGATCTTGGTGCCCAGGTACTCGTCGAGGTTCGGCACGCGGCGGATGTCGACGAGCGAGGCGGGCAGGAAGCCACGCACCCCGAGGTCGATGATGAGCCCGCCCTTGACGACTTCGATGACGGTCCCCTCGACCGGCTTGCCGGACTCGGCCGCAGCCTCGATGCGCCGCCACGCCTTCTCGAAGCGGGCGCGCTTCTTGGACATGATCAGGCGACCGTCCTGATCCTCCTTCGTGAGGACGAGTGCGTCGACCTCTTCGCCCAGCTCGACCTCGTCGTGCGGGTCGACGGCTTTGCGAATCGAAAGCTCGTTGGAGGGGATGACCCCCTCGCTCTTGTAGCCGATGTCGACGAGGACTTCGTCGTTGTCGATTCGGACGACGATTCCGGTGACGACTTCGCCCTCTTCGAAGAGCGTGAACGCCGCGTCGTAGTTCGGGACGATCTGCCCGTCGATCTCTAGCAGCAGGCCGTCAGACCCTTCGACGACCTTCGCTTCTGGTACAGCTTCGGTAACAGTGGTCATTGGTAACGGGCAAGGTTAGTACAGGACGGACGTACAATCCCACGCGATGCCGGTTCGGGCCACGAAGAGGGGCGACGAGCGCACCCCTCTGGCGGGTGACTTCGACGTGCTCATCTGCGGGGCCAGCTTCGCTGGCCTCACGGTCGCGCGAGAACTCGCTGGAACCGACGCCCGCGTGATGATGATCGACCGTTACGAGGTCGGCGAGCGCCAGACGAGCGCGTGCGCCGCGCCGACGGAGTGGCTCGAGCACCTCGGGCTCATGGACTCCGTCCAGCAGACGTTCTCCGAGCTTGTCATCCACGTCCCGGGGCGAACGCTGCGCTGGCGGCTCCCGTGGTCGTTCTCCACGTTTGACTACCGCACGATCTGCCGGCTGCTCCAGGACCAGGGTGACGCCGAATTCGAGACCGCCACGATCACGGGCCCCCCCGCCCGCACCGGCTTCACGGTCCACACCGACCGTGGCGACCTCAGCGCCCCTCTGATCGTCGACGCGCTCGGCTGGCGACGCATGCTCGCCCCAGGACCCAACGTGCAACCGCCCAACGCGCGCCTGTCCCGCGGCCTCGAGGTCCACCCGCACCACAGCGGCGACGACCTCGAGCTGTGGATCGACCCCAAGTACGTCAAGCGCGGCTACTCGTGGTCGTTCCCCGCCGACGGCGAGCTGCGCGTCGGCGTCGGCTCCTTCGACCCCCGCGACCACGTCAAGGAGCCGACGATCCAGCTGGCCTCCGACGTCGGCGTCCCGGCCGAGCGCTGGCAGGGCAACTGGATCCCCCACCAGCTTCGCCCCGCGACCGAGGACGGCATCTTCTTCGTCGGCGACAGCGCCGGCCACTGCCTGCCGACGACCGCCGAGGGCATCCGCCCGGCCTTCTACTTCGGCCTCGCGCTCGGCCGCGAGCTGCGCGACGTGCTCGCCGGACGCCAGACGCGCGAGCAGGCGCTCGAGCGCTACGGCGCCTTCTCCGCCGACCATGAGTGGCAGTACCGCTGGCTGCTGCGCGTGCAGCACCTCGTCGGGCGCGTCACCCCCACGCGCCTGCTCCCGCTCGGCCTGCGCGCGCTGGACTTCCCATCGTTCGTCGACTGGTCGTTTCGCAACTACCTCGAGATCTGCCCGCCGCAGTACGCGCTCGACGCCGCGCGGGACCGAGCGCCCGAGCGCGCGCCGGACGCCGTCGCCGCCTAGGGGTGCCGCGGCCGGCCATGCTCCCGGCGACGGCGGCCCCGCGGGGTCTTCGACCTAGAGCTTCTTCACGACCCGCACGAAGGACACCATCCCGCGCGACTCGTGGTCGGCGAGCGTGCAGACGAGCTTGTAGATGCCGCGTGTGCGCAGCGTGACCGTCAGCGTGTCCTGGGCGTTGGCCTTGATCTCGGGGCTCGTGGCGCGCTGCGGGCCGCCGGAGCCCGGGCCGATCACGCGCAGGTTGTGCGCGTCCTCGCCGTGGTTGGTGACGTTGAAGCGCACCTTTCCCGGCAGCACGTGCTTGCGGTAGACGGAGATCCGGAACTCGCGCTCGCCGATGCCGACCGACGTCGTGCGCGTCTTCGCGCCGGCCGCGCCGCCGCCGCCGCCCAGCCCGCCCGCCGCGGCGGCGGCCGCAGCGATCGTCGCAACCAGCGCTGCCCGGCCGGCCGTCATCGGACAAGCCGGATGCGGCCGACGCCCCCGGCGCCGGGGATGACCGCGCCCGCGTCGGTGCCCAGCCACTGCTCGATGAGGCTCGCGTAGACCGTGCGGAAGTCCATGGTCACGTTGAGGTTGTCGTCCTGGTCGAAGGTGCGCAGGTCGGGGTAGGCACTGAGGAAGCCGCTGATGACCCGCGGTCCCTGGACCCAGGCCACGCCACCCGCGCCGTGATCGGTGCCGGAGTCGTTGTCGTGCGGCCGGCGTCCGAACTCCGACCAGACGAGCGTCAGCACGCGGTCGGCGACCCCCCGCGCCTGCAGGTCGGCCTGGAACGCCGCGAGTGCCTCGCTGATGCGCGGCAGGTCGTAGGCGAGCGTGGCCACCTGGTTTGCATGCGTGTCGAAGTCGCCGGGCGCGTCGACCGTGGCCACCCGGATGCCGAGCGGAGCGGCGATCAGGCCGGCCAGGGAACGCAGGCGATCGGCGAAGTCGTTGTTGGCCGGGTAGGACACCGGTGAGGCCAGCGGGTCGACGCCGTCGACCTCCCCGTAGGGGTTGAGCAGGTCGCCGACGAGCTTGGCCAGCTTGGCGTTGCGCCTCGCCGCCTGGATCCCGGGGCCGCCCCCCCTGGCTTTCGCGAGCGCCGTGTACGTGGCCATGGCGGCGTCGAACGGCTCGCCGTAGACATCGCGGATGAAGAAGCCCGAGTTGCCCGGCGCGCTGGCCGACGCGACGGGTGCGACGCGCGAGCGCAGCACCGGCGACAGCTCGTAGGCCAGCGACAGCCCCTGGAGCGGGTTGTCGCCGTTGCCGTTCAGGTCCAGCCAGCGGCCCAGCCAGCCGGGACCGTCGTTGTCGGAGATGACCCCGGTCTCCCAGAAGTGGCGGGAGTGAAAGTGCGAGAGGTTCGGGTCGGGATAGTCGATGCCGGGCAGGAAGGCCACCTGGCCGGCCAGGTAGAGGCCGCGGACGCCGCCGCCGAGGCCCTGCGCCAGTCCGGGATGGATCTGCACCCCGGTGCCGTAGAGCGACATCGGGTTCTTGACGCGCACCGTCGGGTGCAGGTCGGCGTAGGTGCCGTAGTCGGCGGGGACCAGGGTGTCGAGCAGGTCCAGCCCGCCCGGGAGGAAGACGGCGACGAGGACCGGCGCGTTGGGCGCGGCAGCGGCGTCGGCCTCGGCCGCCTGGAGCACCTCGGTGAGCGGGAGCGCCCGCGTCGCGTACAGCGAGACTCCGGCCGCCGCGCCCCACCCGATGAGCTGGCGGCGGGTGAGCTGCGACTCGCCGACGAAGCGGTCGCGCGTCCCGGCGGAGGCGCTGCGGAAGTCGTCGCAGGCGCAGGAGGGGATGCGACGAGCCATCAGTGCACCTGGGCGTCCGGCCCGGAGACGAGCAGATGGCGAAGAACGCGCTGGCACATGTCGGCGCGCTCCTGTTGCGGCGCGCGATATCCGCCCGCTGGCGGCGCCGCGTCCGACAGCAGACGGTTGGCCATCCGCAGCAGCGCCGCGTCGGTGCGGGCGGAGGTCCACGGCCGGCCGACCGCGCCCTTCGCGCGCTCGACGGACTTCTTCGCACTGAGGTGTGCCGGGGTCGAGCCGTCCTTGACGCTCCGGCTGTCCTGCAACAGCGAGTTGGCGAAGTCGAAGCGCACGTGCATCGTGTTCGTCGACAGCCACGCGAGGCCGCCGTCCCAGCCGGCGACCGACGGCGGGTCGAACGGCAGCTGGCCCATCGCGCTGAGCAGGTAGACCCAGTCGTCGCGGCTGATGCCCTGACCGCACGCCCGCAGCGAGCCGGCGACGTACACGACCGGCGACTTGACCATGTCCGGTGCGTCCAGGCCGCGATACATCGCCGGGTGCTCGAAGATCGCGCGCAGCACCGGGCGGATCTTGTGGTGCGAACGGCGGTACTCGCGCACGAGGCGAGAGCGCGTCGCCGGGTTGATCTTCGTCGGGATGAAGAAGTCCCACAGCTTCGTGACGAGAAACGAGGCGTGCCGCGGGTGCTCGATGCAGAGGTCGAGCACGTCGCGCCAGTCGTAGGCGCCGCTCTTGTGGAAGATCTGCTTCTTCGACCCGTCGTGGTAGGTCGCGTCGTAGTAGGTCTTCGTGATGTCCGCGTCGTAGTTCGCGCGGAAGCCGGTGAGCGCGCGCGCCGCCTCGCGGATATCGGTCTCGGTGTAGCCGTGCCCGAGCGTGAAGAGCTCCATGAGCTCGCGCGCGTAGTTCTCGTTGGGCTTGTCCTTCGTCGACTCGGCGCCGTTGAGGAACAGCAGCATCGCGGGATCCTTCGTCACCGCCTGCAGCAGGACGCGGAAGCTCCCCAGCCCATGCTTTCGCAGCGTCGTGTTCTGCGCGAGCATCAGCGGGGTGTCCTGGCCGGCCGTGGCGAAATGGTCGTGCCAGAAGAGCGTCATCTTCTCCTGGAGCGGCCGCGGGGTGCGGATCATCTTGTCCAGCCACCACAGCACGTCCTGGCCGTACTCGTTGTTCGGATCGAGCGGGCGCCCGTCGACGTGCGGCGCGGGGAGCTTGATCTTCGGGCCGGCGCCACCGTTGAGCAACCAGGAGACGGTCTGGGCCCTCGTGCGCCGGGCCCAGTAGGCGGCCTCCGTCTTCGTGGCACCGAAGCCGGCGCGCCAGAACAGGCGGCGTACGTGCGCCTCCGTCCAAGCGTCGCGTCGGTGCGTACTGGTTCGTCGTCTGGCCACGTGGTCCCTGGCCCCGCTATCGGCAGCACGTCCGGTGCGCTGAAGCGGCGCGTCGCGTGGATGCGAACCGCGGTTTGCGCCGGCGCGACGAACTGCACTGAGCGGATAACCGAATCGGTCGCGACCGGCAGCGGCGACCTGGCTCCCTACTCGCGCACCACGAGATAGGTCCCGACCGCCAGCAGCGCGACGCCGACGAGCTTCAGGGCGCTCACCGGGTCGCGGTTGACCCCGAGCCAGCCGAAGTGGTCGATCGCGACCGACATCGAGAGCTGGCCCGCGATCGTCGCCGCGACCGCGCCGCCGGCGCCGAGCGTACGGACCGTGACGAGGACCGTCGTGACGTAGGCGGCCCCGAGCAGGCCGCCGGTGAGGTAGTACCAGGACAGGTGGCGCACCTCACCGACCTGGCCCAGCCCGCCCTTCGCCAGCGACGCGATGAGCGCGAGGAACAGCGTCCCGATCGTGAACGAGACGAACGCGGCCTGGAAGGTGCCGACCTGCTTGCCGAGCGTCGAGTTGATCGGCGCCTGGAGTGCGACGAGTCCGCCCGCGATCGCCGTCAGCGCGACGGCGAGCCCGCGGTCCATGCCCTATTTCGCCTCCATCCAGGTCGGGCCGACGCCGATGTCGACCGCCAGCGGCGGGTCGTGCTCCCAGACCGCGCACATCTCGCGGCGGATGAGCTCGCGCACGGCCTCGACGTCGTCGGGTGGGCCCTCGAAGAGCAGCTCGTCGTGGACCGTGAGGATCGGGCGCACCGGGGAGTCGCGCAGGGCCGCGTCGACGCGGACGAGCGCGAGCTTCATGACGTCGGCCGCGGTGCCCTGGATGACCGTGTTCACGGCGAGGCGCTCGCCGAGCGTGCGGACCTGCCAGTTGCGCGCCTTGAGCTCCGGGATCTGACGCCGGCGCCCCCACAGCGTCGTCACGTGTCCCTCGGCGGTCGCGCTGGCGATCGTCGCGTCGATGAACGCGCGCACCGCCGGGAAGCGTTCGAGGTACGTGTCGATGATCTCCTTGGCCTCCTCGCGCGGGATCCCGAGGCGATCGGCGAGGCCGAAGTCCGAGAGACCGTAGACGATCCCGTAGTTGACCATCTTGGCCTTGGAGCGCTGGCCCAGATCGAGGTCCTCGGGTGCCGTCTGGAACACCTTCGAAGCGGTCGCCGTATGGACATCCTCGCCGCGCACGAAGATCTCCTTGAGCACCGGCTCGTCGGCGATGTGCGCGAGCACCCGCAGCTCGATCTGCGAGTAGTCGGCGCTGAGCAGCACGTTGCCCTCCGCGGCCTCGAAACAGCCGCGCACCTCACGGCCGAGGCCGGTGCGGATCGGGACGTTCTGCATGTTCGGATCGGTCGACGCGAGCCGCCCGGTGGTCGCCGCGGCCTGCAGGAACGTCGTGTGGATGCGCGAGCGCGGGTCGGCGGCGGCGAGCTGAGGCAGCACCGAGAAGTACGTCTTGTCGAGCTGGTTGAGCTCGCGCCAGCGCTCGACGAGCGGGATGATCTCGTGCTCGTCGCGGATCGCCTGCAGCACCCGCGCGTCGGTGGAGAAGCCCGTCTTGCCGCGGCGTTTCTTCGACAGGCCGAGCTTGTTGAAGAGCACCTCCCCCAGCTGCTGGGGCGAGCCGATCACGAACTCGGTGTCCGCGAGGCGCCAGATCTCGAGCTCGAGCTCGCGCACCTCCTCGCGCACGCGCGTGGTGATCTCCTTCATGCGGCCGGTGTTCAGGCGCACGCCCGCGAGCTCCATGCGGCGCAGTACCGGCACGAGCGGCAGCTCGATCTCCTCCATCACGGTGGTCAGCTCGCGCTCGACGATCTGCTCGCGCTGCCATTCGGCCAGCCGGCCGACGAGCACCGCCTCGGCCGCGACCTCGTCGTCGATCGCGGCAGCGAGCCCGCGCTCCTCGAGCAGCTCGCGCAGCGGGTAGCCGCGGCGGGCGGGCTCGAGCAGGTAGGCGCCGAGCAGCGTGTCGTGGACGAGGTTCGGCGGCACGACGCCGAGCGCCTTGGCGTCGTGGGCGACGACCGCGCGATCCGCCACCGCCGCCACGAGCTGTGCGGGATCGTCGATCGTGCCCGTGAGCACCTCGCCGTCGGCCACGACCGCAAAGCGCCATGCGGTGTCGACGGCGAGCAGCTCGCCCTCGGCGATCTCGGGTGCGCGCGCGGCGAGCACGAGCTCGTCGCCCGGGAGGCGAGCGAGCTCGGACACGGACCCGGCCCGGACGTTGGCGCTGACCGTCGTCGAGGCCTCGGGCGCCGGCGCGGCCTCCTCGGCGCCGAGGAACTCCTCGAGGCGCCGCAGCGGGTCGCGCAGCTCGAACTCGCGGAACACGTCGCGCAGGCGCGAGCGATCGGGCGCCCGGCCGGCCTCCTCGACCACGTCGAGGGCCACCGGCAGGTCGCGGCGCATCGTCGCCAGGACCTTCGACACGCGCGCGTCCTCGGCATGGTTGACGAGGTTCTCCTTGCGCTTGGCACCGGAGATCTCGTCGATCGAGGACAGCACCGTCTCGAGGTCGCCGAACTGCTGCAGGAGCTGGGACGCGGTCTTGTCGCCGATCCCGGGAACGCCGGGGATGTTGTCGCTCGTGTCGCCCTTCAGGCCGTAGAAGTCGGGGATGAGCTCGGGGGTGATCCCGTAGCGATCCACGACCGCCTGGTGGTCGTAGAGCTTGGTCTCCGTGATGCCGCGCGACGTCGCCATGACCGAGACGAGCCCCGCGGGATCGATGAGCTGAAACGCGTCGCGATCGCCGGTGACGATGACGACGGGGATCTGCTCCTCGCGCGCGCGCTCGGCGAGCGTCGCGATGACGTCGTCGGCCTCGAAGCCGTCGAGGCGGACGTTCGTGTAGCCGAACGCCTCGACGAGCGGCTCGAAGTGCGGCCACTGCTCCTTGAGCAGGTCCGGCCGCGAGGTGCGCTGGGCCTTGTACTCGGAGTAGACCTCCTTGCGCCCGCTGGAGCCGGCGTCCCAGACCACGACGGTCGGCTTCGTGCCGTGCTCGGTGAGGATCTTCACGAGCATCGAGGCGAAGCCGAAGATCGCGTTCGTCGGAAACCCGGTCGACGTCGCGATCGATTCGGGCAGCGCGAAGAACGCGCGGTACACGAGCGAGTTTCCGTCGATGAGGTAGAGCGTTTCGGGGCGTTCGGCCATCGGTCGCCACCCTAACGACAGCGCTCACGGACCCGCCGTCCGTCCGTTTGGACCGCGAATCACTCTTCTTCGATGCCGTCGGCGCCGTTCGGTACGGTGCCGGTAGCAACGGATCCGGAGTATCGGCATGGAAGATCTGCCATGAGCATCACCTACACCTGCAACCTGTGTGGGGAGACGATCGCCCCTGACGAGCCGTTCGTGACGCTGAACGGCAACGGCGAACGTTCGGAGAACGCGTGGAAGTCCGGCTGGATCGGGCACTACCACTCGCGCTCGGCCACCGACTGCTGGCAGGGCATCCTCGACGTCGTCCGCGCGGCGGACGGATCCGACCGGCGCCTCGCGGGGATCCCGACAGCGAGCGACGACGA
This sequence comes from Solirubrobacteraceae bacterium, assembly GCA_033855075.1. Classification (GTDB taxonomy): domain Bacteria; phylum Actinomycetota; class Thermoleophilia; order Solirubrobacterales; family Solirubrobacteraceae; genus CADCVQ01. Next base: position 4,921 of record JAWVGM010000081.1, on the reverse strand, counting down.
GATCGCCGCGCGCCGCGGCACGCTGCACCGGCTGCCGCTGCTCACGACCGACCCGTTCTTCGGCCTCAGCCTGCGCACGCGCGAGCTGCTGCTCAAGGCCGGCATCGACGGGGCCGAGGGGCTGCGGGCGATCCTCGCCGACGGCTCGGTCTCGGGCGTCCCGGGCATCGGCCCCAAGCGGCTCATTGAGATCCGCGCGGCGCTCGAGCCCGACGCGGACGTGGGGTGACGCAGCCCGCCCGGGCCGCTCGCGCGGCCCTGTGCTGGATCGCGCTGCTCACGGCGACGCTCACATCGCCTGCGCTGGCAGGCGCCGCCCCGGGACCGGCGCAACGCGCTGCCGCGCGCCAGCTGCTCGCGGACGCCGTGACGGGGCCGGGCATCACGAGCACGAAGGCCCGCTTCGCCGCGCTGGACAACCGCGGCAAGGCGCTGGGAACCCTCAAGGTCATCCAGGTCGGCGATCGCTACCTGGGCGTCTACCACTCCGCCGGCAACGGGCGCTACGACGTGAACCTCGCGACGTCGACGGACCTCATGAACTGGACCTACGTCACGACGCTCGACACCGACGCGACGACCCCGACGATCCGCCAGCTTTCGAGCGGCGGGTTCCTCATCGCCTACGAGAAGTACCTCGTGGACGACTTCTTCGAGAGTCCGCTGCTCACGACGGAGCTCGACCCGCTCTACAACCCCCTGAACCGCATCCAGCTGCGCTTCCGCTACTACCCGAGCCTGGACGCGCTCCTGGCGGGGACCTTCAGCCGGCAGTTCATCGCCAGGCGCAGTCTGTCGAAGATCTCCGAGGGGACGCCGAACATCATCAGCGCCCACGTCACGGGGGGCACGCTCTCGCACTCGCGTATCACGGTCGGGCTGCACTACCTCAAGTCGCTGCGCCGCCGGCCGGATTCCGACCGCCAGGGCACCGGCGTGCTCAAGGACTGGAAGACGTGGCGGGCCACCGCGCAGCCAAAGCTCGATCGGCGCATCCTGAAGACCAGGCTCCGCCACAGCGGGTTCACCTCACCCCCGACGGGGAGCATCGGCGACCGCGACGACATCGTCCTGGATGGCGTGTCGCTCCGGCTCCAGGAGGCCGAATACGTCCCGCGCGACTGGAGTAGCTGGCGGATCTTCCTCATGGACCCCGCGCACGGCGGCCCAGCGCCGCTGGAGATCAGGACGCCGCGCGGCAGCCGGTCGTTCAGCAACCCGTCGGTGACGCAGCTCACCGCGCCCGACGGGCGGCCCGCGCTCTTCGTCTCGCTGTTCGTGCTCACCGAGGGCGCCGACCCGTATGAGCAGGGGCAGCTCATCTACTACCGCGAGCGGTAGCGTCCTGACCCATGAAGGTCACGCTCACCGGCGCCACCGGGCGCATCGGAGCGCCGCTGGTTCAGGCGCTCAAGGCGCGAGGCGACGAGGTCACCGTCCTGTCGCGCAATCCGCGCTCCGCGACGCAGACGCTCAGCGTCGAGGCGCACGCCTGGGACCTCATGCAGGAGCCTGCGCCCGCCGTGGCGCTCGCCGGGCGCGACGCCGTGGTCCATCTCGCGGGCGAGGACGTCGGACAGCGGTGGACGTCTGACGCCAAGCGCGAGATTCGCGACAGCCGCGAGATGGGCACGCGCAACCTTGTCGCGGGGCTCGCCGCGGCCGACCCCCGCCCGCCGCTGCTCGTCTGCGCCTCGGCGTCGGGCTTCTACGGGGCGCACGGCAGCGAGGTCGTCGACGAGACGAGCCCCGCCGGGCGCGACTGGCTCGCCGACGTGGTCGTGCGCTGGGAGCGCGAGGCCGACGCCGCTTCGCAGCACGGCGTGCGGGTCATCAAGCTGCGTACGGGGATCGTGCTCGACGCCGGGGGCGGCGCGCTGGCAAAGATGCTCGCGCCGTTCAAGGCCGGGATCGGCGGGCCGATCGGCGGCGGCAAGCAGTACATGCCGTGGATCCACCGCGACGACCTCACCGGGCTCTACCTCGCGGCGCTCGGCTCGACGGGCTTCGCGGGTCCCGTGAACGGCTCGGCGCCCGAGCCCGTGACGAACAAGGACTTCTCCAAGGCGCTCGGCAGCGCGCTGCACCGGCCCGCCGTCGCGCCGATCCCCGGCATCACGATCAAGCTCATGAACGGCGAGATGTCCCAGATCGTGCTGACCGGCGTGCGCATGGTCCCGGGCCGCGTCCCGGAGCTCGGCTACGCGTTCGCACACACCGATCTCGACGAGGCCCTGCGCGACACGCTGAGCTAAGGCCTCTCGTCGCGCTCGACGCGCTTGCGGCGCGGGATCGGCCCCTCGCGCTTCCACGCCGAGTTCGGCCGGGCCGGCCAGGCCAGCCAGATGATGATCGCGACCGCGGAGAGCAGCAGTCCCGTCGCGAGCCCCGGCTTCTCGCCGTAGCCCTTGCGGGCGGACAGCAGCGAGGCCACGATCGACGAGATGAGCCAGATGTAGAGCAGGTACAGCGCCGTGGCGCCGATCGTCGCGAGCGGGGTCATGTGCCGAGGTATGCCTTCTGGACGTCGGGGTTGGCGCGCAGCGCGCCCGCGGTGTCCGAGAGCGCGACGTTGCCGGTCTCCAGCACGTAGCCGCGCTTGGAGACGCCGAGCGCGTAGTTGGCGTTCTGCTCGACGAGCAGGATCGTCGTCCCCTGGCGGTTGATCTCGACGACCGTCTCGTAGATGCGCTCGACGAGAATGGGCGCGATGCCCATCGACGGCTCGTCGAGCAGCATGAGCTTCGGCTGCGCCATGAGCGCGCGGCCGATCGCGAGCATCTGCTGCTCGCCGCCGGACATCGTGCCGGCCTTCTGCTTCTCGCGCTCCTGCAGTCGCGGGAACAGCTCGAAGACGCGCTCGAGGCTCTCGGCCGTGCCGGCGGCGTCGCGGCGCAGGAAGGCCCCCATCTCGAGGTTCTCGCGCACGGTCATGCGCGAGAAGCAGCGCCGGCCCTCCGGCGACTGGGAGATGCCCAGCGCGACGATGTCCTGCGGCGGCGTGTGGGTGATGTCCGTGCCGGCGAACTGGATGGATCCGCTCGCCGCCGGCGACAGGCCCGAGATCGAACGCAGCGTCGTCGACTTACCCGCGCCGTTTGAGCCGATGAGCGTGACGATCTCGCCTTCCTCGACGTTCAGCGACACGCCCTTGAGCGCCTCGATGTTGCCGTAGAAGGTGTGGATGTCGTCGACTTCGAGCAGCGCCATGACTACTCCGTGGACTTTCCGAGATAGGCCTCGATGACGCGCTGGTCGGCGCGGACCTCGGCGGGCTCGCCCTCGGCGATCTTCTCGCCGTGATCGAGCACCGTGATGCGCTCGGACACGTTCATGACGACCTTCATGTCGTGCTCGATGAGCAGGATCGTCAGGCCGTGCTCGTCGCGCAGCGTCTGGATGAACTGGGTCAGGCGCGCGGACTCGTTCGGGTTCATGCCCGCGGTCGGCTCGTCGAGCAGCAGCAGCTGCGGATCGGAGGCGAGCGCCCGCGCGATCTCGACGCGCCGCTGGTCGCCGTAGGAGAGGTTGATCGCCGTCTGGTCGTACTCCTTGGCCGCGAGCCCGACGAGCTTGAGCATCTCGCCGGCCTTCTCGTGCGCCTGCTTCTCCTCCGCGCGGACCTTCGGCGTGCGGATGATCGACCCGAAGAGGCCACCGCTCATCCGCGCGTGCTGGCCGACCATGACGTTCTCGCGCGCGGTCATCGTCGCGAACAGCCGGATGTTCTGAAACGTGCGCGCGACGCCCGCCGCCAGGATGCGGTCGGGCCGCATCCCCGTGATCTGGGTCCCGTCGAAGGCGATCGAGCCGGTCGTCGGGCGATACAGCCCGGTGAGCATGTTGAAGAACGTCGTCTTGCCCGCGCCGTTGGGCCCGATGATCGACACGATCGACTTCCTCGGGATGTCGAACGTCACCTCGTTGACCGCGACCAGGCCGCCGAAGATCTTCGACACGCCGCTCGCCTCGAGCAACGGGGTCACGCCTGCACCTCGAACACCGTCTCGTCGGTGCCCATGCCCTCTTTGAACTCCATCTGGCGTCTTCGCTCCGGAAAGAGGCCCTCGGGGCGCAGGATCATGATCAGGACGAGCAGGAAGCCGAAGATCCCGAACGACAGCTGCGTGAGCTGGAAGTCCAGCCCGAAGAGCTGCGAGGGCAGGTCGTCGAACACGTCAGGGATGAGGTAGCGGTCGATCACCGCCAGCGCGAACGCTCCCGCGGTCACTCCCCAGATCGACCCCATCCCGCCCAGGATCACCATCGCGAGCACGAAGATCGAGAAGGAGAACTGGAACTGGTTTGAGTTGATCGCGTTGTTGTAGCTGCCCAGGAACGCGCCCGCGACGCCGCCCAGCGCGGCGCCGGCGGCGTAGGCGAGCAGCTTCGTGCGCACGAGCGGGACGCCCATGCTGGCCGCGGCGACCTCGTCCTCGCGCAGCGCGATCCAGGCGCGGCCGAGCCGCGAGTCGCGCAGCCGGAAGTTGACGAACAGCGTGAAGCACAGCAGCGCGAGGCCGGTCCAGTAGTACGGGCGCAGGTTGAACGCGGAGTCGAACTCGTAGTTGGCGATCGGCAGGAAGGGCTGATCGACCGGCGAGATCGCCTGCTGACCGGCCGTGAGGTGGTACTTGCCGAACGTGATCTCGTCGCCGTTGAGCGCGATGCGGCCGATGATCTCGCCGAACGCGAGCGTCACGATCGCGATGTAGTCGCCGCGCAGGCGCAGCGTCGGGAGCCCGATGAGCGCACCGAGCGCGGCGGCGATGATCATCGCGGCGATCAGGACGAGGAAGAAGTTGAGGTGGATGCCGGGGATCTTGCTGACGAAGTCGCTGACCGCGACGTGGATCCCCTTGTCGCCGCCGATCCCGGTGAAGTGATCGGACGCCAGCCAGCCGATCGTGTACGCGCCGAT
>JAWVGM010000080.1:0-9607 GCA_033855075.1 Solirubrobacteraceae bacterium | reverse complement strand
GACTGGCCTCTGCGCAGCCATCGGGGCCAGAACTCGCGCTGGGGCTCCGCCTCGGCGTGGGGCTGGTGCCCGGTGTCCGTCACAGCCGGAACCTCGACCGGGGGTGCGACGTCATCGTGCACGGGGCCCGCGTCCGCCTCTCCCTCCGCACCTGCGGGCGGCGGCGGCAGGGCCGGGGCCGGGGCCGGCGGCGGGGGCGGGGCCGCGAAGCCGTAGTTGGTCGTGTTGTACCGGGCGGCGTGTGACGCGTCCAACGGCGGGTCGTCCGTGGTGGCGCGGTGGAGCGGGGCGCGGTCGAACGTCGGTTGGGACGGCCGGTCGCGGTACTGCGGGTCGGTGCTGTCGTGCAGTCTCACAGGCATGACGTTTCCTCCGTTGGGCAAGGTCGCGCGTCGTGGACGCTGTCAAGGTGATCGACGGGCGGCGCCCGACATCAACTTCTGCAGGCCCGAATGCGGACGAATGAACGCGGTCAGCGACGGCACTACGGCACCCGACGGACGAAATACGGTGGTTTTGCTGATGACCTGCCAGGGCCGTCGGGCGTAGGCTCGCCCCACATCAGCAAAACCGGGACAGGCAGGGACGGCGGAACCGGCCCCAGGACCCCCGGAAAGGAGATCAACATGCAGCTCTACGGAATCCTTCGTCGTAACGGTTGGGCCACTGGACCGGATCTCGAGACGGCAGCCGGGCGCTCCACCGTCGAGGGCGACAAGGACGGCTCCGGCGTGCGCTGGATCCGCAGCTACGTCCTCGGCGAGGAGAGCGGCGAGCTCGGCACGTTCTGCGTGTACGAGGCCGACAGCCCCGAGGCGATCCGCGCGCACGCGGACGCGGCCGACCTGCCGGTCGACGAGGTCATCCCGATCGCCGACACGGTCATCGTGCGGCCGGACCCCGCGCCCGTCACGAGCTGACCCGACCCGGCCTAGACTCCGCGCATGGATGAGCGGAGTGCGCTCGTCGGCCGTGAGGCCGAGCGGGCGCGGCTGGCGCAGGCGGTTGACCGCGCCCGGCAGGGCGAGGGTTCGCTGCTGCTGCTCTCCGGTGAGGCCGGGGTCGGCAAGACCCGGCTCGCCGAGGAGGCGGCAGCGTCGTCGTCCGCGCTCGTCCTGCGGGGCGCGGCGAGCACGAACGTCGTCGCGCCCTACGGGCCCGTGGTCGCGGCCCTGCGCGGGTATCTGCGCGTCCAGCCGCACGGGCTGGACGCGTGCGGCCCGCTGGTCCGTCACCTCGCGCTGCTCCTGCCCGAGCTCGGCGAGCAGGCACCGGCCAGCGATCGCGCGACGATCTTCGAGGCGCTGCGCTGCGCGCTCGCCGAGATCGCGGCGGGGCGGAACGTGCTCATTGTCCTCGACGACCTGCACTGGTCTGACGAGGTCACGCTCGAGCTGCTCGCCGCGCTCGCGCAGACGCTCAAGGAGATGCCGCTGACGGTCATCGCCGTCTACCGCTCCGACGGCCTGCCGCGCGATCACATGTTGCGCTGGCTGCGCAACGAACTGCGGCGCAGCGGGGACCTCGAGGAGCTCGTCCTCGCGCCGCTCGGCCACGACGAGACCGGCGAGCTGCTCGCGGGACGGCTGCCAGGCGCGCCGTCGCCCGCGCTTGTCCGCGCCCTCTACGAGCGCACGCAGGGCGTCCCGTTCTTCGTCGAGGAGATGGCCGGTGCGCTGCTTGCGAGCGATCGCCTGCAGGCCGGTCCGCGCGGCCTCGAGCTCGGCGGTGACCAGCTCCCGGTGCCCGACACGATCCGCGATGCCGTGCTCATGAGCGCGGCCCGGCTCTCGCCGGATGCGCGCGCCGCCGCCGAGGCCGGTGCCGTCGCGGGCCAGGCCTTCGACCTGCAGGTGGTCGGTCGGCTGGCCACGGACGCGGGACTGACGGCGCTGCTGCGCGACGGCTGGATCAAGGAGGACGGCGCCGGGCGGGCGGCCTTCCATCACGCGCTCAGCCGCGAGGCGCTCTACGCCGACGTGCCGTGGCTGCGCCGCCGCGCGCTGCACCGCCAGCTCGCGGAGCTGCTCGAGGACGGCGGCGGCCAGAGCACGGAGATCGCCGCGCACTGGCTCGGCGCGCGGGAGTCATCGCGGGCGCGCGACGCGCTGGTGCGGGCCGCCCGTGAGTCCGAGGCCGTGCACGCCTACCGCGACGCCACGAGCGCCGGCCGCCAGGCGCTCGAGCTGTGGCCCGAGGACGAGGACAGCGAAGCCCGCCTCGAGGAGGTGGAGCGCTACGCCCAGTCCGCCGAGCTCGCCGGCGATCTGCCCGAGGCTCTGAAAGCGTGGCGCGAGCTGGCCGAGCTTCGCGGCGCACGCGGGGAGGAGCTGGGGCTCGCCGAGGCCCAGCGGCGGCTGGCGGCGGTCCACGAGCTCACCGGCGAGCGCGACGCCGCGTTTGCCGCGCGCCGCCTCGCCGTGCAGTCATTCGCGGCCAACGGCCGGCCGGCGGACGCCGCCGCCGAGAGGATCGCCATGGCCAACTACCGGCGCATCACCGCCAGGCACAGCGACGCCGTCGAGCTCGCGAGGACCGCGGCCGAGGAAGCCGGCCTCGCCCAGCGCGCGGATCTGATCGCGCGCGCCCTCGGCGTGCAGGGCGTCTGCACCGCGGCACGCGGCGAAACCAGCGACGGCATCGAGTTGGTCCGCAGCGGGCTCGCGCTCGCGCTCGAGCACGACCTCACGGTGATCGCCGCCGAGCTCTACCAGCGCCTCGCCGTCGCCCTGTACGGCTCGGCTGACTACGGGCGCGCCGAGGAGGCGCTCGACGAGGCGCTCGGCCTCTGCGAGGCCGACCACGACGCGAGCACCGAGAGCGCCTGTCTGACCTGTCTCGTCTACGTGCTGCGCGAACGCGGTGAGTGGTTGCGCGCCGAGGAGCTCTGCCGCGAGCTGATCGCCCACGACAACAACGTCTGGGTGGCCGAAGGCATCCTCGGCATCATCCGGGGCTTCCAGGGCAAGCTCGCGTCCGCGCGCCGGATGCTCGTCTCGTCGCTGGCCGTGTCAGCCCCGGTCGGGCACTTCCACATGTTCGTCGACTCGACGGCGGGCCTCGCCTACGTCGCCGCGGCCGACGGGGCCGGCGACGAGGCCGCCCAGCACTGCCGCGCGCTCATGGAGCGCTGGGAGGACAGCGAGGACCACCACAATTCGATCTGGGGCCTGCATTGGGCCGCCGAGTTTCTGGCGCGCCGCGGCGATCGCGCCGGGGCCCACTTCTGCGCCGAGGCCCTGACGCGCATCGCCGCCGAGTCGGGAAGCGCGTACGCGGTGGGCGCGCTCGCGCACGCGATCGGTGAGACGGCGCTGCTCGAAGGCCACACCGACACGGCGGCGCAGCAGCTGTCCCGCTCGGTCGATCTCTACCGCGACCTCGACCTGCCATTCGAGCTCGCCCAGGTCGAGATGCGCGCCGGCGTCGCGCTGGCGGCGGCCGGCGAGCGCGCGGCGGGACTCGAGCGGCTCGGCAGCGCGTATCGCAGCGCGCGCAGGCTTGGCGCGCGGCCTCTCGCCAGCGAAGCCGCGCGCGAGGTCGCCGCGCTCGGCGAGTCGGTGACCGCGCGGCTGGGCAGCCGGGCGGAGGGCGACGCGGACGGGTCCGGGCTCACGCGGCGCGAGCGGGAGGTCCTGCGGATGCTCGCCGTCGGACGCACGAACCGCGAGGTGGCAACCGAGCTCTTCCTCAGCCCGCGGACCGTCGACATGCACGTGCGCAACATCCTGCGCAAGCTCGACTGCCGCTCTCGGATGGAGGCCGCCCACCGGGCCGGCGAGCTCGGCCTGCTGGCCTGAGGGTCCACCTCACTCGTCTCCACGAGTCGTGACCGCCGTGTCGATCTTCGCCCCGGACGCCGTCCACGGGGGAGGACTCGCGCCGGCCCGCCCGAACGTCTGCTGATGTCCGAGGACCACGGTGCCTTCGGCAACGACTCCTTCGGCCGCCGCGCCGAGGCGATGGCGCGCGTGCTCGGAACGCCGCGCTACATCCTCGCGCAGACGCTCGTCGTCATCGCGTGGATCGCGCTCAACGCGGTGGCTGTGGGCCTGCGCTGGGACCCCTACCCGTTCATCCTTCTCAACCTGGCGTTCTCGACGCAGGCCGCGTATGCCGCGCCGCTCATCCTGCTCGCCCAGACCCGCCAGGCGGATCGCGACAAGCACTCCGTCGCGTTGCTCGAGACCCATCGCGAAGAGGTCATGGGCCACATGCAGGAGCGCGAGGCCGCGCTCAAGCAGGAAACCCACGAGCTCAAACGGTTGCTCGCGGCCAACACGGAGCTGACGCGCCAGGACAAAGAGCTCACCGAGCGCGTCGAGACGCTCACCAAGGAGATTCACTCCCGCGTGCGGGCCTCCTGACGCTCGCGCTGCTCGCGCTCGCGATCCTCGCTGTGCCCGACGGCGTAGAAGGCGAGGCAGACGAGCAGCGTGGAGGCGACGCCGCCCAGCACGAGCGCGATGAGGTTGCCGGTGTCCGATGCGCCCACGGTCCCGATGACGATCGCCGCCACGATGCCGGCACCGGCGAGGATCGCGAAGATCTTCATCACGCGGATCTGAGGGTCGGGCTCGGGTGGGGCTGGGCTCTGCGGCGGGCCTGGCATCTACGGTCAGCCTACGCACGTAGGGTCGTCGGGCGACACGGTCGAGGGGGAGAGGTTTGGCGGATCTGATGACATCGGCGCGCTGGTGGGAGCACTCGCGCTGGGCGCTGCCGTTCATCGTCATCGTCCCGATGCTCGCCTTGGCGAACGTCGCCGGGACACACGCGATCATCTTCCCGGAGGGCGCCGCGCTCGCCATGGGCGTCTGGGTCCTCGGGCTGCCGGGCTGGACGGCGTCGCGCTGGCGGGTACTCGTGCTCCCGCCGCTGTGCGCGGCGGCGGGAGTCGCGCTCGTCGACGCCGACGTGCCGCGCTGGGCGGCCGAGATCGCGGGCGTGACGTTCGGGCTGCTCGTGCTGCAGGCATTCGACAGCCGCCTCGCGCCGGCGCTGTCGGCGGTCGTGCTGCCGATCGTCTTCGGTATCGACGAGTGGAGCTATCCGCTCGCGGTGCTCGTGGTCTGCGCGGCGATCGCCGCGCTGTGGGGGCTCATCCACCATCCCGCGGCGCGGCGCCTGGACGACGTGCTGCCCGAGCGCTATCCGTGGCCGGTCGCCGCGGCCTCCTGGCTCGTCGTCGTGGTGTGGATCCTCGTCGCCGGCCGGCTGCTCGAGCTGTCGGCGGTCGTGCTCGCGCCGCCGTTGTTCGTGTCGGCGCTGGAGTGGCTGGGCCGCGGCGATCTGCGTGTGAGCGACGGCGCGCGGCGCGGGGCGCTGCTCACCGGCGCCGGGCTGGCGGGCTCGCTCGCCGCCGAGCTCGTCTCGGCCGCGTGGGTCGCGGGCACGCTCGCCGTGTGCGTGACGCTCGCGCTCATGTGGCTGCTCGCGACGCCGCATCCGCCGGCGCTCGCCATCGCGATCATCCCGCAGATCCTCGGAGCGCCCGACGCGTGGAGGTACACGACGTCGATCGCGGCCGGGGCAGGCGCGCTGTATCTCGGGGTATTCGCTGCCGCGCAGGCGTATTCTCGGACGCGTGGACGACGGCGAACATCGTGATCTCATGCTCGCGGCCATCGCCGCGGAGGGCGAGGCGCACGCCGCGCTGTTGGCGCACGACCGCGACGCCGCTCGCGCCGCGTACCTGCGCGCCGCGGACAACTACCGGGCGTCGTGGGCGCTCGCCCCGCCGAAGAGCTACGGCCGGCTCGTCGGGCTGCTGAAGGCCTCGGTGCTCGCCGGCGAGGCGCCGGCCGCGGCGGCCGAGGTGCGCGGGGAGCTCGCGGACGATCCCGGCGCCGCCGGCTCGCCGGTCGCGTCCTACGTGCTCGCGGTCGCCGCGATCATCGAGGGCGACGACGACGCGGTTGCGCCGCTCGCCGAGATCATGGAGCCGCGCGGCGGGGCGTTTGCGCGCACCGCATCCGCGCTGCGTGCGCTGGCGGCGAACGACGCCGACGGGTACGCGACCGCCGCCGCCGCGATCGAGGCGGATTTCGCCGCCCGTGACGAGCACCTCACGGGCGTGGCAATCGCGGACACCGCGATCATGCTGGAGCTCATCGCGGGAGAGCGAGGGCTTGCGGCCGGGCTCGAGGGCCCGCTGGTTGCGCTGCCGTAACTGGCGTGATCCTCGAGAGCAACGAGGTGAACACGCCGCCGTACGCGACGATGGCGCGTGGTTCTCGGCGAGGTCGGTCACGGCGTGTCTCATGAAACCGCCGCGCACGGTGGCGCGGAGGGCGCCCTCTGGACGATTCCGGCGACGAGCGGGCTCGAGCTCCCCGCGTGAAGGTCAGCGCGCCGCCGTCCTCGTCCAGCGGGCAGGTGCTCGGGCGGCGCGGTGCGGCGGGCGCGCTGCGGCTCACGCCACGCGCTCCTCGCCGCAGTAGACGTTGACGCGGTCGCCGCGGGCGAAGCCGGCGAGCGTCATGCCGCGGTCTGCGGCGAGCGCGATCGCCAGCGAGGTCGGCGCGCCGACGCCGACGAGGATCGGCGCGCCCGCGACCGCGGCCTTCTGGACGAGTTCGAAGGACAGGCGCCCGCTCACGCACAGGATGCGGTCGTGCAGCGGCAGCAGGCCGCCGAGCAGCGCGCGGCCGATGACCTTGTCCATCGCGTTGTGGCGCCCGACGTCCTCGCCGACGAGGAGTGGCTCACCGCCCGCCGTGAACAGCCCCGTGGCGTGCATCCCGCCCGTGCGCCCGAAGCCCGGCTGGCGCAGGCCGTCCGGCAGCCGCGCGAGCAGGTCGCGCGCGACGATCGGTGAGCCCGGCGGCAGCGCGGGCGCGTGCACCGCGACCTCCTCCAGCGAGCCCTTGCCGCAGACGCCGCACGACGACGTCGTGTAGAAGCGCCGCGCGCCGGGGTCGCGCAGCAGCGGGCCGCGCACGTCGATGACGTTCGCGGCGAGGTCGTCCGTCGGGCCCGCGTCGTGCGGGACGTCGATGAGCCCCTCGCCGTAGAGGAAGCCGAGCGCGAGCTCCTCGTCGCGTCCGGGGGTGCGCATCGTGACGCTCAGCGCCGCGCCGTCGACGCGGATCTCCAGCGGCTCCTCGACGGCGACCTCGTCGCGGACTCCGTCGCGCTGGACGGCGGTCGTCATGCGGCCGGCGACGACATCATCGTCGCCGGCGCTCATTGCAGCGCGATCGCGATGGCCGGCGTGCGGCTGGATTCCTCGGCGACCGGCCGCACGTCGACGGCGACGACCTTGTACTCCGGGCAGGACGTGTTGACGTCCGCCGACGGGCCGACGAGCAGGTTCGTCCGGACCTCGGGGAAATGGAACGCGGTGAACACGTGGCCGCGTTCGATGCGGTCGGTGACCCGCGCCTCGAGCTCGATCCGCCCGTAGGCGCTGCGTACCGAGACCACGTCGCCCTCCTGCACCCACAGGCGCTGCGCATCGTCGGGGTGAAGCTCGAGCCAGTCGCCCGGCATGAGCTCGAGATTGCGGGTCCGCCGGGTCATCGTGCCCGCGTTGTAGTGCTCCAGGCGCCGCCCGGTGACGAGAATCATCGGGAACTCGTCGCTCGCCTCGCTGCCCGGCGGCTTGTAGGGCAGCGCCGCCATCCGGGCGCGGCCGCCCGGGAGCGCGAAGTGCTCGGCGTAGAGGATCGGCGAGTCGGTGCCGTCCGCGGCGACCGGCCACTGCAGCCCGCCGCGGCCGACGCGCTCGTGCGAGACGCCGGCCCAGTCCGGCGTGAGCTCGGCGACCTCTTCCATCACGTCGGCGGGTGTGGCGAAGCCCATCTCGTGCCCGAGCGCGGCGGAGATCGTCGTGAGGATGTCGAAATCCGTGCGCGCCTGGCCGGGCGGCTCGATCGCCGCGTCGACGAGCTGGATGCGCCGCTCGGCGTTCGTGAACGTGCCCTGCTTCTCCAGGAACGACGACGCCGGCAGGATGACGTCGGCGTACTTCGTCGTCTCGTTCTCGAAGATGTCCTGGACGACGAGGAACTCGAGCGCCTCGAGCGCCGCGACGACGTGGGTCGTGTTCGGGTCGGTCTGCGCGACGTCCTCGCCGAAGATGTACATCGCCTTCAGCTCGCCGGCCACGGCGGCGTCGAACATCTCGGGGATCTTGAGGCCGCGCTCGCGCTTCATCGTCACGCCCCACTTCGCTTCGAAGCGGCGCGCGACGTCCTCGTCGGCGACCGACTGGTAGCCGGTGAACGTGTCGGGCAGCGCGCCCATGTCCGACGAGCCCTGCACGTTGTTCTGCCCGCGCAGCGGCAACAGCGCCGAGCCGGGACGGCCGACCTTGCCGCACATGAGCGCGAGGTTGCAGATGAGCCGCACGACCTCGGAGCCGTAGCGGTGCTCGGTTACGCCGAGACCCCAGAGGACCGACGCGTTCGCCGCCTCGGCATAGATGTGCGCGGCGCGCTCGAGGTCGTTGGCGTGGATGCCGGTGATGCGCCGGACCTCCGCCGGCGTGTAGCCGGCGAGCAGATCCTCGACCGCGGGCCAGCCCTCGGTCCGGCGCTCGAGGAACGCGTGGTCGACGAGGCCGTCGCGCGCCACGATGTGGGCGAGGCCGAGCATGACCGCGGCGTTCGTCCCCGGCCGCGGGCTGAGGTGCAGGACGGCGTAGTCGGCCAGCTCGATCCGGCGCGGGTCGATCGTGACGAGCTTGAGGCCATTCAGCGTCGCCTGCTTTATGCGCGCGCCGACCACCGGGTGGCCCTCGGTCGGGTTCGCGCCGATGATGATCGCGGCGTCGGCGGCCTCGATGTCACCGAAGTTGCCGGTCGCTCCGGAGAGCCCGAGCGACTGACGCAGCGCCCACGACGTGGGGGAGTGGCAGACGCGCGAGCAGTTGTCGATGTTGTGCGTGCCGATCGCGGCGCGCATGAGGCGCTGCATGACGTAGCAGTCCTCGTTCGTCGCGCGCGACGAGGCAAGGCCTGCGATCGCGTCGGGGCCGTGGTCGCCGCGAATGCGCTGAAGCTCGGAGACGATCCGCGCGATCGCCTCGTCCCAGGTGGCCGGACGGAAGGCGCCGTCGCCCGTACGGATGAGCGGCGTGGCCAGGCGATCGCGCTTGCGCGAGAACTGGTGTGCGAAGCGGCCCTTCAGGCACGTGTGGCCGTGGTTGGCGGGCCCGTCGAGGGCCGGGGTGATCGAGGCGACGCGCCCCGCCGCCGCGTGGGCCTCCAGCCGGCAGCCGACGCCGCAGTAGCCGCAGGTGGTGGTGACGTCTCGGTCGAAGCGCACGGTGGTCTCGCTAGCTCTCGCTGATCGCCAGCAGGGAGATCTCAGTGATCGCGTCGGTCGGACACGTGTCCGCGCAGGCGCCGCACGACACGCAGGTCGACTCGCGGAAGCCGGCGTCGAGGCCGGCGGTGATGTTCGACTGCAAGCCGCGGCCGGTCGCGGTGAGCGCGAACGCGCCCTGCACCTCGTCGCAGGCGCGCACGCAGCGCCCGCAGGAGATGCACAGCTCGTGCTGGAGAGCGAGGTACGGGTGGCGCTCGTCGTGCGCGTGCATGTGCTGCTCGCCGGGCCAGCGCAGCTCGCCTTCGATCTCCAGTACGCGCGCGACGGCGGC
>JAWVGM010000079.1:0-10092 GCA_033855075.1 Solirubrobacteraceae bacterium | reverse complement strand
CGCTGTACGCGATCGACGACGCCGGCGACGTCCGGCCGATCAGGCTCGACGAGCGCTCCGCCGGCGACGCGCTGCACCGCGAGCACGCCATCACGTGTCAGACCTGCTCGATTGCGCAGGCCGAGGCGGCGTGATGCTCGAGCTCGACACGCCCGCCGGCAGCCCGCCGCGCGACCTGCTCGACGAGGCACTCCGCGAGACGTTCGGGCAGATCGCGATCACCGCGTCGAGCGGAGGCCGGCCGCCGCAGCTGCGCCCGTCGATCACCGCGGCACGCATCGCGCAGGAGATGGACGACGTCGACGACCTGGTCGCCGCGCTGCGCAACATCGCGCACGCCGCGATCGCCGCGATCGTGCGCGTCCGCGCGTGCGCCGACCACGCCCCGCCCGCAGCGCCGCCAGCGTCGTGGGCGGCCTGATGGACGAGCTCGAGGTCCGGATGCGCGACGTGCTGCTGCAGCTGGCGATGACGAGCAACGGGCGCACGACGACCCTCGACGCCAGCGGCGTCGGCACACCGGACTACGTGCTCGTCGACGACAACGGCCGCGCCAAGCTCGCACGCGGCGATGCGCCGCACCTGACGTTCGCCGAGCTCTGGGACGCCGCCGGCGACGACCACGCGCGCGAGCTCGTGCTCGAGCAGGCCAAGAGCACGCTCGAGCACATCGTCAAGTCGCACGCCGACCCGACGAAGATCGAGACGAAGGATGAGCTCTCCGTCCGAATCGTTCGCGAGGGCGCCGGGTTCCCGGCCAAGGACGTCGCGATCGCGATGCGTACCGGCGTCACCGTTGTGTGGAAGGCACGCCAGGCCGTCGGCCGCGACATCGAATACGGCGAGCTGCTGCGCGGTGGCCGCGAGCTCAGCCTCGAGGAGCAGAAGATCGAGGTGATTCGTCTGAAACGCACGGGCCTCAGCCAGCGACAGATCGCCCTGCGGCTCAACATCACGCACGCCAGCGTGCGCTACGTGCTCGCGCGCCAGAAGTAGCCTTGATCGCGCACAGACCGTTCCGTCCTCCGGCGGGGGTTTGAGCTCAGGGGCCGGCGCGCGTGTGGGCGCGCCGGCCCCGTCCTGTTTGACGCAAGGGTCGGCTCGCGCCCGCCGACCACGTACGCAAGCTGTACGCAAGGCGCGCGGCTCGACGCGTGCGACCCACTGCGTCGACGTCGCCGACACCGAACGACGTGCCGGGGGGCCCCGCGTACGCAAGGGGTCGTGCTCGGCGCCGTATGCGCGCCGGGGGGTCTCTACCCATCGAACCCGGTGATCGGCTCCTGCGGGTTGTGTGGCGCCCCGATTGGGATCTCGATGAGGTCCGCGAACTTCGGAAGACCTGTGTCGTAGCTGAAGAGTTGGGAGGCACGCAACCGCTCGGCCGTCGCGAGGTGGATGGCGTCGGGCGGCTTCAGACTCTCGCCGCGGCTCATGGCCTGCCGGATCAAGCCGCGGGCGCGCCACGCGATCTGGTCGAACAGCTCAACGGTTTCGACCGGGGAGGCCGGCAGCCACAGCTGGTCGATCATGGTCTCGACTTCAGCGGAGAGCGCCTGTTGCTCCTTTTCGGTGCTGGAGAAGGCAACTTCGATCTGGCTGAGAACCGACGTGATGAGCTCGAGCTCGCCTGCGCGTGCTCGGCGGAAGAGCTCGTCGATGATCGGTAGGCGGTCCTCGTCGCCATCGATATACGACAGCAGGACGCAGGCGTCCAGGTAGATCAGCAGCGGCTCACCAGGCATCGCGGCTGCGGCGTATCCGGACCTCGGCTCGCGGGACATCGGTCCGTCGCGGGATCGCTGCCCTCGCCGCCCTGTAGTCCGACGGATGACCTTCGTGGAGCAACTCGACGTTGCGGATCTTGCGGACGCTCAGCGGGCGACCGGTGATCGCGTCCCGAGTGACGACGCCTTCGACACTGGCCATCCGGTCCCACGCGTCGCGCATCAGATCCTCGCTGCCGTCCACCAGGTAGCACGAGACGGGGCGGTCGTGGCGCTTGTCGTAGAGGGTGAAGCGCAGTCGGCTACGGCTCGACAACGTCTGGATCCGGCCTGTGACGGCGCCGTAGGCGCTCGTGGGCTCGAGCGCCGCCGTCTTGCCAGCGTCGCTCGCCACGACGATCGTTGCGTCGGCTTCCGCGGTCTCGAACCTGACGGCGCGAACTCCCTCGTCGAGCACTCGCACGATCGCGTCAGCCTGCTCGCGGATCTTCTCGCCATAGGGGATCGTGTGGCCGCGCTGCAGCGACTGGCCGATCTCGAGGTACGCCCGCACGACGTGCTCTACCTGACCAGGCTCGTAGCCATTCAATGCCGCCACGCGCGCGGTCGTGATCGCGCTGCTGTACTCGAGGTCTGCGATCTCCCACCCCAGGCCAGGCGCCTTCGCATCGTTGGAGAGCAGGCGCACCAGGTGCGCGAAGCCTTCGACGGCGCGAGCGAACTGCTCGAGCGTGACCGCGTCACCCTCGAGTGCAAGCGTCACGGTGTCCAGCGCCATCGAGCGTGTCCCCCCAGGGTCGGCCACTGCGCGAGTCTACGGCCGCGCGCTCGGGGCGTGCGCGACCCCGTCCGCTGTGCGATGCATGTGGCGCGACGCGCAGCCCATCGGGCACGTCAGCAGCGCGTGCGTGACGACGAGCGCCTGCAGGGTGTGCCCCCGAAAAGTCTGAAAGTCACTGGCCGTGACCGCCCATTTCGGCGTTTCCCTCCCCGAGGCGCTCAGGACGCCGACGGGCGAATCGCGCAGGGCGTCGTCGAGCCGCTCGGCGACGTCGACGAGCTCGGGTCCGGTCGATCGACGTTGGCCTACGTGGGTCCATTTGCCGGGTTGATGGGCCCGTCACGGCATCGGCACCCGTGACACACTGCGCATCCGTTGACGATGCTGACGCACACCGGGGACCCCGAGCGCGATGCCGTTGGGCTGCTCCGAGCTTCGTGGGCGCCGGATTTCCCGGACCTGCCGGCTCCCGTTGATCCCATCTACATCGCGCGGGGTCTCGGCATCGAGGTCTTCGTAGGCGTACTCGACGAAGGTGTGTCCGGAATGCTGGTCAAGCGACCGGGCCTCGATCCGGTCATCTACCTCAACCGCCTGGAGAGCCAGAACCGGCAGCGCTTCACCTGCGCGCACGAGATCGGCCACTACGTCAAGCGCGCTAGCCGCGACGACGAGTCCTTTGAATACGTCGACGCTCGCGGCCCGAGCGCGTCGCAGGGCAGTGACCCCGACGAGATCTACGCCAACGGGTTTGCTGCCGCGCTGCTGATGCCGCGCGAGGCGGTCGATCGCCTCGTCAAGCAGGGCGTGACCGTCGGAGAGATGGCGTACCGCTTCGGCGTCTCGCTCGAGGCGATGAACTACCGGCTCGCGAACATCCGCACGAGTCCGTGACCGACGGCGGCGCCAGCGAAGACCCCAAGCCGAAATCAGCGGACGAGGTTCTCGACAGGGCAACCGAGCTCGAGCGCGCCCAGGGGGAGCGCGGCGCGGCTCGCGAGAAGATCGACGTCCAGAAGGCCAGGGTCGACCTCAACCTGCAGAAGGTCGTCGGCTACGGCGCGCTCATCGTCATGATCGTGCAGCTGGTGCTCGCCGATGCCGTTTTCGTCCTCTACGCCGTGCACAAGGGTTGGGGGGACCTGCCGACGGGCGCGATCCAAGCCTGGCTGGCGGCGACGGTCATCCAGGTCGTCGGCGTCGTGCTGATCATCGCGCGCTGCGTCTTTCCTCTGGGTGGCCGACGCTCCGAATAGCGACGCGGCGTCGGGGACCGCGCCCGTGTCCGCGCGCTGCGGCGGCGCCCGGCGCCCCGCGATGGGGGCAAGCTCGACGAGCTCGGACGTGTTCCGCGCGCGCGTTGGCGGGCCGCGCCCGGCGCACTTCAGCGCCAGCTTCAGCGCGCGGGTGTCCTTCACGACGAAAGCGCCCGATCTACGGGCGCTTTCTGAGTACCGCTACGGGGATTCGAACCCCGGTTTCCGCCGTGAGAGGGCGGCGTCCTAGTCCCCTAGACGATAGCGGCGCGGAGGACGGGCCAAGGGTAGCGAAGGTCACGTCTTCGGACCGATGAAGCGGTCGAGTTCGGCGACGTCGGCCTTGCGTGAGACGTAGACCGTGTAGGGCGCGGTGGTCCATCGCGCGCCGACCAGATCGCAGGCGTCGCAGAAGATTCGGCGGATGTCGTCGGAGCGGTTGGAAAACGAGTAGCGGGGGTTGGTCCAGTTACCTCGCCCCGTGTTTATGAAGCGACAGCCGTCGGAGTGGATCAGCCCGCGGAGAAGGAGCTGCGGAGTGCGTGCGACCACCTCGAGCTGCCACGGCTGAAGGACGATCGGGCGCAGGTGCTTCATGCCCGTGCCGTGCTGCGGGAAGTAGGCCGGCCAACGTTTGGAGTAGCCGTACACCTCCACGTAGTTCGTCTCGCTCAGCCGCGTGCCAACGCTGTTGCCGGGCATCACGGCCGTCATTGCCCTGGCACATTCGGCCACGATCTCCGGGTACTTGGCGTCAAGCGCGATGCGCAGTTTGAAGACGCCGCGATGGTGCTTGGAGACGCAGCCGTCGCCTAAGTACAGGCCAAGCAGATACGCGTAGACGTCCGGGAGCTCCGCTGGCGCGGGCGAGCGCTCGGCCTCTTCGCGAAGCCGCGGCGTGCGGCCCTGGACCCAGTCCACGATCGTCCTGCGCGGCACGCTCAGGATCCGCGCAATCTCACCCGGAGGTTCTCCGAGTGCGGAGAGATCAAGCGCTCGCTGCACGAGCTCTGACGGATGCGTCATACGAATGTATGTTCGCCTTCCCACCGGAAGGCATGCGAGCCGTGGCCAGCTCCGTGGCGCTAAGGTTCAGGCGCGAGCGGATGTGGTGAAATTGGCAAACACGCGGCGTTCAGGTCGCCGTGGGGGCAACCCCTTGGAGGTTCGAGTCCTCTCATCCGCATAGGCCCAGGCTAGGCCGCCCACGGTGGGCGCAGCGTTCCGCCTGGTGACGCATCAGGGAGTTCAGCGCATGCCTTGCAGCGCGTCCGGCAACTCGCCCGGAACCACCATTCCCGCTGCTCACCCGGCGCCGCGACGAGCACGATCTCCAGCGCCAGCAGCACACCTGGAAAGGGCTGGTTCCGTGCGGGCGGCACCGTCGTGGTCCGCGCCCTGCTGTTGGCGCTCGATGCCGACCGCCTCCACGCCCAGCAGCTCTGACTCCTTGAAGGCCCACGGGAACTGCTTCGTCGCAGTCCCGCCGAGGCGGCCGGTGAAGATGTCGCTCAGCGCTTGACGCTGCGCTTCCGAACCGCGCGCGTCCACCAGCAGGAGGTAGATCCACGGCGATCCCGGCTCGTCATCGTGGTAGCGGCAGGTGATCACCACGCGCATGTCGGCCAGATCGACATCGCCCGCCCGCCCCTCCTCGACGATCCACGACAGCGCGCCCGTGCACTCACCGTACGTCGAGCGCCCCCCGGCCTTCCCGTCGATGCGTCGGCACGGGCAGATCGCCTCGCAGTTGCACGCCTCGAGATAGCTGCCGGAGATCGCCCAGGGCGCCGCGTCCACGCGCGGATTCTCCGCGCACCTTGCGGGCCGGTCAAGCGCCCGCTCAGACGCTGAGTACGGCCGCGCCCTCCAGCAGCTGCGCCAGCTTCGCCGGCGTGTCCTGCTCCGTGAGCGGTGAGTACAGGACGAGCCGCTGATCGGAGACCTCGTGGCGGAAGACCGCATGCTCGAAGACGAGCTTGCCGACGTCCGGGTGGTTGAGCTCCTTGCGCCCCTCGCCCAGGCCGGCGACCTCGTGGCGCTCCCACCACTTGCGAAACTCGGGGCTCGCCGCGCGCAGGGAGGAGATGAGCCGCTCGAACGCGGGATCGCCGATGTGTTTGGCGCTGTCGGCGCGGAACTTCGCCACGAGGCGGCGCGCGCCGCGCTCCCAGTCGGTCATGAGCTCGCGCCGCGACGGATCCATGAACGTCAGCCAGATGTGGTTGCGCGTCGACGGGTCCTGGCCGGGCTCCCAGCCGAACACGACGCGGCAGGCCGGGTTCCAGGCGAGGTAGTCCCAGCGGCGCCCGAGGATGTACGCGGGGCTCGGGCCGAGGTTCTCGACGAGCCGCTTGAGCGGCAACGACGCCTTCTCCGCGGGCGGGCGGCACGACGGGCCCTGCTCGCCGCGGCCCAGCAGGATGAGGTGCCCGCGCTCGGCCGGGGTCAGGCGCAGCGCCCGCGCGACGGCCTCGAGCACCTCGAGCGACGCGCGCACGTCGCGGGCCTGCTCGAGCCACGTGTACCAGGTGGTTCCGACGCCGGCGAGCGCGGCAACCTCTTCGCGCCGCAGTCCCGGCGTCCGCCTGCGACCGCCGGACGGAAGGCCGACATCTTCGGGGAGCAGGTTCGCCCGCCGGGCCTTCAGGAAGTCGGCGAGCTGAGCACGGCGCTGCCCGCCGTTGTCGGCAACGCGGGCGATGCCGTCGCTGTGAGATCCGTTGTGGGGTGTTTCTTCTACCAGGATAAATACCTCTCTTGTACCCGGCTAAGGATCGTCGCACGATGTCGGTGTGAACGCAACTACCTTCATTCGCCGCGGACTGAACTCGCGGCGTCCCACAACGTTAGTACCTCCTGCAATCCGCGCGAACGCCCTGCTGCTCGTCGTGTGCCTGGCGCAGTTCATGGTCATCCTCGACGTCGCGATCGTGAACGTCGCGCTGCCCTCGATCGGTCACGATCTCGGCTTCTCGGCGACCGGCCTGCAGTGGGTCGTCAACGCCTACACGCTCACGTTCGCGGGCTTCCTGATGCTCGGCGGACGCGCCGCGGACCTGCTCGGTCACCGCCGCGTGCTGCTCGTCGGCACGGGCGCGTTCGCGCTGTCGTCGCTGCTGTGCGCCGTGGCGAGCTCGCGCGGGCTGCTCATCGGCGCGCGCACCGTCCAGGGCGTCGCGGGCGCCATCGTGTCCCCCGCGACGCTCGCGATCATCACGACCTCGTTCGCGGAGGGAGCCGAGCGCAACCGCGCGCTGGGTGCTTGGGTGACGATGGGCGCCGTGGGCGCGTCGTCGGGCGCGCTGCTCGGCGGCATCCTCACCCAGTCGCTCGGCTGGCCGGCGATCTTCGCCATCAACGCCCCGCTCGGCCTGCTCACGATCGTGCTCGGCCTGCGGGTCATCCCGGAGGGCATCCGCGCCCAGGGCCGGCGTCATTTCGACCTGCTCGGCGCCGTGCTCGTGACGGCCGGGCTCGTGAGCCTCACGTACGGGATCGTGCGCAGCGAGTCGCTCGGCTGGGGCTCGACCGGCGTCCTCGGCCCGGCGCTCGGCGGAATCGCGCTCCTGACGGCGTTCGTCCTCGTCGAGGGGAAGTTCGCCCGGATGCCGCTCGTGCCGCTGTCGATCTTCCGTCTCTCGCAGCTGCGTGCGGCCAACCTCGTCGTGGTCCTGATGTACGCGGCGCTGTTCGCGATGTTCTATTTCGTGACGCTGTATCTGCAGCAGGTGCTCCACGACGACGCGCTCGAGGCGGGGCTGAAGTTCCTGCCGATGACGGGCTCGGTGTTCCTCGGCTCCCGCCTGGCGCCGCGTCTGGTGGCTCGCTTCGGGGTCCGTGCCACCGTGGTCGCGGGGATGCTGTCGGCGACGGCCGGGCTCATCATCCTGACGAGCGTCGCACCGGGCGGCTCGTATCTCGCGGTCGTCCTGCCGGGCGGCGTGCTGTCGTCCCTCGGGATGGGGCTCGCGCTCGTGCCCGCGACGATCGCCGCCGTGCAGGGCGTGCCCGCCGCGCAGAGCGGCCTGGCCTCCGGCCTGCTGAACACGTCGCGGCTCGTCGGCGGCGCGCTCGGGCTCGCGGTGCTGAGCACGATCGCGAGCTCGCGCACCAGCGATGCGATCGCTTCGTCGGTGGCACCGGCGCGTGCGCTGACCGAGGGCTACAGCGTCGCGCTCGAGCTCGGCGCCGGCCTCACCCTCGCGGGCGCGCTGCTGGCGGTCCTCATGTTGAGCAGCCGCCCGGCTGCTCAGGCCGCCGTCGAGCCCGATCTCGCCGAGCTCGAGGCCGAGGTCGAGGTGCTCGCCGCCTAACGACGCACGGCCAGCCGATGCGCGCCGCGTGAGCTCAGCGGGGGTCGACGAACAGCGTCTGCGCACAGAGCCCGAACGGGCCGTGGCGGTCGTGCAGCGTGGCGCTCGCCACGCCGATGCCGGCCTCACCGACCGACGTGCGCGCGTCGAGGCCGATCCACTCGCCCTCGGGCTCGCGGTGCAGGTGCACCGTGAGGTCCGTATTGACGAAGCTCCAGCCGTCGAGCGGGAGGATCCAGCTCAGCCCGTTGGCGAAGTCGGCGATAGCGGCGACGCGGACAAGCGGCGACGGCGGCTCGCCGGGCACGAGCTCGCCGCGCAGCCGCACCCAGGCGGCGACCGAACCCGCTCCGACGTCCCCGCGCGCACGGCGGATCTCGGCGGCGCCGGGATAGAACATCGCCTCGCCCTCGCCCGGCTGCACCCAGGGAGGAAACGGCTCGCCGTGCTCCGGCGCCGGCAGCGGGTCGGACGCCGCCGCGGGTGTGGCGGCGGCGCCGGGAAGGTTGCCGCGGCGCAGCCGCACCGCGCGCGCCAGACAGATCGTCCGGCCGCCCGCCAGGAGGGTCGCCTCGAGGATCTGGAAGCGCCGGCCAGGCTTGACGACCTCGGCCCGCACGGCGACCTGCCCGATCGGCACCGCGCCGAGAAAGTCGACGGTCAGCCGCGCGACGACCATGTCGCCGTCGGCCGGCAGCCGCTCGATCTCCCGCGCGAGCAGGGCCGACGGCGCGCCGCCGTGCATCATCCGCGCGTCCCACGGCCCGCGGGTCATGGGGTGCGCGGCGAACCCGTCCTCGGCCGGCTCGAAGAGCGCCGTCACGGCGCCCAGTCTGTCAGCGGGCCGCGCGCTGGCGCTCGCGGCGCCCGGGGCGCTGCGAGTTCGATGAGCGCGGCCGTCCGTTGTTGCGGCGGCCGGGTCCCGAGCCCGAATTCGAGCCGTGGCCCGCGGGGGTCGCGGTCGGCAGGCCGCTGAGCGAGAACTCCTTGTGGAGCCCGAGGTCGCCGGCGATCCGGCTCATGTCCTTGGCCTGCTCGCGCAGCACGAACGTCACGCTGATGCCCGAGCGCCCCGCGCGGCCGGTGCGGCCGGTGCGGTGGACGTAGCCGTCGCGATCCTCGGGCATGTCGTAGTTGATCACGTGGGTGACGTCGCGCACGTCGATGCCGCGCGCCGCGACGTCGGTCGCCACGAGCGTGTCGACCTCGCCGCGCTCGAAGCGCGACAGCGCCTTCTCGCGCTGGGACTGCGACTTGTTGCCGTGCATCGCGACCGCGGTCACGTTGTGCGAGCGCAGGCGCGTCACGAGCCGGTCGGCGCCGCGCTTCGTGCGCACGAAGACGATCGTCAGCCCGCGGTCCTTGTGGCTGAGTTCCTGGACGAGCGCCGCGACCTTCGCCTCGTGCTGCACGCGCAGGAAGCGGTGCTCGGTCTCGGGCAGCGACTGATCGACCGGCGGCACGTACTCGTGACGGCGGGCGTCGTGGGTGTACGCGCCGGCGAGCTTGCCCGCCTCGCCCTCGAGCGTGGCCGAGAAGAAGAGCGTCTGGCGCTTGCGCGGGATCCGCTTGACGATGCGGTCCACCGGCGGGCGGAAGCCCATGTCGAGCATGCGGTCGGCCTCGTCGAGGACGAGGATCTTGATGTTCTCGAGCGTCACGGCGCGGCGCTGGAGGATGTCCTCGAGGCGGCCGGGGGTCGCGACGAGGATGTGCGCCTTGCGGGCGAGCTTCATCTGGCGCTCGATGCCGGCACCGCCGTAGACGGCGGCCACCGAGAGCGCGCGGGCATGCGCGACGTCGCGCATGTCGTCGACGATCTGCAGGGCGAGCTCGCGCGTCGGCGCCAGGATCAGCGCGCCGGGACGGCGATCGGTCGCCTCGAGGCGCTCCACGATCGGCACGGCGAACGCGAGGGTCTTGCCTGAGCCGGTGGGCGACTTGGCGAGGACGTCGTGTCCGGCGAGCACGTCGGGAACGACGAGCGACTGGATCGCGAAGGGGACGGTGAT
>JAWVGM010000078.1:0-2524 GCA_033855075.1 Solirubrobacteraceae bacterium | reverse complement strand
ACGACCTCCGGCGCATTTTCCGGCTCGCCTCCGGTCAGGTAACGCATCACCGCCGGGTCGCTGTCCAGCTCGATCAGCAAGTCAGCGTCATCTGCAGTGAAGCGTTCTAGTACTAGGCGCGCGGTCTGCACAAAGGGGTCCACAGGACGAGCATGCACCGGGCGGCTCGGGCGTCCTAACGATTTCCTCGTAGCCCTCTGCCTACCGGCGGCGCTCAGTTTCAGTGAACGTTCGTCGGTGGGACGACGCGCTGCGCCACATACCGCCGCACTATCCGCGACAACTACCGCGGAGAGTCACAGCCCCGTCCCGGAAGGGTCCCGCTCGGGGACGAATCGCCGTCCGAGATGGGGATCCTTCAGCGGCACACCCGCTGAAGGATCGGTGTCGCGTCGGTTGATCGAGATTGGCGTCTGCTCGACGTGCATGACTTTCCAATGGTGGGAGTCGAACTGAATGCGCCTGATCAAGGACCGCCTACAGCGCGAGCATCGCCGCTGCGACCTCGTCGGCCGCTGCGTCGGGGATCGCGGTCGCGGCCTGTTCGAGCACCAGCAGGCGCGCGCCAGGGATCTCGCGCGCGAGCGCCTCGCCATTGCCGACCGGGAAGAACGTGTCGCGGCGACCGTGCACCACCAGCGCCGGTATCGCGAGCTCGGGCAGGCGCTCGCGCCAGCGCGGCTCGCAGTCGAGCTTGGAGAAGACCATGCCCAACTGATTGGCCATCTGGACCGCGGGCTCCGTGCCCGGCGTGCGGTCGAAGATGCGCTCGGCGGTCGCGCGTGCCGCGGCGGGGTCGTCGCCGAGGATCACCGCGCGAGCGGCGGCGAACTCCGCCACGGCAGGGCGATCGGACCAATCAGGCATCGATAATGCGAACCGTCGCTTCATTGTCGCCGCGTCGTGGTCGGGCAGGTCGTCGTCGACCCGGCCCGGTGCGACGGGCCGCGTCCCGGCGAGCGTGAGTGTCGAGAACGTGCCCGGATGGTCGAGCGCGGCGACCTGGGCGACCATCCCGCCGACGCCGATGCCGGCCAGGTGCGCCGGCCGGCCATCGAGTCCGCGGGCGAGGGCGGCGGCGTCGGCGGCGAGGTCCCGCAGCGTGTACGCCGGCGCCTCGGGGTCGACGGTCGTCGATGCGCCAGCGTCGCGCTGGTCGTAGCGCACGACGTGACGGCCGCCGCGGGCGAGGGTCTCGCAGAGCGCGTCGGGCCAGGAGAGCATGGTTGTGCCGCCCGCGAGCAGCACGAGGGGCGCAGCCGCATCGCCGAAGTGCTCGACCCCGAGCCTGATGCCGTCGGGCGTGCGGAACGAGTGGACCGTCGAATGCATCGTCTCTCCTCGACTTGGTGGGACGGCGCCCTCTGCGCCGCCCCGGCCATGGGCAAGTAGACCCGAGGAAGCGGGCCGACTCATCGCTGCATGCACGGCGAGCCCGCCGTCGCGTACGTCGAACCCCAACCGGCGTACCGATGCTGCTGGCTGGCGGTCATCCGTGGCTGCCGCAGTTCTCGATCGGCCGATCCTCGTCTGCAACGCCGTGGAGATGATCTGTGGGATGGCTAGGGCAGTGCTCGCCCGGTGGCCCTGCCGGCTGGGTGGGTCAGCCGGCGGCCGTTCGGCTCACCGGCAGGAACGGAGTCACCTCGATCGTCTGCGCGCTGTCGCCACGAATCTCAGCCTCGACGATCTACACCTTCCCCCGCGCGGCGAGTGCGCCGAGCTGCACAGCTACCTCGCGGGAGACCTCGTCGGAAAGACGGCCGAGCACCGCTGCGCCGGCGTGCACGATGACTGCCCGTGGCATGGCCGGTTTCAGCTCGAGCCAACATAAGAAGGCGCGAGATGACTGAGCCTCTCTGTCGGCTGCGGCACGGCCTACCGGGTCAGCGATCGCTGAGCGGGTCGAGGGCGCGGCAGAATGAGGATCATGACCGACCTCCCAACGCGCGAGGACCGATTGGCCGCGGCTCTACGCCGAGAGCACGTCCTAGTTGGCCTTACGCGTGCCCAGGATCATCTCGCGGGCGTCGTCGAGGCTGTCGTAAGCAGTGCCGACACGGACCAGGCGCTGCAGAAGGTGCGTGCACGCCTCGACATCGACGAAGGGCAGGCCACCGCGGTGCTGGACGTGCAGATTCGGCGCATGTCCGGCACCGAGCGCGCCCGGGTTCCTGACGAACAGCACCAGCTTCGGGCCGCGATCGAACAACTCCGCGCCGAGCAGTAGCGCCAGCGCCTAGTGTCGTGGAACGGACACCGGATAGCGATCGGTGACCGGGACGGCGTCTCGTCCGTACGGGACCTTCTTGTGACGATGTGTGCCGACCCGGCCGTCGTCGGCGGACGTTGTGCCGACTGGGGTTCGGCATCCGGTCACAATCGACGTGAGCTTGCCCGCACGACGTCGCTTTCGTTCGCTACGGCGTTCGGATCGGCCGTTGGCCGCATGCGTAGGGTGGACGCGTGGACTTCGTGGCTGACCTTGACACGTTCGATGAGGTGCTCACACTCACAAACGACG
>JAWVGM010000077.1:0-4339 GCA_033855075.1 Solirubrobacteraceae bacterium | reverse complement strand
GTGCGTGGGGGAGTATCTGCGGGCGAAGTCGCGAGCTCGGTTGTAGATCGTCCGCGGGTTTGGGGATGAGCTGCGGCGCGTCGACAGCATCGACGAAGGAACACGCGGCCGGGCGCGATCGGCAGTGCGGGGCGCCTGAGCCGGGACATGCGGCTCGGGCTCCGGCGGCCCATGCGTGCGTAGTTGAGCCCCTATACGCGGCTCAACTTCGCGCGCTCATCCGACCCGAATCCGGTTCAACTCGATTTGCAGCACGGCGCCGCGCGGCCCTTCTCGCGCTGGCGACCCGTGGGCGCGAAACGCGCGCCGTGCGAGCCGGCACGCGGCCCAATCGCGGCTCCTGTAGCGATGCCTTCAGCGCGCCTGCGCGGGCGAGACCCGCCCCGCGCTGAGCGACCCGACGCCGGCCGGGGAGACCGGGGAAGCCGCAGGCCGCCCCCGCACCACCACCAGCGTCCAGTACACCGCCCCCACCGCCACCCCCAGCACCAGCCCTGGCACCAACCCGAACCCCGCCCGCGTCACGAACCCCTCGATCAGCCCCGCCAGAACGACCCACGGAATGGTCCCCAGCACGATCGCGATCGCCGCCCGGGCCTCCAAGGCCACTGCCTCCCTCCGCGGGCGCGCCCCGGGCGCCACGATCGCGTAGCCGACGCGCAGCCCGGCCGCCGCGGTGACCGCGATGCACGACAGCTCGATGATGCCGTGCGCGGCGACGAACTCGAGAAAGGTCGTGCCGTTGCCCGCGCCGATCGCGCCGCCGCAGACCGCCCCGAGCGTCGCGCCGTTGTAGGCGAGCACGACGGCGGTCCCGACCCCGAAGAAGATCCCCGCGGCGAAGGCGAGGAACGTGACCTGGAGGTTGTTCGTCAGGACCGTGCTCGAGAACGCGGCCGACTCGGTCGGCGTCATGCCGGTGTCGCCGGCCGGCTGCACCGCGCCACGCAGGTTGCCGGGCACGAGCCCCAGCGCCGAGCCGGGATCGTCCATCGCCCAGATCGCGGCGAGGATCGCCGGAACGAGCAGAAAGCCGATGGCCAGCCACAGTGCCCCAGGCCGCTCGCGGACGCGCTGCCAGTACGTCCGGCCGAAGAACTCGCGCGGGGAGGCACGGCGCGGCTCCTCGGAGTAGACCGCCTGGCGCGCGCGCACGACGAGCGACTCGAGCCGCACGACGATCGGGTCGTCGCGATAGCGCCGGCGGGCGAGCGCGAGATCGGCAGCCGCGCCGCGGTAGAGCGCCGCCAGGCGCAACACGCTGCGCGCGTCGCGGCGGTCGCGGCGGCGGCGTCCGAGCAGCTCGTCGAGCTCGCGCCAGTCGCTCTCTCGCTCCTGCCGAAAACGCTCTACCTTCAGGGCCATGGAGTACGAGGATCGCATCACGATCCCGACGCCGGAAGGCGTGTCGCTCGAGATGACGCTTGCGGGGCTCGGCTCGCGCATCGTTGCGGGCGGCGTCGACCTCCTCCTCAAGGCGATCCTCGTCGTCCCAGTCCTCATCGTGCTCGTCGCGCTGTTCAACGATCTCGCGTACGCCGTGGCGATCCCGCTGACCGGGCTGCTGATGATCGGCTACGACGTCGCCTTCGAGACGCTCGCCGGCGGGCGCACGCCCGGCAAGCGCTGGAGCGGGCTGCGGGTCGTGCGCTCCAGCGGGCGCCCGGTCGACCTGCTCGCAAGCGCGATCCGCAACGTCCTGCGGCTCGTCGACGGGCTCCCGCTCAGCTACGTGCCGACGTTCATCTCGATCCTCGTCACGAAGCGCAACCAGCGCCCCGGCGACCTCGCCGCCGACACGGTCGTCATCCGCGATCGCCGCGGGGTCGACAGGGTCAAGCCGACCCAGGCGCCGTCCGCGCTGGTGGCGGGCGCGGGCGCGACGTGGGACGTCAGCGCCATACCGGCCGATGAGGTCGCCACGGTTCGCGCGTTCCTCGAGCGCCGCGAGGGGCTGACGAAGGACGCTCGCGTCCGCGTCGCCAAACGGCTGGACGGCGCCCTGCGCCCGCGCGTCGCGGGCGCCGACGAATGGGACCCGGAGCGCTTCCTGGAGATCCTCTACGAGGTCAAGCAGGCGCGCGGCTGATGGACCTCGGGATCGCCGGCCGGGCGTGCGTGGTGACCGGCGCGACAAGCGGGATCGGCCGCGCGAGCGCCGCGCTGCTCGTCGCCGAGGGCGCGCGCGTGCTCTCCGTCGCCCGCAACGAGGAGGAGCTCGCGCGGATCAGCCCCGACGGCGACTACGTCGCCGCGGACGTGACCGAGCCCGCGGCCGCCGAGCGGATCGTCGACGCCTGCGTCGAGCGCTTCGGCGCGATCGACGTGCTCGTCAACAACGCGGGGACGAGCTTCGTGCGCTCGATCGACGAGCTGACCGACGAGGACTGGCAGGCGCAGTGGGAGCTGCACGTCATGGGTCCCATGCGCCTCATGCGCGTCGCCGCCCCGCGGATGGCGCAGGCGGGCTGGGGGCGGATCGTCAACGTCTGCTCGTCCGCGGGCAAGCGCCCATCGCTGACCAACCCGGCGTACTCGGTCACCAAGGCGGCGCAGCTCTCGCTGTCGCGCGTGTTCGCGGACCTGCACGCCGGCGACGGCGTCCTCGTCAACGCTGTCGCCCCCGGCGCGGTCGCGTCGCCGCTGTGGACGGCGCCGGGCGGTCTCGCCGAGCAGGCCGCGCAGGCGCGCGGCGTCTCCGCCGACGAGGCGCTCGCCGCGCAGCGGGCGAAGATCCCCCTCGGGCGCTTCGCCGAGCCCGAGGAGATCGCGGCGGTCGTCGTGTTTCTGTGCTCCGAGCAGGCGAGCACCGTCACCGGCGCCGCGTGGTCGGCCGACGGCGGCACCGTGCCGTTCATCCTCTGACCGCGGCCCGCCCCTGCTATCACTCGGACGTCAATGGACCTGAACACCGACGCCATCGGCACGTCCTTTCCCGCCCGCACCTACGCGGTCGGCCGCGAGAAGGTCCGCGAGTACGCGCGCGCGGTCGGGGAGACCAACCCGCTGTACCTCGACGTCGACGCCGCGCATGCGGCGGGCTACGGCGACGTCGTCGCGCCGCCGATGTTCGTCGTCGTGTACAGCGGGCCGGCCGTGACCGCCGCGTTGTTCGACCCGGAGATCGGCATCGACTTCTCGCGGCTTGTCCACGCCGGGCAGGAGTTCACGTGGGGCCCGCTCGTCGTCGCGGGCGACGAGATCGCGACCACCGCGACCCTCACTGACGTCAGCGAGATGCGCGGCAACGGGGTCTTCGTCTTCGAGACCGTCTCCACGAATCAGCGCGGCGACACGGTTTGCGTGGGCACGTGGTCGAACATCGTGCGGGGGGAGTGAGATGGCGCTCGAGCCCGGCGACGAGATCGCGCCCCTGAAGGTGACGCCCGACCGCTACCTCACGATCCGCTACGCGGGAGCGTCCGGCGACTTCAACCCGATCCACATCGACGAGGAATTCGCCCACCAGGTCGGCCTGCCCGGCTGCATCCTGCACGGCCTGTGGTCGATGGCCCAGGTCGCGCGCGCGGTCACCGAGTCGGCGGGCGACCCGCAGGCGCTGCGGCGCCTGAACGTGCAGTTCCGCGGCATGGGAGTGCCCGAGCAGGAGCTGACGGTCACGGGCAGTGTGCGCGAGGTGACCGACGGCATCGCCGTTGTGGAGACGACCTGCGAGCAGAACGGCAAGCGGATCATCCGCAATGCCGAGGCCGAGCTGGCCGTCTAGCGGGGCGGACGCGGTCGCCGTCGCGTTTCAGCCGTGCCCGCCCGGGGAGGAGCCGGCCGCGTCGCTCGTCCAGGGGATGCGCGACGAGATCGCCGCGATGTACGACGGGCTGAACCTCGACGGTCCCGACATGCCCAGGGCCGGCCCGGTTGAGCTCAGCCCGCCGGGCGGAGCGTTCGTCGTCGGATTCGACGACGGCGCCCCGGTGTGCTGCGGCGGCGTGAAGGCGTTGTCCGACGACGCGTGCGAGATCAAGAAGATGTTCGTCGTCCAGGAGGCGCGCGGCCGCGGCGTGGCACGGGAGCTGCTCGAGGAGCTCGAGCGGTTGGCGCGGGGTCTCGGCTACGAGATCGCGCGCCTGGACACGGGGCCGCGTCAGATGCGCGCGCAGCGCATGTACGAGCGCGCCGGATACGAGGCCATCGAGAACTTCAACGCCAACCCCGTCGCGACGTTCTTCGGCGAGAAGCGCCTCTAGCGGCCCCTACACTCGATCGCATGGCAGAAGCGGCCGTCCTACTCGTGGACGACGACGCGCCGATCCGCCGGATGCTCGAGCGGACGCTCAGCGCGGAGGGCTACGACGTCGCCGCCGTCGCCGACGGCGGCGCC
>JAWVGM010000076.1:0-6555 GCA_033855075.1 Solirubrobacteraceae bacterium | reverse complement strand
GGCTTGCCCTTGTAATAGAGGCGCGCGACGGTCTCCTGGCCGACGTAGCACCCCTTCGTGAAGCTGACCGCGCGCTCGTTGAGGCCGGCTTCCTGGGGGATCGTCGCGTCGTCGAGCTCGTGGCCGTAGCGCGGGCGGCCGCGCTCGACGCGGATGATCTCGGCAGCGTCCTCGGACACCGGCGCCGCGTCGCCGCCCTGCAGCGCGCCGCGGATCGCCTCGGTGTCGTCGGCGTCGCACAGGACGTCGATGCCCACGTCGGTGACGATGAGCCGCACCGGCAGATCGGCGATCGTGCTCTCGCGATGGGCGTGCTCGTCGTCGGGCAGGTCCTCGGCGCCGGTGATCGTGCGGGCGTCCGGGCCGATGAGCGACAGGAGCCCCTTCTGCAGCGTGCCCTTGTGCAGCTCGACGTCGAAGCCGATCTTGAAGCGCCGGATCATGTCGAACAGCGCCTGGAGCGTCGCGCGCTCGGTGTCGAGCAGGAGCTCGGGCGCTTCGCCGCCGACCGCGAGGATGCGCAGGTCGCCGAGCATCTTGCCTTTGTGGGTGAGGAAGGCGGCGTAGCAGCCGTGGCCGTCCTGCAGGCCCTCGGTGTCGTTCGTCACCTGGCCGGCGAGGAATGCCTTCGCATCCGCGCCCGTGAGCGTGAGCTTGCCGCGCTCGGAGCGGTCCACGAGCCCGCACGTCTCGCTCAGCGCGCGGTACTCGGCCGTGAGTTCGTCGGTGATCGTGGCCATGCGGTCGAGGATAGCCCGCGCCCGTCCCCGGCCGGCGTGGGTTCAATACCCTTCGCCGCCATGGCGCTCGCCGACACGTTCACCGAGCTCGTCGACGCATTGCCCGACGACTGGACCGACCTCGAGCTCGACCTGCGCATCTTCGACGAGGACCGCTACATCGACGCGGCGACGTACCTCGTGACGTGCAACGCGCAGCCCTACTCGCGCCACGACTGGCACTGGCGGCTGCTCGTCGCCCACCGGTTCGGCCACGCCGCCGCCGCGCCCACGGTCCACGGCACGCTGAAGCTGCTCGACGACGCCGGCATCGAGGGCGAGCTCGCCCTGCGCGAGGTGCGCGAAGGACGCGTCGAGGTCAAGCAGATGTGGGGCCGCCCGCAGTCGGTCCGCGACGAGTTCAAGCGCAGCCGCGCGCAGTAGTCCCGATGGCCCGGGTCCTCGCGCTGCTGCCAGACCTGCTGTTCGGCTCCAAGGTGCAGGGCATGCTGGCGAACGCCGGTCACGAGGTCGAGGTCATCTCCTCCGAGCCCGCCGCGTGGGATCAGATCGCCGGCAGCGACCTGTTCATCGTCGATCTGTGCAGCGACGAGATCGACGGCGTGGGCATCGTCGACACGCTGGCCAGCGGCGGCGAGCTGCACGACTGCAAGACGCTCGCGTTCTACCGCCACACCGAGGTCGAGACGCGCGAGGCGGCGATGAAAGCCGGCTTCGATCTCGTCGTCCCGCGCTCGCGCATGGCGCGCGAAGGCGTCGCGCTCGTCGACGGCCTGCTGGGGTAGCGGTGCCGGAGCGTGCCAGGTGGCCGGCGGAGGCGGGCCGCCGCTCGTTCTCAGACGCACTCGCGGATGACGCGCTTCATGAGGCGCTTGCCGCGGGCCGATGAGCCGAATCCCGCTTCGAAGAGGATCTCGGCGACGCGCTTGGGCGTGCGCGCCAGCAGCCGCCCGACGATGCACCTGCGCGTCGGCCCGGTGACGCCGGCCTTGCGCAGCTCGGGAACCATGGCGCAGCGAATCGCCGGCTCGACCATGAAGCCGGGGTCGGCGGCGAGCAGCCTGCGCTCGAGCTCGCGGTCGCTGCGCGTGTGCAGCACGCGGATGAAGCACCTGCCGGCCGCGGGAGCCAGGGCGTCGGGCGGGCTCGTGAGCTGCTTGAGCGTGCTGGCGTCGAATTGGGCGCGGTTCAGGCGGATCGCCTTGAAGCGCTTGACGCGCCAGCTTCCGCCGTCGTCGGTCAGCTCGATCGTGGCCCGGTCGTAGCCGAGCGCTCCGCCGGTCGTCGTGTAGGTCGCCTCGGCGGTGTCGCCGGTGACCTTCACGCTCGAGACGGCGACGGAGTCCGGCGTGAGCGTCTTGATGTTCGCGCGGCAGTAGCTCTCGTTGAGCTTGGCGACCGCGCTGTTGCCGAACGAGGTCTGTGCGAGCAGCGACTCCGTGCCGCCCGAGCACACGCGCGGGTCCTTGCTCGTGGCGCTCTTGCGGATGAGCGCCCCGATGCGTTCCTCGTCGCTCGCCGACCCGCAGGCGGCGAGGAGCGCCAGGGCCGCGAGGACGACGATGGTCAGCGCGCGGTGCATGACCTCGCGGCTCGGGCGACGTCACGCTGGAGCGTGCGCTGGGCGGATTTCGTCCCGCCGAAGACGAGCCGCATGAGCCTCTCGGGGTCGCGCCGCAGCCGCACGACGACGCAGCGCGTGGCGCTCAGCGTGAGGCCGCCCTTGCGCAACTCGGGCCGGATGAAGCACACGAGGAATGCGTCGGCGAAGACGGCGGGCTGCGCGGCGACGATCGCCCGTTCGAGGGCCGCGTCGGCGACCTTCGCCAGCCGCCGCGAAAAGCAGGCCGCGTCGGCGGCCGACAGCCCGCCCACGCCGCTGGCCAGCTGCGCCTGGCGGCGGTCGTAGGCCGGACGATCGAGCCTGACCGACTCAAGGCGATCCAGCCGCCAACGGCCGTCGCTCTTCTTCAGCGCAGCGGTCGCCCGGGCGAAGGCGTACTGCCCACCGGTGGCGTGGAACGTCGCGTCCGCGGCATCGCCTGTGACCTTGACCGCGGCGACCGACACCTCCGTCGCCGCGAAGCGCGTGGGGTTCGCGCGGCAGCGCTGCTCGTAGAGGTCCTGCACGGACGGGCTCGCGAACGTGACCTGCCGCAGGAACGCCGCGGTCTGCGAGTTCCCCGGTGCGCAGTCGGCTGGATCTGTGCTCTGAAACGACGAACGGACCGCGTCGCGCACGGCGTCCTCGTCGCTCTTGGCGCCGCCGCAGCCGGCGAGCGCGAGGACCGACAGCAGAAGGACTTGGGCGGCGCGGCGGCGCATCCGGCGCGACGATAACGGCTGTGCCGGGCCCCGCGGACGTCTAGACCGGCGCGACGAGATCGAGCGGGCGCAACTCCTCGGCGTAGGAGATCGAATGGCGCATGAGCTCGCCGGTCGGCGCGGTCTCGTAGGCGCCCATACGCCACAGGGGCGGTGAGTACGCGTTGATCGTGATCGCGGGACCCTCGCCGCCGTGGGCGACGCGGTGGATGTCCGACGCCGCGAAGTCGAGGGCCTCGCCGGCGCGCACGCGCCGCTGGACGGGGGGACCGCCGAGCGACAGGCGCTCCTCGATGACCGCGCCCTGCGCCACCGCGAGCGCGCCCGAGGACACGTCGTGGTCGTGAAAGCCGGTGTCGTGGTCGTCCAGCCAGCAGATGAGCCAGACGGCGACGTGCTCGTCGCGGAGCAACTGCTCGTACGTGCGCGCCGTGGGGTCGTGGTGGACGAGGTGCCGCCACGCCTCCGGCTGCGCGGCGAGGCCGGCGACCACCGCGCGCAGCTCCGCTCGCGTGAGATCACGATTCGGCCGGGGCTGGGTCACGCTGCCACCGCCTGTCCCTGCACGCCGTCGCCCAGCAGGCGCACGACGTTCGTGCCGACCATCGCCTCGCGCGCCGCACTGCCGAGCAGCGACGGCGACTGTGCATCGACGACCGGCCGGTCGGAGCCGTAGACGAGCTGGTCGATGCCGACGCAGCGCACGATCGCGTCGATCGTGCGCACGCCGTAGGAGGACGTGTCGTAGAAGATGCGCTCGTCGGCGATCGCCTCGGTGGGCCCGCCGCGCGCGGCCAGGCGCTCGATGTGCAGCGGCGCGCCGCCCGCGAGCATCGCGAAGACGACGCGCAGTGTCGGGTGGCGCTCACGCCCGAATGCCGCGAAGGCATGCCAGGCGGCGTTCATGTCGGCGACATACCGCGTCATCGCCGGCCACCAGCCTGGCACGCCCGGCTCGCCGTGCGCCGGTGGGCGCCAGGAGAACCACGGCCCCGGCCCGGGATGGACGAGCAGCGGCGCCCCCCGCTGCTCGAGCCGGGCGAGCACAGCGGAGCAGCGCTCCAAGGTCTGTGGGCCGCCGAGCGCACCTGCGGGCAGCGAGATGCCGATCGCGCCGGCATCGAGGAGCGCGTCGACGTCGTCGGGATCCGCCGGGCGCAGTGCGAGCGCCCCCCACGCGCCGAACGACGCGCCGAGCTCGAGGACGCCGGCGTTGTAGGCGTCGATGAGCGGCTCGGCCTCCTCGTGCGCCAGCGCCTCGATGCCCAGCGGGCTCGACAGGCAGATCAGCGCGCGATCGATGCCGTCGCGCTGCAGCTGCGCGGCCCGCGCGTCGGGGTCGTGGTCGCGCATGTCGAACGCGTACTCGGGCTCGTCGCGCAGGTGCAGCACCCACCGTCCCGGTCCGGCGCGGCGGACCATCGGCGGCTTGCGCCGCCACGAGAGGGCGGACACGAGCTCTTCGGGCCAGAGGTGCTGGTGGATGTCGAAACGAGCCATCCCGGCATAATATGCATAAACCTGATCAGCTTTGTGTACTTTTGTCCAGAACCCCGACTCGAGAGGTGCCGGATGGCCACCCTGAAGCCTGATTCCACGTTCTACGCCTCGCCGCGGCTCGCCGCCGAGGCGCCGCCCGAAGAGCTCGCCTACGTCGTGACCCTCAACACCGGATCCAACGGCGACAGCCGCCCGGACGCGCTCACCGTGGTCGACCTGAAGCCGGGCTCGTCGACGTACGGCCAGCAGATCAGCCGGCTCGAGATGCCCAACGTGGGCGACGAACTGCACCACTTCGGCTGGAACGCGTGCTCCTCGGCGCTGTGCCCGTGGGCACCGCACCCGCACGTCGAGCGCCGCTACCTGCTCGTCCCCGGCCTGCGCTCCTCACGCATCCACGTCATCGACGTCAAGGACGACCCGAGCCAGCCGAAGCTCATCAAGGTCGTCGAGCCCGACGCGATCGCGCACCGCACCGGCTACAGCCGCCCGCACACGATCCACTGCGGGCCCGACGGCCTGTACGTCTCGGCCCTCGGCGCGCCGGACGGCGACGGGCCCGGCGGCGTGTTCCTGCTCGACCACGACACGTTCGACCCGCTCGGCCAGTGGGAGATCGACCGCGGACCGCAGGAGCTCGCCTACGACGTGTGGTGGAACATCGGCTACGACACCGTGCTGACCAGCGAGTGGGGCTTTCCCAACATGGTCGAGGACGGGATCGTGCCCGACCTGCTGCTCGGCGGGAAGTACGGCCACCAGCTGCACGTCTGGGATCTCAAGAAGCGCCGCCACAAGCAGGCGATCGACCTCGGCGCCGAGCATCAGATGGTGCTCGAGCTGCGGCCCGCGCACGATCCGACGAAGCCCTACGGGTTCGTCGGCGTCGTCGTGTCGACGGTCGACCTGTCGGCGTCGATCTGGCTGTGGCATCCCAACGGCAACGGCAGCCTGGACGCGACGAAGGTCATCACGATCCCGCCGGTGCCCGCGGAGGAGGACCAGCTGCCGCCGGCACTCAAGCCGTTCGGGGCGGTGCCGCCGCTCGTCACCGACATCGCGCTGTCGGTCGACGACTCGACGCTGTACGTGTCCTGCTGGGGCACGGGCGAGCTCAAGCGCTACGACGTGACCGATCCGCACAACCCGCGGGAGACCGGGACGGTCAAGATCGGCGGGATCGTCGCGCGTTCGCCCCATCCGGCGTCCGGGCCGGTGAACGGCGGGCCGCAGATGGTCGAGGTCAGCCGCGACGGCAAGCGCGTGTATGTGACCAACTCGCTCTACGCCTCCTGGGACGCGCAGTTCTATCCCGACGGCATCGACGGCTGGCTCGTGAAGATCGACAGCGAGCCCGGCGGCGGGTTCTTCGACCTCGACCCGGACTTCTTCGTCTCCTACGACGGGGAACGCCCGCACCAGGTCCGGCTGCAGGGAGGGGACGCCTCGTCTGACTCCTACTGCTTCCCGTGAGCAACACGGCGCTCTGGCTCACGCTGATCGGGCTCGGGGCCTACCACGGCCTCAACCCGGCGATGGGCTGGCTGTTCGCGGTCTCGCAGGGGATGCAGCACCGCAGCCGCCGGGCGGTGCTGCAGTCCCTCGTGCCGATCGCGATCGGCCACGAGCTGTCGCTCGTGCTCGTCGTCGGCATCGTGCTCGGCGCGGCGGCGATCGTCGATCCGCAGGTGCTGCACGTCGGCGCGGCGATCACGCTGCTGTGCTTCGGCATCTTCCGCTTCGTCAAGCCGCGACTGCACCCGCGCTGGACGACCATGCGCGTGAACCGCCGCGAGCTGACGTGGTGGTCGTTTCTCATGTCGACGGCGCACGGCGCGGGGCTCATGATCGCGCCCGTCCTCATCGGCCTGCAGGGCACGGCGGCAGCGTCGGCCGGCGGCTCCGGCGCGCACGAGCACCTCGAGGTCAGCATGGTCAACGACGTCTCGGTCACCGCGAGCGGGCTGGGCATCGTGCTGCACACCGCGGC